>JBBQQN010000012.1:0-41011 GCA_038215845.1 Flavobacteriales bacterium | reverse complement strand
TTTACTCTTTAATAACCTCAGCGTACAAATCGAAATCTTCCGCAGCGGTAATTTTCACATTGAAGAATTCCCCAGTGCGCAAATAATCATCTTCTGCATTTATCAAAACTTCGTTGTCCACATCTGGGCTATCAAACTCGGTACGGCCTACAAAATAACCACCTTCTTTTCTGTCTATCACCACACGGAATTCTTTCCCAATTTTTAGTTGGTTAAGTTCCCATGAAATCTGTGACTGTATTTCCATAATCTTGTTGGCGCGATCCATTTTTACCTCTTCCGGAACATCGTCTTCAAGATTGTAAGCGTGTGTATTTTCTTCGTGAGAATAGGTAAAACAGCCCAAACGTTCAAAGCGCATTTCCTTCACCCATTCTTTTAGGGTTTCGAAATCTTCTTCCGTTTCGCCCGGATAACCAACTATCAGCGTAGTTCGGATGGTCATTTCCGGAACAGCCGCTCTAAAATCTTCCAACAATTTTGTGGTTTTTGCCTTGGTAGTTCCACGGCGCATTGACTTTAAAATTGGATCGGCAATATGCTGAAGCGGAATATCTATATAGTTACAGATTTTCGGTTCGTTGCGCATCACTTCCAAAACGTCCATCGGGAAACCAGTTGGGAATGCATAGTGCAAACGGATCCATTCAATGCCTTCTACCTTTACCAATTTTTGGAGCAGTTCGGCAAGATTTCTTTTTTTGTAAAGATCGAGTCCGTAATACGTTAAATCCTGGGCAATTAATATTAATTCCTTTACCCCTTTTGCAGCAAGTTTTTCGGCTTCACTAACCAAATCTTCCATTGGAGTACTTCGGTGCTTTCCACGCATAATTGGGATTGCACAGAAAGAACAGGGACGGTCACAACCTTCTGCTATTTTAAAGTAGGCGTAGTTTTTTGGAGTGGTGGTAATACGTTCGCCTATCAATTCGTGTTTGTAATCGGCACCCAAAGCCTTCAATAAACCGGGAAGTTCTGTAGTTCCGAAATATTCATCCACATTCGGGATTTCCTTTTGAAGATCCGGTTTGTACCTTTCAGAAAGACAACCCGTAACAAAAACCTTGTCCACCAAACCTTCTTCCTTTTTTTGAACGTATTCAAGAATGGTATTGATGCTTTCTTCCTTCGCATTGGCAATAAATCCGCATGTATTGATCACAACAATATTGCCCTCTTCCTCGTGCACAACTTCCTTATTGCTGGCTCGAAGTTGCCCCATCAGCACTTCGCTGTCGTAGACATTTTTGGAGCAGCCAAGGGTTACTACATTTATTTTGTTCTTCTTTAAGGTTTTGGTACGCATTATTGATTTTGTATTTACGATTTACGAAGTCTCATTTCCAACTTCCTACTTCTAACTTCCTACTTCTAACTTTATAAAAGTGTGCAAAGATACCACGAATATCTGTAACCAAATCCTCAATTAACAAATACCAAATTCCAAATAAAGTCAAGCGTGAATTGCGAAGAACCAACACGGAAACTCTGCCAACTTTTTTAAGTAACTTTACACTTCTAAAAATATTTTTAAATGAAAAAAAGCACCCTATTTTTATTGGCCTTCATTTGTGCCAATCTATTGCATGCGCAAAAAACAATGACGCCAGAACTTTTATGGCAAATTAAAAAAGTTAGTCCCATTGGCATTTCCAATGACGGAAAAGAGCTATTCTACAAGGTTTCAACCCCTAATATGGAAGAGAACAGTTTTGATTCCAAGTATTACAAAACGTCCGTCAACGGCGGAAACTTCACTGAGATTTCCAAAGACGAAGCCAAGGTAACCGACAAAAATCTTTCCCCAAACGGCCAATATCTTTTAATGAACAAAGCAGTACATGTGAAAGACGTTACAGGAAAGGATATTTATAAGGATCTTCCAAAAAGTGACGCCTATGTTTACACATCTTTGGATTACAGACATTGGGACACATATAACGACGGCAGTTATAACCACGTTTTTTATAAAGATACCAAGACGGGCGCCGAAACTGATATTACTCCGGAACAACCCTATTACACTCCACAAGCCCCTTTTGGTGGTGACGAAGATTATGTTTGGGGCCCAAAAGGCGAAAATATTTATTACGTAAGCAAGAAGTCCGCAGGGACAGATTATGCCATAAGTACCAATACAGATATTTACAAGTATAATTTAGCCGATAAAAAAACTGAAAATATAACTGAAGAAAATAAGGGGTATGACACCCAGCCAGCCTTTTCAAAAGAAGGCTCCTTGGCGTGGTTGCAAATGGTAACCAAAGGCTATGAAGCAGATAAAAATGATATTGTAGTGCTTCAAGGGGGCGTGAAACAAAACCTTACTTCTCAATGGGATGGTACCGTAAACGGTTTTATTTGGGGAAGCAATAGTAAGGACATTTACTTTACCGCACCCTTAGATGGAACCATTCAAATTTTCAAAGTAGATTATCCGGGGAAAACCAGAAAAATGCCCGTGGTGGAACAACTTTCACAAGGGCAATTTGATGTTACGGGCATCGTTGCCGAAAACAATGGGCAGTTGATTGTTACCCGAACCGATATGAACCATGCTACGGAAATTTTTTCCTTCGATTTAAAAAGCAAAACTTTTAAACAACTCACGCAGGTAAATAATGACTTTTACAGTAAGTTGGACTTGCCACAGATTGAAAAAAGAATGGTGACTACCAAGGACAATCAGCAAATGCTGGTTTGGGTAATACTTCCACCAAACTTCGACAAAAACAAAAAATACCCAACTTTGCTTTACGCGCAGGGCGGACCCCAGTCGGCACTTTCGCAATTTTATTCTACCCGATGGAATTTCCAATTGATGGCTTCGGAAGGTTACATAATTGTAGCGCCCAACCGTCGCGGCATGCCCGGACACGGAGTAGAATGGAATGCAGAGATCAGTGGAGATTGGGGAGGAAAGGCTATGCAGGATTATCTGGATGCTATTGATGATATTTCAAAAGAACCCTATGTAGATAAAAACCGTTTGGGTGCCGTTGGAGCTAGTTTTGGTGGATATTCCGTTTTTTGGCTAGCAGGAAACCACGATGGCCGTTTCAAAACTTTCATCGCACACGATGGGGTTTTTGATACCCGTAGTATGTACAGTACAACTGAAGAATTGTTTTTTGTAAACCACGACCTGGGCGGGGCTTATTGGGAAAAAGACAATGCGGTGGCACAGAAATCCTTTAATGAATTCAACCCAATAACTTATGTTGACAAATGGGATACGCCAATTATGATTGTTCAGGGCGGGAAAGATTACCGTGTGCCAATAGAACAAGGTTTGGGTGCTTTTCAAGCTGCACAATTGAAGGGAATTAAAAGTAAATTACTCTATCTTCCCGAAGAAAACCATTGGGTGCTTAAGCCGCAAAATGCGCTGGTTTGGCAACGTGAATTTTTCAGCTGGCTGAAAGAAACGCTTTAATAAAGGCTTTAGGCTTTAGGCTTTAGGCTTTAGGCTTTAGGCTTTAGGCTTTAGGCAAAAATAAATCTACGGATTCACGAATTTAGAAAATATTCGTGAATCCGTTTTTTTTATTAAGCATACGGATTAAAACCATCAAAAAGCTCGAAAAGACTGTTTTGGGAAATATGCAATATCAGAATTAATAGTGCATAAAATATAACGGTTGCTTTTCCGAAGTAATTTTTTCTGATAAAATAAAATCCCAAAGCTAGCAATGCAAAAAGAAAAGGAAGTAGGGATGTGTAGGGAAAAGCAATGTATTTGTAATAATCCAAAGGTATTAAAGGATTGTTGACAGGTTTAAGGAAATACCTGATAATATTGAAGGAATGATAGCCCGTCAATATGCCAATATACCCCACTAAGGCCCACAAAATATATTTGTAAAGATTTAATTTTTTGGGGATGCTTTTTTTCATTTATTTAAAAAATGAATCTACAAACTCAAACTTGTTGAAAACCTGAAGGTCTTCCATTCCTTCCCCTACGCCTATATATTTCACAGGAATCTGGAATTGATCGCTGATTCCTATCACTACCCCGCCTTTTGCAGTACCGTCAAGTTTAGTAACGGCAAGGGAAGTAACTTCCGTTGCAGCGGTAAATTGTTTGGCCTGTTCAAAGGCATTTTGTCCCGTAGAACCATCCAAAACCAATAGCACTTCGTGTGGAGCGTCCGGGATAACCTTTTGCATTACCCGTTTAACTTTTGTAAGCTCACTCATTAGGTTCACTTTATTGTGAAGGCGGCCGGCGGTATCAATAATAACAACGTCGGCATTTTGGTTTACGGCACTTTTCAACGTATCGAAAGCCACGCTGGCCGGATCGCTGCCCATACTTTGCTTTACAAGGCTTACATCGGTTCTATCGGCCCAAATCTGAAGTTGATCTATGGCTGCTGCTCTAAAAGTATCACCAGCTCCCAAAACTACTTTCAACCCAGCCTTTTTGAATTGATAGGCAAGCTTACCGATAGTTGTGGTTTTTCCAACCCCATTTACCCCAACCACCATTATAACATAAGGCTTTTTGTTTTGAGGAATTTCAAATTCAGTAGCGTTTCCGGAATCTATTTCATTCAAAAGACCCGCTATTTCTTCACGAAGAATTTTATTAAGTTCGTCAGTCCCCAAGTATTTATCTTTGGAAACACGATCTTCAATTCTATCAATTATTTTTAAAGTTGTATTTACACCAACGTCGCTGGAGACAAGGATTTCTTCAAGATTGTCCAAAACGTCATCATCCACTTTACTTTTTCCGGCCACAGCTTTGCTGAGTTTGTCGAGAAAAGTAGTTTTGGATTTTTCAAGTCCTTTGTCAAGCGTTTCCTTTTTTTCTTTGGAAAATATTTTTTTGAATAAACTCATTTCTTAAGTGATCAGTATTAAGTTTAAAAATCCTGCTACAGATTTCAAAATGATAGTAGAGCAGATAAAAATACGAAAAGCCACCTTCGCAAAAAAGTGGCTTTTCTTCAATATTTTAAGCTGGTTATTTTTTGTTCAACCAGTCGTTTACCATTTCTGGAGTCATGATAGACTCAGTAAATGTATATGCCCCTGTCTTTGGCGATTTAACCATTTTTATTGCTTTGGTTAAACGCTTAGTTGATGTCTGTATAGATCCTACTGTTTTCTTAGCCATGACTTATATTATTTAATCTCTTTATGAACCGTCATTTTCTTAAGAATTGGGTTGAATTTCTTCAACTCCATTCTATCCGGTGTATTTTTTTTGTTTTTGGTAGTGATATAACGGGAAGTACCGGCTTTGCCAGATTCCTTGTGCTCGGTGCACTCTAAAATCACTTGAACTCTATTTCCTTTTTTAGCCATTGTAATAGACTTTATTGATTATTGCAATTATTTATTTAAAAAGCCTTTTTCGCGCGCTTCTTTTATAACCGCAGAAATACCTTTTTTGTTGATGTTTTTTATAGCCGAAGCAGACACACGAAGTGTTATCCACTTATCCTCTTCAGGAATGTAAAAGCGCTTTTTAAGCAAATTTACATCAAACTTACGTTTGGTTTTATTCATCGCGTGGGATACATTGTTCCCAACCATTGCCCTTTTTCCGGTAAGCTCACAAACTCTTGACATTTCCTTAACTTTTTGAAGTTATTTTTAAAACAGGGTGCAAATTTAAGTAAATATATTTTGATGTACAACAAAAGGAAATCAGTTTTTTGAAATTTCTTTCAAAAGCATTTCAAAGGCCTTGTTGGTGGCCTTTTCTATAACCCTAAAACGGTCGTTGCCAAAACTGAATTTTTCTGAAAAAATCCCCAAGGGGGAAGCAATGGCAATACATACCGTGCCCACCTCATCAACCCCGTCGCCTTTTGTGGGCCCAGCGATTCCTGTAGTTGCAATAGCATAATCTGAGCTGAAGAGTTTACATGAATTTAGCGCCATACTTTCAGCAACTGGAAGACTTACTACGGAATGTTTGGCAATTAGGTCTGCCGGCACTCCCAAAATTTTTGTCTTGAGCTGCGTTTCATAGGGTATAATGCTCCCTTTGAAAAAAGATGAAGCCCCAGCCTCCTCGGTTATATGTTCCGCAATGGAACCTCCTGTACAACTTTCGGCAACGCTTAAGGTTTTATTTTTAACATTCAAAATATGGGCGATCCTGCCTATCATACTGGTTTCATCTTCATAACCCACCGCGATATCCGCAAGCATTTCATTCAAAATATCCATTTGCGCATTTACTGCATTTTTCAATGTCTGTTCGTCCGTTCCAGATGAAGATAATCGCAACCGAACTTTTCCGAGCGAAGGAAGATATGCCAACTTAATATTTTGCGGCAAGTCATTTTCCCATTTCTCTATTCTTTCAGCAATAATACTTTCCCCCTGACCATAGGTTAAAAGTGTTTTATGATAGATAAATGGCCTTTTGAATCTTTTGATTATTTTGGGAAGCACTTCATTCTGCATTAAATGCTTCATTTCGTATGGCACCCCGGGAAGGGAAACAAAAACCGTGTTGTTCTTTTCCATCCACATTCCAGGAGCTGTCCCAAACATATTATTGAGAACCGTGGCCTTTGAAGGGACCAAGGCCTGCAGTAAATTTGCCCGCAAAGGTTTCTCCAGTTTATTGATTTTGAAAATACGATGAATATTGTCGATTACCGCTTGGCTTTCCACTAGGGTATCATCAAAAAAACTGCAAAGGGTTTGTTTAGTGATATCGTCTTTAGTAGGCCCCAGACCGCCGGTTATCAAAACTAAATCGACACGTTTTTCCGCATCGGCAAAAGCCTGCAAAATATGTTCGCGATCATCCTGAATGGAAGTTATCTGATAAACTTTTACCCCTACTTTATTGAGTTCCTTGGAAATGTAGGCAGAATTGGTATCAACTATCTGGCCGATGAGGATCTCATCGCCTATGGTTATTATTTCAGCAAGCATTTATAATTGAAAGTCTTCTTTTAATTCGCCAAAAACGATTTTTAGCGTAGAAAGGATATTTTCCAGATTTGGAATGATGGCAGATCTGTTTTTGGTCGTTCTTGACCAGTTTTCAATACTTGTAATATCTTTTAAAAGATCTATCCCAAACATTTCTATATTGGGCTTCATCTTATGTGCAAATTGATATGCAAGTTCCCTATTGTCATTCATTACGGCTTCTTCCAGAGAGTTTAGATCCGGCGGGATCTCATCCAGAAAAGTCTGGGCCAGTATTTCCAAAAAATCTTCGTCGCCATCGGCAATCACACTCAGATTTTCCATTTCATATGATTTTGCCATATTATTTAACTTTTATTGAAAACATTTGTTTGTCTTCCATGAACCCTGTAAGTACATCATTGGCCGTAACTGGACCAACTCCCTCTGGTGTTCCCGTAAAGATAATATCCCCAATTTTCAGGGTGAAATATTTTGAAATATATTCGATTAACGCATCGATTTTCCACGTCATTAGCATAGAATTTCCTTTTTGAACTGTTTCTCCATTGCGTTGAAGGCTGAAATTGATGTTGTTAACATCCATAAACGTATCTTTTTGCAAAAAATTACCCACTACCGCGGCACCGTCAAACGACTTTGCTTTTTCCCAGGGCAGGCCGTCCTTTTTTAATTGAGCCTGAAGATCGCGGGCAGTAAAATCTATTCCCAATCCTATTTCGTCATAGTATTTATGGGCAAATTTTCTATCTATGTGTTTGCCAATCTTGTTGATGCGTACCAAAAGCTCTACTTCGTAATGTACTTCCTTTGAGAATTCCGGGATAAAAAAAGGTTGATTCTTTAAGAGAATCGCCGTGTCCGGTTTTAGAAAAAGTACCGGCTCCTTAGGAGTGGCGCTCTTTAATTCAGAAACATGGGCGGCGTAATTCCTGCCTACACAAATTATTTTCATTTGAATATTAAAGTTTGGTATTCAATTTTTGAAGCCGAATGCGTGTCAGTACTTTTTTCGTATAAAGTGGAAAATCGGCATTTAGCAGCCAGCCAAAATATCCTGAATCGCTTTCCATTATATCACAGACAAGACATCCTTTATATTTTCCAAAGGAAAAAACCTCAACCCCCTCTTTATTGTAGCCTATAAATCCTGCAAAATCAGCAAAATCACGGTGCGAACTAAAATCGGATAGGTAGGTAACATCATTTTCCAGATCATCGTATTTATCCAATTGTGATTTCAGGACTTCATAGGTGGCATTGGTGTCCGCTGCGGCACTGTGCGCATCCTTTAAATCCTTATCGCAATAGAATTTATAGGCAGCCTCCAGTGTTCTCTTTTCCTTTTTGTGAAAAATGGTCTGTACGTCCACAGAAAGGGCTTTTTTCATATCAAAATCTATCTCTGCCCGAATTAATTCTTCTGCCAATAAAGGAATATCGAAACGGTTTGAGTTAAAACCTCCAAGGTCGCTGTCTTTGATAAGCGCATAGACTTTTGCGGCCAATTGCTTAAAAGTGGGTTCGTTGGCAACCATTTCATCCGTAATTCCGTGGATTTCAGTCACCACTTTTGGAATGGGCATTTCGGGGTTTACGCGCCAAGTATGGCTTTCCTTGTTTCCGTTCGGAAAAACTTTTAGGATTGCTATTTCCACAATTCGGTCCGTTGCCACATTGGTTCCCGTGGTTTCAAGATCGAAAAAACAGATTGGTTTTTTTAGGTTTAGTTCCATGATTGTATTTTGTAATGCAAAGGTAACTTTTAAAAAAGCTGTGCCCTAAATTATTTAAAAAAGGGGATTTGATTGCTCAATCCCCTTATAATATTATGATAAGAAAATATCTAAACTTCCCTGTTAACGTCCCACGCTTCCAAGTAATCTGCAACACGTTTTACAAATTGTCCTCCCAATGCGCCATTTACAACGCGGTGGTCATAACTGTGCGAAAGGAACATTTTATATCTAATTCCTATAAAATCGCCTTCCGGAGTTTCAATAACAGCAGGTACTTTACGGATGGCGCCCAATGCTAGAATTCCCACTTGCGGTTGGTTGATTATCGGGGTTCCCATAATGCTTCCGAAGGTTCCCACATTGGTAACTGTATAAGTTCCTCCTTGAATGTCGTCTGGCTTTAGTTTGTTCTCGCGGGCACGGCCTGCAAGATCGTTCACGGCCTTGCTCATCCCGACTAGATTGAGTTGATCGGCATTTTTTATAACCGGAACTATTAGATTTCCATCGGGCAGGGCAGCTGCCATTCCGAGGTTTATATTTTTTCGTTTTATGATTTTATCGCCGTCCACCGCAATATTTAACCCTGGAAAATCCTTTAAGGCTTTGGCAACGGCTTCCATAAAAATGGGGGTGAATGTTAGATTTTCGCCTTCACGTTTTGCAAACGCTCCCTTTACTTTATTACGCCAGTTCCAAATATTGGTAACATCGCATTCTATGAAAGATTGCACGTGGGCCGAAGTCTGCGTACTCTCGACCATGTGGTGGGCTATCAATTTGCCCATACGCGACATTTCAATAATTTCATCGCCTTCATTTACAGACACGGAAGCTTTTGGCTTAACTGCTGCAGGAGTATTGGAGGCAGCAGTAGCAGCAGGATTTTTTGTCTCTACAGCAGTGTGAGGTTGCTCTTTTGGGGAGGAGCGATTTTCAACGTAATCCAAAATATCATTTTTGGTTACCCTTCCATCTTTACCGGTTCCGGAAATAGCATCAAGTTCCTTTTGGGAAATTCCTTCTGCGGACGCTATATTTTTTACCAAGGGAGAATAAAACCTGTCTTCAGAATTTTCAATGGCCACGGGCTGTAAGTCCTGTTTGGCGCTTTCCACTTGCTTTTCAACTTCTTTTACCGCTGCTGGCGAAGCTTCTGTTTTGGTTTCCGCTTTTGGAGTTTCCTCACTTCCACCTGCTATTTCAATAATGGCAATGGTTTGCCCCACCTGTACCACATCATCAACGTTGAACAATTTTTCTATCAAAACGCCATCAACTTCACTGGGCACTTCGCTGTCTACCTTATCTGTTGCAATTTCCAACACCGCTTCATCTGCTTCAATGGTATCACCCACTTCTTTTAGCCAGTTGGTAAGTGTTGCTTCTGCCACACTTTCGCCCATTTTCGGTAGTTTCAATTCAAATTTCGCCATAACAATTTACGATATACGATTTTATGTTTTACAATTTAAAGCAAGCAGGCATGTGCCGCTACTTTCAAAAGAGATGCAAAATTAGTTAAAATTTGTTCGTTTGGGGTTTGAAATTTCTTAAAAAAGAAGAACGCCGCCTTTTTCATCACTTTGGTCGCTGCCAATTATAAAGTTGCAACCCTTTGGACGAATACGGAAAATATTGCCTTTATTTTTAAGTTGCTTCATTATTATAAAGATTTCAGTATAAGAAATATAGTCGACATCAAAAATGAGCAAGCTGTTTTCCAATAATACTAACGGGTGAACATTTTTTGAAGCCATTTGAAGGGGAACGGCCAAGGTTACCATAAGTTTTTCAAGCAATTCTAAATTTTCGGTAAAAATGTAGTGCTTTTCAACCTTGGAAATTTGTTTCTTTTTCTTGAATTCGGAAAATTTCCGTGTTTTTTTTACCAATGAAACTCCAGCAGAAACCGAACGGTCAAAGAAAAAATTAGTATCGAAATGCTTTTTGTAAAAAATCTGCATTGCGCCATAAAAACGGTCAAAATAAACTTCATCCTTTTGGGTGCTTTCTCCTTTATAATGAAGGATTGTGCTACTTCCCAAATAGTGGTTTTTGTATCCCGCTTTGGCTATTTTATAAGAAAGATCAATGTCTTCCCCGTACATAAAATAATCTTCGTCAAAGCCCCCCACTTCATTGTAAACCCTTCTTTTTACTAGCATAAATGCACCAACCAAAATATCCACTTCGCCCTTGGCAATATCAAAAAGCTGGTTGGCGTAGTATTTTTCGGTATAGCCGGTGAGTTTCAACAAGGATACTTTTGGTGTGGGAAGATTGCGTTTGCTTTCAGGAAGAAAATTGCCCGTGCCATCCATTAAATAAACTCCCAGCGCACCTATTTTATGAATACTATCTGCATATTTTAAAGTTTCAATAAGCGTAAATTCACCTACTGCTGTATCTGGGTTAAGAATACATATATATTCCCCTTCAGCCACTTTTGCCGCTTGGTTGTTGGCTTTGCTGAAACCAACATTTTCCTTGTTTTCAATTAAAATAATTTCGGGGAAATTTTCTTTCACCATTTTGCAGCTGCCATCGGTTGAATTATTGTCGATGACAATAATTTCAGCATCTAAATTTGCTATTGCCTTTTGGACCGAAAGGATGCACTGCTCCAAAAAGTAACGTACATTATAGTTAAGAATTACAACGGAGAGTTTCAAAGTGCTATAAGCTTTTTAGGGAAGATTCAAAGGGGATACGGTGCAGTATGCTCCTTCCCAGGGTAACCTCATCTGCATATTCAAGTTCATCGCCCACGGCAATTCCACGGGCAATGGTAGTGGTTAATATGTTATAGGGTTCTATTTGTTTGTAAATATAAAAATTGGTGGTATCGCCTTCCATGGTTGAACTCAAGGCAAAAATAAGTTCATTTATATTCCCTTTTTTTATTTTTTCAACCAGCGATTCAACATTCAGTTCGCTTGGCCCTATACCATCCATTGGTGAGATTTTTCCACCCAAAACGTGATAGTGGCCACGGTACTGACTTGTATTTTCTATGGCCATAACGTCGCGAATGTCTTCCACCACACAAACCAAGTGTTCATCTCGGTTTGGGTTTGCACAGATCTCACACAGTTTGTTGTCACTTATATTGTGGCAGTTGCTGCAGAAATTTATGGTTTCGCGCATTTTGAGGAGGCTTTCCGAAAGTTTTTGTGTTTGTTCTTGCGGGCGTTTCAATAAATGAAGCACCAACCTCAGCGCTGTCCTTTTACCAATTCCGGGAAGTTGGGACATTTCATTCACTGCATTTTCAAGAAGTTTTGAAGAGAATTCCATAGTATTTTTCCTGTCCGAAAGATAAAAAAAATGCTTCAGAAAAAATATGTTTTCTGAAGCATTCAAATTATAAAAAATAACGCTTATTTTTTAAGTAGTTTCTTTGTTACGGTTCCTGTTTCTGTATTCAAACGTACGAAATAAGTTCCGGCCGGTAATGAAGAAACATCCAATGCATAACTGTTTGAAGAAAATGCATCCGCTTCATAAATTAACAGTTTTCCAGTAATATCAAAAACCCTTACTTCCGCTTCCATATTTTTAGGAAGTGTAATTACCACTTCGTTATTTGCTGGATTAGGATGAAGTGTTACGGCGTTTTCAGAAATTCTATCGTTCACACTTAAAATACTTTCAACCAATGGGGAAACCCAAAGGCCACGGCCATAACTTCCGGCATAAAGCATATCGGTTTCATTATTGATTTCTAATTCATTTATTATAACGTTTGGCAAGAGATTGCTGTATGGTTGCCAATCTGAAAATGTATTGTCTATATAATAAATGCCGTAATCCATACCTAAGTAAAGCCCGTCTTTTCCGTTATTATCCCAAATAAGAGACAGTGCGCTGAAGTCTGGTAGATTCTTTTTATAGCTCACCCAAGTATCTCCACCATCTTCTGAGACCATAACCCTATTGGTAGCTGTAACAGCTACAGCAATTTTATTTGGATTGGTTGGGTGTATAGCAATATAGTTTATAACCCCACCCGGACTTGGAAGTTGAGTCCAATCTGTAACACCTCCATCAGTGGTTCTGTAGATTAGGGAAGACTTGTTGGCATACATTACCTGATTGTTAGATGGTGCTATTTTCAAGTTATTTAAGTTTGCAATAAAATTTTGGGAAACCGTTGTCCAACTTCCACCAAAGTTGGTGGATTTATACACTCTATTATATCCAACATATATTGTATTAGCGGTTATTGGATCCTGCTCAAAAGGAGTCACCCAATTTCCTGAACCCGAGCCTGGCTCGTTCATCCCTGATTGGGAAGCACCCCCATTTTGAGAACGGTATAATTGTCCATTCTGGCTGGTTCCATACAAAAGGCTGCTGTTGTCCTTATCTATAAAAGATTCCATACCATCCGCTCCAAGCCAATCTCTCCACTGTGATGCTGCGGTGTAAACTGAAGTTCCGTTATCTTGGGCTCCACCCGAAACTACTACATCGGCAGTTTGTGAAACGCCAATTTTATAAAATTGTCGTATTCCCAATCCAGCAGTAAGGTCTTCAAAGTAATTGGCATTTATTGTAGCTGTATTTTCCGCTTTATATACCCCACCGTCCGTAATGGCGAATAAGGTAGAGCCATAAAATTGTAGATCATCCACATCTGAATGGCAATAGCCTATATTTTCAGATTGCGCAAGACCTGGCTGCCAGTCTGAAGTACACGTAAAGTTTACTCCTCCATTCATAGACCTCCAAGTTAGCAAACCGGCTATGTGGACTTCGCTTGCATCGTTAGGGTTAACGGCAATTCCCATATCGCGTGGGGCTTGCCCCGAATTATCATTTCCTGTAATGCTATATCCAAAAAAGTTTAATCCACCATAATTAAGTTTAGTAAAACTATCACCACTATTGCTTGAGGTGTAAAAACCTCCGAATACGTTGTTATTTGCTTCCAATACATATACTACGTTCGCATCTGCTGCAGACACTCCAATCATTTTGGCACCAGTAGAAAAACCACCTACAGTGTTAAAAGTAGCACCTCCATCAATCGATTTATGGACACCACTACCAGTAGCATAAACTACAGATAAGTCACCTGGCTTAAATTCAACATCATAACCTCTACTATCAGCTACAGCCTGTGCCCAATTAACACCTCCATCGGTTGAACGGTAAATACCCGCATTTTCAGATGTTGCAAACATAACATCGGTATTGCTTGGATTGATCAATATTTTATTCACTAAACTGTTACCGATTGTTGCCAATAAATTCCATGTTGCTCCAGAATCGGTTGATTTAAATATCCGACCTCCAATAGAACCAAAATAATATGTATTGGAATTTGTAGGATCCATAGTAACAGAGTAAACTGAAAGGTTTGAAAAGTTATCGCTTAAGGGAGTCCAGCTTTGTCCACCATCCGTAGTTTTCCATACCCCGCCGGTATTAGCACCAATAATCATATGGTCAATATCTGCTTCGTCAATGGCGAGGCCAGTGATGCGCCCTACACCGGGATTCCATCCGGAAGTTGCATTCCAGGAAGTTGGTCCAAGTTCCTGCCAGTTATCCGGAAGGACCATTCTGTTGGAAGCTGTTTCATTCAAATAGGCGTTCCAATCTTCCAATTCATTTAAACGTTGTTCTACGGTAGGAAGATATCCATCTTCATTCATCAAGCGTAAGGCATTATATTTCCATCTCTGGAATTGATTGTACCCAGTACCTTCCCATTTGTCCTCTTGGTCATTGTTTGGGAATTCAATTTCTTTTGCGGCAAAATAAGCTTCCCCGCTATCAATTATTTCTTGCACACTATAGGTGCCGGCGTCGATCATTCGAAGGTATTCTTGTGAATTACCTGTGAAAGCACTCAAAAAGAGAGCGAAAAGTAGTAATAGTTTAAAGCGCATTATTCTCTGTTTTAATGATTTGTGATTAAAAAACTTAAAGGAATTCAAATGTATTAAAAAATAGATAGTAAAATAACCATTGGTTTGTATTTTTACGCAAATTAGTTCCATTTTTCGAAGTTAAAAACATGCAGCCACTACACATTCTGTTTCTAATTATTGGATATTTCATACTTTTAATATTCATTTCCTTTTTAACCAACCGGGGAGGCAGCAATGCCGATTTCTTTAAAGCAGGCAAGCAGTCCCCTTGGTATTTAGTTGCCTTTGGAATGATTGGCGCCTCTCTTAGTGGCGTTACGTTCATTTCGGTCCCGGGGTGGGTGGAAGCTTCAAAATTCAGTTATTTTCAGGTGGTATTGGGTTATATTGTTGGCTATGCCGTAATTGGAACCGTGCTGCTTCCTCTTTATTACAGATTGAACCTAACTTCAATATATACTTATTTAGAAGGAAGATTTGGGAAGGCTTCCTATAAAACGGGGGCATCCTTTTTCATTTTATCGCGTGTGGTGGGATCAAGTTTTCGGCTTTATTTGGTGGCCGTTGTTCTACAAAGCCTGATTTTTGATGCCATGAATATCCCCTTTTGGGTAACGGTAACCATTACTATTTTGCTCATTTGGCTTTATACCTTTAAAAGTGGCATTAAAACCATTGTCTGGACAGACACCATTCAGACACTTTTTATGCTTGTAGCTGTAGGAGTAGCAGTTTATTATGTTTCCTCGGACCTTGGGCTTGCGGGAACCAATTTATTCACCTTTATCGCCGATAGCGATATGTCACAAATTTTCTTTTTTGACGACTGGAAATCCGGGGACCATTTTGTAAAGCAATTTATTAGTGGAGCTTTTATAGCTATTGTAATGACAGGGCTTGACCAAGATATGATGCAAAAAAACCTGACGTGTAGAAATCTAAAGGATGCACAAAAAAATATGTTTTGGTTTACCATAGTGTTAACCATTGTAAATTTTGTGTTTTTGGTTTTGGGATTGCTATTAACAGTTTATGCCGAACAAAATGGAATTGATGCACATAAAGATCAATTGTTTCCAACGCTTGCTTCGCAGAATGAGTTTGGGGTAGGTGTTGCAGTTATGTTCATCCTCGGATTGATTGCCGCGGCATACAGCAGTGCAGATAGTGCCTTGACAGCTTTGACTACTTCATTTAGTATAGATATTTTGGAAATCGAAAAGAAATATGAAGAAAAAAAGCAAGTACGAATTCGCAAGCAAATACACATACTTGTTTCTCTTCTACTTATTGCCGTAGTCATTATTTTTAAATACGTAATTGCAGATGCCTCAGTTATTTCTAAACTCTTTACTTTTGCAGGCTATACTTATGGACCTTTGTTGGGTTTATATGCGTACGGACTTTTTACCAAATGGAAAGTAAAGGACAAGTGGGTACCCGTGGTTGCAATAGCGACACCATTTCTGGGTTACTTTATCAGCTATCTCAGTAACGAGTTCCTAAATTTTGAATTCGGGTTTTTCATCCTTATACTGAACGGGGCATTAACGTTTCTTGGACTAATACTGATTCGTTCCCAAAAGAACTAGGGTACAGGCCACCTCCACTTCAATATTATTTTTCCTAAGTATTTCGTAGAATTCAGGATTTTCTGTTCCGGGATTGAATATAACTCGCTTGGGATTAAGGGAAACAATATAATTGTAATATTCCTCCTGTCTTTTGGGGTTTAGGTAAAGCGTAACCGTATCAATATTTTCAAAAGCATCTTTTTCGGTTGAAATATCAACCCCGGCCACAACTCCCTTTTTAAGCCCAACGGCTTCCACGGTATGGTCATAAGTAACCAAACGATTGATGGCAAGATTGGAGTAGCGGCCCGGATTTAGGCTAGCGCCCAGCACAAGTGTTTTCTTATTCATACTTTTCTTTTTTTTGAAAAATACATACTCTTTTTTGAACATTTCACAAATGTTCGTTAAAATGAAAAGGGCAATGAAACAATTTTGATTTTTGAACGTCTATATAGTACAAAGATTTATTCTTTACTGCGACAATTTTTACGTTGATGGTTAGTGTTAATAATAGCAGTAAAGATTCAAACCCGAAGTTATACTTCGGGTTTGTTTGTTTTTAAATGAATTGAAAAAAATTGTAACACTTTTAATTTTGGGGCGTCTATATAAGTAAGAAACATTTTTTGTGTAAAAGCATATTAATCAACTATGCTATGCAAGGTATTATTCACCGCATACAAATGAATGTTTTAAGCTAATTCATCAAAAATCAATCAAACACAATCAAAAAATGAAACAGTTAGTTTTAATCATCGCACTTATTTTTACTACTTCAAATTATGCCCTCCCCGACCCCACTGACAAACCGGGGAAAATTTCTGGGACGGTAATCGATAAAAAATTGGAAATACCCATTCCCTACGTTACCGTTGTGGTTAAAAATACAAAGGGCGAAATAATAACCGGCGGAGTAACCGACGACAAGGGAATATTTGCAATTAAAGATATTCCCGAAGGCACGAGTATGGTTTCCATACAATATATTGGGTATAAAGTATATTCTACTGAAATTATTATCAGCGACAGTAACCGAAATGTGGACATGGGCCGTATTTTCCTTGAGGAAGATATGGCATCGCTGGATGAGGTAACGGTAGTTGCGGAACGGTCCACAATTGAACAAAAACTGGACAGGAAAGTTATAAATGTAGGGAAAGATCTTACTACTGCCGGCCCCACCGCTTCAGATATTATGAATAATCTTCCCTCCGTGAGCGTGGATCCCCAAACGGGTGAAATTTCACTGCGGGGAAACCAAAACGTGCGGGTAATGGTAGATGGAAAACTCTCCAATGTTCCGGTAGCCCAATTGCTCAAACAGATTCCGTCCACTTCCATAAAACAAATAGAGCTTATAACCAACCCTTCCGCCAAATACAATCCTGAAGGAATGAGCGGAATTATAAATATTATCCTTCATAAAAATGTAAACGTGGGCTTCAATGGAAATGCCAGTGTTGGGCTTACTTATGAGTACAATGCAAAGTTCACGGGTGGGTTGGATATGAATTACCGAAATGGGAAATTCAATCTTTATGGAAATTTCAACAATAATGTTTCCAAGGGCTTAAACCAAGGGTTTATTCTCCGCCCTCAAGACAATTCGGAACAGAACTTTCAGTTCCTTGAAAATAATAAATCCAACCTTTTTAAAGTGGGTTTGGATTTTTATCTGAACGACCATAATACGCTATCATTCTTTACCAATCAGAACATTTTTGATGGAAAGTCCGTGGGCAACATTGATATTTTATATAACAATGATGCCATGTTCAATCAGAGTCAGTTGTTTAACACTGCGGAAGAAAATACTTCCTCACAATATAATTTTGATTATAAATTGAATTTTGAAAAAGAAGGCCACACCCTGGAGCTTGAAGCCGATTATAATGATTTTTCAAGTAACCAAGATGCCTACTATATATTTTCGGGTGCATCTCCTTTAAATAATTATTCAGATTTTGATGATACGGAAAGAAATCAATTGACCGTAAACTTGGATTATATAAACCCTCTTTCGGAAAAAGCCAAATTGGAACTGGGCGTGGAAGCGCGGTTGTTTGATACGAATATAGATTACAATTCTACTGGCCAGAGCTATATTTCAAATGGGGAATTAATCCCTACCCCCGCTACTATTTTTGATTATAAACGAGATATTTATTCGGCTTACGCAACCTATGGCAAAACTTTTGAAAAATGGTCCTACCAGTTGGGCGCAAGGGTGGAGAATGTAAGTGTAAAGGCAGATACTAATAGCGTGAGCGCATTTACCCACGATTATTTACAGGTTTATCCATCTGGGTACATTACCTATTCGCCAACCGAAAAAAATCAGTTTCAGATAAGTTATAGCCGAAGGGTGGACCGTCCTGGGCTGAACCAAGTAAATCCTATTCGGGAATTTACTACTCCATTGATTTCTTCCTTCGGAAATACTAGCCTTCGGCCTCAGTTTACCAACTCCCTTGAAGCCAATTATACCCGTAATCTTGAAAAGGGAAGTATTACCGGAGGTATTTTTTTCCGAGCTATTGAAGATGAAATCAACCGAGCAGTTTTTGTAGACCGTACAGACCTCAATAAGGCCATACTTACTTTCGATAATTTTGACAACACCAATAACTACGGGATAGAACTGTCCGGTAATTACAAACCCACAAAATGGTGGAGTTTCAATACAAGTTTTGAATTCTATGAAAAAACCCAAAAAGGAATTACTGAAAAACTAAACAATCCGGGAGGCAATTTCACTGTTGATGATATTGTTACCGAAACAGTAGAGGTGAATACCACAACATGGAATGCAAGAATGTTTAATAATTTCAGTGTAACCAAAGACCTTTCTTTATCATTATTTGGAATGTACCGATCAAAAAACCAAGGAATTCAATTTGAATCCCAGCCCTTTTATTTTGTAAATGCTGGCGCCAGATATTCATTATGGGAGGGTCGAGGCACCTTCAGCCTAAATTACAATGACATTTTCAACACCATGAAATTTAAGTTTGAAGGCACCAATCCGTATGTTCAGAATGGTCAGTTTAGTTGGGAAAGCAATACAGTTTATGTAGGCTTATCCTATCGTTTTGGCGGCGGGAACTATAAGGCCAAGTCACGTAAAAAAAGAGATGATAATGAAAAATCTGGTAGCGGAGGAATGTTTTAGAAGGTTATTTAATTGTTAAATAACCATTTAAGGTGAAACTATCTTTCAAAACTGTACGTCTATATAGAAAATACCTAAAGCTACATTTTATAATTTATTGGAATTAGCCTTTTAAGAAATTATACCTTTAGGTAGTAAAAAGCCTTTCATTAAGTTGAAAGGCTTTTTTAATTTTTTAAAGGATTAACGAACGGGAAAAACTTACCACCTAATAATGGCGCTTCCCCATGTAAAACCACTTCCAAAAGCAGCCAAAACCACTAAATCGCCTTCTTTAATTTTTCCCGTTTCCCATGCTTCAGTTAAAGCAATTGGGATTGAAGCTGCGGTAGTATTTCCGTATTTTTGGATATTATTGAACACTTGATCGTCTGTCAATTTCAATTTTTGCTGAATAAATTGCGAAATCCGAAGATTGGCTTGATGCGGGATTAACATATCAATATCCTTTACTTCCAAATTATTTGCCTTCAGGCCTTCCTTGATTACTTCCGAAAAGCGCACAATGGCATGTTTAAAAACAAATTGACCGTTCATTACAGGATAATAGGGAATATCTTCCTGTTTATTTTCGGCAATTATTTGTGGGACCCAGTGCTGGGTGGTTGGGCCTTCCAATGAAAGTTCGTTTTTATGCTTTCCTTCACTGTGCAGATGGGTGGAAAGTATTCCGCCTTTCCCTGTATCATTTCTTGAAACTACGGCAGCTCCTGCCCCATCTCCAAAAATTACCGAAACATTGCGGCCCCGCGTTGTAAAATCAAGTCCCCCGCTATGGTTTTCGCTGCCTATTACCAATATATTTTTACACATTCCTGTTTTCACAAATTGGTCCGCTACCGACAGTGCATATATAAACCCACTGCATTGATTGCGCACATCCAAGGCTGGAATAGTCCGCATGCCCATCATTTCCTGTACTTCTACCCCACCGCCAGGAAAATACATATCTGGGCTTAGGGTGGCGAAAACTATCATATCTATATCATTGGGCGTAAGCTTGGCGCGTTCCAAAGCAATTGTTGATGCTTTTACCGCCATGACAGAAGTTGAATTGCCATCACCTTTTTTAATATGCCGCCGCTCCTTTATTCCGGTACGTTCCTGTATCCAAGCATCGTTGGTATCCATTAATTTTGAAAGATCATTATTGGTAACTACGTTTTCTGGAACATAATAACCAAGACCGGTAATTTTTGAAGTGTACATTCGGTGTATTTTAAATAGTCTGGAAAGATAAGTATTCAGTACAATTAAGTAAAAGAAAACTTCCATTATATAGTATGCGCGCATAGTAAATGGGAGAATAAACAGAACCCAATTGTCACATATAAAAAAAGGGTGCATAAATATGCACCCTTTCTTAAACAACCTAACCAATTAAATAATAGAATATTTCACTTTTTCATAGCAATTTGATTCCATTATCATTGCCATAAAGATAACACTCTTTGTTTAGTCTAATTGTTAAAGCTTTAAACAAAGTTTTGTTAAAGTTTAGAGATAGTTTTTATAATTATTAATTTTCACCTCAGTACCCAAATCATTCATTAAATTATACAATCCAAAAAATGTTCTGTTGATATAAAGGAAATGCTTAGAACCACGATTTCCGTTCATCTTCCTGATCTCCGTGTCTTTTGAATATTTAGTGCTGAGCTCCGCAATTTTACCGAAGAATTCCTCATCCGAAAAATCAAAGGTTTCGCTGTGAAAAGGTTGTGTAAAAAGACTCAACATTTCAAAAAAGAGCTCGGAAAAGAATTTAGTCTCCTCTGGTGAATCTTCCACCTTCAAAATTTCCAAGGCGTACATTTTCTCTAAAAAAATCTCCGGATTGTTAATATTTTCAGGTTTTGCAAGCTCGAAATATGGAACATAAAATTCCTCGGGAACGGTTTTTACACAGCCAAAATCTATCGCTATTAAGTTTGCATCTTCATCCACCAAAAAATTTCCAGGGTGCGGATCGGCGTGAACGCGTTTTAGGTGGTGCATTTGGAACATATAAAAATCCCAGAGCGTCTGCCCAACTTTATTCGCTTTCGCCTTATCGGTATTATTTTTAGTGAAATCTGAAAGATGTACGCCCGTCATCCAGTCCATCGTTATAATGCGTTCTCCGGAAAGTTCTTCATAATACATGGGAAATCTCAAGTTTGGAATTTTACAGCAAGCTTCCGTAATCTCGATGCTCTGTTCCACTTCCAGCAAATAATCGGTTTCTTCCAATAATTTATTTTCAACTTCCTTAAAATATTTGTCGCTATCCTTCCCTTTTATGTTGAACATTTTCATCGCCACGGGTTTTACCATCGCAAGATCACTGCTTATGCTTTCCGCAACTCCGGGATATTGAATTTTTACAGCGAGATTCTTTCCGTCTTTTGTGGCTTTATGAACTTGCCCAATGCTTGCCGCCGCAACCGATTCTGCATCAAAAGTATCGAATAGACTCTCGGGCGTATCTCCAAAATATTTTTTAAAGGTTTTCTGAACCAATGGGGCGGAAAGTGGCGGGACTTGAAACTGTGCCAGTGAAAATTTTTCAACATATGCTTTTGGCATAATATTTTTTTCCATACTCAGCATTTGCGCTACTTTTAGGGCACTGCCTTTTAGATTTTTTAAGCCGTCATAAATATCTTCGGCATTGCTTTCGTTCAATTCGTCCCGTGTAGTTTCAGAATTGACGAATTTTTTTCCATAATACTTCAAATAATTGCCTCCAACCTTTACGCCGGTTGTCATTAACTTTGAAGCACGCTGAATTTTATTTGTGGGAATTTTATCTATTGTCTTCATTAAGCCATCTTTTCTTTCCATAAAAATTTTCCAAAATCCAGTACACTTTCCAGTGGCTTGGTGTCAAAAATATCGAAAATGGCACGAACGGATTTTTCAATCGCAATATCCGTATTTTCAAAACCTGCGGAATTATCGTCCATCCAATATTTCAATAGAAACAAGGTTTGGATCCAAGCTCCTTCTGAAAAAACAACAACAGATTGTTTCAGGATTTTGAGCTGCTTGTCTTCGTTATTTTCGCGAATCAATTCGGCCGCAAAATGTTTGACGTTTTTCCGAAGTCCGCTTAATTGGCTTAGGTTTTTCATCATATTGCGATGTTCTTTTAAGCTGAAAAGAATATAGCTTCTATTTAAAGTCAACATCTCAAAAAATGTGTAGAAAAAAGTAAGCATTTTTTCTTGATTGGAGTAGGTGGAATAATTCTCGTCTTTATTTGCCAAAATAATTGTTTTGGTGTAAAACGAATTCCAAATTTCCATTTGCAACCCATCGAAAGACCCGAAGTTTTCATAAAATTCCGCTTCGGTAAAATTATTCTCTTTAGAAAATTTGAAAATACTCAACGGCGCTTTCTCTTTGGAAAGCACCCATTCCATATATGCAGAAATGATTTTCTCCTTAGTAACTTTGTTATTGTTTGTGTTTTTTTTTGGGACCGGAGAATTTTTATTTACAGTTGCCATTGTATTGTAAGTGTTTAAAATTGAATTGAATTTGACTTTTACATCACTTTACAAAGATAACTACTGTTTAATGTTTTGGTTCATTTGTTAAACAAAATGTTCTGTTAAAGTTTCAGCTTCCTTCTTTAAAATTTACTGTGACAAGGTGTCAGCATTTTGTTGCTTGGTACTTTATTTGACTATATGGAACTACAACAAGAAAATAATATAAAACAATAATAAAAATGAGCAAAGGAACTATCAATGTATCAGTAGATAATATTTTTCCACTGATCAAAAAGTTTTTATACAGCGACCACGAGATTTTTCTTCGGGAATTGATTTCGAATGCTACGGACGCTACTTTAAAGATGAAGCATCTTGCAAACATTGGCGAAGCTGAAGGCGTTGAATATGGCAATCCTCTAATTGAGGTGAAACTGGACAAAAAGAAAAAGCAACTTCGCATTATCGACCAAGGTATTGGGATGACAAAGGACGAAGTTGAAAAATACATCAACGAAATCGCTTTTTCCGGAGCAGAGGAATTCCTTGAAAAATACAAGGATAAAGATGGAAAGGATGCGGGCATTATTGGGCATTTCGGACTAGGTTTCTATTCCGCTTTTATGGTTGCCGAAAAGGTGGAAATCATTTCCAAGAGCTACAAAGATGAACCTGCAGTACATTGGAGCTGCGATGGTTCGCCAGAATTTACTTTAGAGGAAGCCGATAAAAAAGAGCGCGGAACTGAAATAATACTTCACATTGCCAAGGATTCCACCGAATTTTTGGAAGAATCGCGAATCAGTGAATTATTGGTTAAGTATAACAAGTTTATGCCTATCCCCATTAAATTTGGAATGCGCACAGAAACACTTCCAAAACCTGAAGGAGCCAAAGAAGAAGATAAAGCACCAACAAAGGAAGTTGACAATATAATCAACAACCCAGAGCCAGCTTGGACAAAACAGCCAACTGAACTGGAAGAAAAGGATTACAACTCCTTTTACCGGGAATTGTATCCAATGCAATTTGAAGAGCCGCTTTTTCACATTCACTTAAATGTGGATTATCCTTTTAATCTTACCGGAATCCTATATTTTCCAAAGATGACGAACGACATGAGCGTTCAAAAAGATAAAATTCAGCTTTACCAAAACCAAGTTTTCGTAACCGATAATGTTGAAGGTATTGTTCCCGAA
This sequence comes from Flavobacteriales bacterium, assembly GCA_038215845.1. Lineage (GTDB taxonomy): Bacteria > Bacteroidota > Bacteroidia > Flavobacteriales > Flavobacteriaceae > Aequorivita. The sequence goes on along the minus strand of JBBQQN010000012.1, from coordinate 17,045 downwards.
TTTTTAACGATGCTTCGCGGGGTTATTGACAGCCCGGACATTCCGTTGAACGTTTCGCGTAGCTATTTGCAGGCAGATGGCGCGGTGAAAAAAATCTCAAGCTATATTACCCGTAAAGTTGCCGATAAGTTGAAAAGCCTTTTCAACAGTGACCGTGAAGGTTTCGAAAAGAAATGGAACGATATTAAAATAGTAATTGAATACGGAATGCTTACCGAAGATAAATTCTTCGAAAAGGCACAGGACTTTGCACTTTATCCAACGGTAGATGGTAATTATTACACCCTTTCTGAATTAAATGAAAAGATAAAAGATGTACAGACCGATAAAGACGGAAACCTTGTAATTCTTTACGCTACAAACAAAGAAGAGCAACATTCTTATATTGAAGCTTCGAAGGAAAAAGGATTTGAAGTTTTATTGTTGGATTCACCCATTGTTACCCACTTGTTCCAAAAATTGGAAAACAGTGAGAAAGGCGTTTCTTTTGTACGTGTAGATAGCGACCATATTGAAAACCTGATCAAAAAAGATGAAGAGCAGATTTCAAAACTTTCCGATGAAGAAAAAGAAAGCCTGAAAACCTTTTTGGATAGTGTTATTCCGAAGGAAAAATTCAGTGTTCAATTGGAAGCCTTGGATAGCAATGCCAGTCCTTTCATAATTACCGAGCCCGAATTTATGCGCCGCATGAAGGATATGCAAAAAACCGGCGGCGGCGGAATGTTTGGGATGGGAGGTTTCCCAGATATGTACAATTTAATCGTTAACACAAACCACGCATTAGTAAATGAAATTTTGAATACCAAAACCGAAAAGAAGAAAGAACGGTTGGTAAACCAGGCGCTCGATTTGGCAAGATTGAGCAAAAATTTATTGAAAGGTGAAGAGTTAACAGCATTCATTAAAAGAAGTTATGAAATGATTAAATAGTAATTGAAATTTTAATATTGAATAAAGCCATTCCAAAATCTCTGGAATGGCTTTTTTTATTGATAATCTGGTTAATTGTGATACCCTAACCCCAAAAAATATTTTTTAACATAAAAATTTATATATGTACTGATAAATATAAAAATTTTAACATACATTTAAGGCTCTAACTATAAATGTTTGTATTATGAAAAAAATTACGTTTTTTCTATTATTGATTTTGTCCACTTATTTTACGGTGGCAAATGCTCAGCAGGATCATCTTGCTAGGGCAAAGGGAAATAACTTATCCCAAACTTCAAATAAGGGACCCAGCTTAGCTGTTGGAACTATCTACAATACTACACATGCTTCAAACCAAGGTGTTGAAATAAATGCTGCTGCCAATGGGGGAAATACCGGTATGGGTGATGCTGTTGTAGTAGCAGGAACAGAAAAGTATTTAACTAGTTTGACAGTAGATGTATTTAATTTGTCTTCAGCTGCCAATTACAACCTTTCTCTCAGTTTATTTTCTGATTGCCCTTCAAATGGTCTCGCAAATTCAAGTTGCGGAAGTGGTCCGGGTGTACAAATAGGCTCCACTATCACACAAAACGTAACTCCTGGCCCTTTAGGGTTTCTATATACGGTTACCTTCAACATTCCTTATATTGACATTTCTTCGGAAACTGACAATAATATAACAGTTGTACTCAACGCAAGCAGAAATGATGTTTATTGGGTAATTGGTGAAACTGTTACCGTGGGGGCCCAACCTGTAGGGGAACCACCCACAAGTTTTGTGGTTAGATGCGGAAGTGTTCCAAATAATAATGGATGTGCTAGAAATTTTGGATTACAAAATAATTTTGCCATGACTATTATGGCAGATTCATCGCTTCCTCCCATGCCACCAGTAAATGATTTATGCGCCAACGCCATAACTATTATGAGTGATGGACTAATTAACGGCACCACTACTAACGCTACAATGGACACAGCTCCTACATGTGTGACCTCAGTTGGTGCGCCAGGTGTTTGGTACGTATTCACTGATACTACTGGTACAGGATCAACTGTAGATTTGGATCTATGTAGTGGAACCGCTACTTATGACACTAAACTTTCCGTTTATACAGGTAGCTGTGGAACTTTCACATGCGTTACCGGTAATGATGATTCTTGTGGGGTGCAAAGTGCCGTTCAATTTACCACTGATGGCTCATCAACTTACTACGTTCTTGTTCATGGATTTGGTGGAGAAACAGGAGATTTTGATCTTAATGTTTCAGGGCTTCCTATTACAATAGTGGGGAACGCTCCGGTAATTGCATGTCCAATGGACATTCTTACTGATAGCGACCCAGGGGTATGTACCGCCAACGTAAACTTTGCCAATGCCATTGCCATTGACGTGGAAGATGGTGTACTTACAACTACCCAAACTTTAGGCCCACCTAGCGGAAGTGCATTCCCATTGGGTGATACTCTTATACAATTTTCAGTTACTGATAGCGACGGCAATACTGTTACTTGCCAATTCACTATTACTGTAGTTGACAATGAGGCACCAATTGCCACCTGCCAAAACCTTACCATTGATCTTGATCCAGTAACTGGAACGGTTTCCATTACCGGGGAAGATGTAGACAATGGTTCTACCGATAATTGTGGTATTGCATCTTATACACTTGACGTTTCTTCGTTCGACTGTTCCAATATTGGGGACAATACAGTGACTTTAACAGTTACCGATAATTCTGGTAATGAAAGTACTTGTGTTTCTACTGTTACCGTTCAGGACGTTACCGCACCAGAGATAGTTTGTATCGGTGGTTTTGGAACATTTACTGAAACAGAGGATTTTGAAGCAGCTACCATTCCAGTTGGATGGACCACAACGATTGAAGCTGGCGTTCAGGACTGGACATTTGGCTCTGGAGACCTTCCAACAGGAGATGATTTCCCAACCAACGCAGCAATTTTTGATGACGATGCAGCAGGAAGTGGCCAAACAAATGCCGCTACCTTGATTTCACCGGTTTATGACTTAACAGGTGCTTCCAATGTTATCTTGGGTTATGATGTTGCATTCCAAGAATCAGGTGATCAAACATTCACCGTTGAAGTATTTGACGGTTCTGCTTGGCAACAAGTTGCTTTCTACGATGCAGACTTAGATCCAGATATCCAAACTGAATCTTTTGATGTTTCCGCCTATGCAAACCCTGCATTCCAAGTTCGTTATGTATTTGACGACCTAGGTGGTTGGGGATGGGCAGCCGCAATTGACAACTTCTCGTTGTCCTATGAAGCTTCTACCGGCGAAGGACTTGATGTTTTCCTTGATGCAAACGGAATGGCCACTGTCAATGCGAGTGACCTTGTAGTTTCAGTAAACGAAGTATGTGGATATATCGTTACCACGGCAGGTGTACCTCCTGTTGCCGGGAACATACAAACGCTCTTTAATTCAAACAATGGAGGAAATCCAGGGGGAGCTATCTATTTTGATATAACCGTTGGCGAAAATGATATCAATATTTCGGATATCGACGTAAATACTGGAGAAGCCGGTGCCTTCACTATGAATGTATATACCCTGGTTGGAAGTTATGTACCAAACCTTGGCAATGCAACAGCTTGGGGCACGCCTATCAGTGCTGCCGGCACATCTGCAGGAATTGATGCACCTTCAAATGCAGTACTTGCCTCTACCTTAACATTGAGTGCAGGGACTACATATGGTATGGCCATCGTACTCGATGGATCTCATGCCCATGCTTATTCAGGTACTGGATCTGATCCGGCTCCGGGCGAGACAAGCTATTCCAACGATGATCTTTCACTGGCATTGGGTTCTGCATCAAACGTACCTTTTGATGGTGCAGCCTTTACTCCAAGAATATTCAATGGCAATATTCACTATACCGTGGGAACTGCACCAATGGCTACCATAGATTTTGACTGTTCCAACTTGGGAGAAAACCTGATCGACATAATGGTAACAGACGATAGTGGAAACACTGCTATGTGTACTGCAATAGTAAATGTTATAGATAACACTCCCCCAGTTCTTGTTTGTCAAGACACTACTATTGAATTAGGTCCCGATGGAACCACAACTATTGATCCTATGGCGCTATTGGCAACCATGCCAACCACCTACGAAGTAATGGTTATCGGAAGTGACAACCAATCTTTAGCTGAAGGGTTTACTGACTTTACAGTAAATATAACTGAAGCCGCATCCATAACCTTTGATTGGGATTATACTTCCAATGATGATCCTGGATTTGATAGTTTCGGATACATATTAAATGGAACATATACTCAGTTGACTAATCCTTCACAAGGGAATCAATCTGGAAATGCTTCTGTTTCGGTATCACCGGGAGATGTTTTTGGTTTCCGCTCACAAACAGACGATAACTTTTTAGGAAACAATGAAACGGTAATAAGCAACTTTATGCCTGGCTTTACAGGACAGTTTGATCCCGCTAATTGGACTCTATCTCTTACCAACTCTGATGGAGATGCCTTCTTTGTAGAAATACCTGGAGGTCCTTTATCATTTGATGCTTGCGGTATAACCGTATTAGCAGTGGATGTTACTGAAGTTAGTTGTGCAGATATAGGCACTCCAATTACCATCACTGTATTTGCAAGTGATGCCTCTGGAAATATTGCTGCCTGTACTTCAATAGTAACTGTGGTTGATAACTTAGCACCTGTAATTACATGTCCTGCTGACCAAACTGTTGATCCAGGTGTAGGAAATTTATTCTACATACTACCTGATTATTTTGCAACAGGTGAAGGTACAGCAAACGACAATTGTACTGATCCCGTAACAATTACTTCACAAGACCCTGCTCCTGGCACTGCTTTGTCTGATGGTACTTATACAGTAACATTAACAGCTGAGGATGAGTATGGAAATGTATCCACTTGTAATTTTGAACTTATCGTATTGTCAGTACTTGGAGTTAATGACAACTCCCTAGAAGCTGGTGTAACACTTTATCCTAACCCAGCAAATAGTTTGGTAAACCTTGTAAACAGGACCAACATTTCGCTAGAGCAGATGGTTATATTCGATATTCACGGAAAACAAGTAAACAAAATAGACCTTCGTGGCATGCAAAGCGAAAAAGCTATTGATGTTTCATCGCTATCCGCGGGTGTTTATGTGATACAGATAATTGGTGACAAGTCTAGCACTGTAAAACGATTAATAAAAGAGTAATTTTAATTCATAGATTGTTAATTCAAAAAGCCTCGCTATTTTATATAGCGGGGCTTTCTGTTTTATTAATTTAGGTTTGGGGTACCACAATAAAAGGATTACTTTTAAAAACCTTAAAAAAAATCTATGTTACCTTGGCATCAGTACCTTATTGGAGTTGTATTTATATTGGCGGGAATGAACCATTTTCGCAAACCCAAAATTTATGAGCGCATTATGCCACCCTATATACCCGCTAAAAGCTCTATGGTTCTATTAAGTGGAATTGCGGAAATGATATTGGGCTTTATGATCCTTACACCCGATACACAAAAAATAGCCGCATGGGGAATCATTATCATACTAGTGATTTTTATACCGGTACATATCTACATGCTTCAAAATGAAAAAGCCGCTATGAAAATGCCAAAATGGGTATTAGTGCTGCGGCTTCCTCTACAGTTTGCTCTAATGTATTGGGCTTACCTATATACCTAAAAAGAATTATTTTATTTCAAAAATAATTGAGGGATCAACTAAATATTTCATTTAGAAGTGTTGCCAGTCTTATCCCACCTTTTTGGATTTGCTGACGCGCCACATCTACATATCTATACATATACTGATAACCCAGTTTTTCACCTATTTCAGTATGCGCATATATATCCTCACACAAAGTACGGCTTTCGTACATCCAGTCTATTACCGATCCTTTTTCAATTGCCTGCATTTGCAGTTTTGAAAGTTGATTTGAATTTGAAGCCAGTTCGGAATAAGACATTTCATAACTGTCCAACATTTTAGAATCCCAAACAGAATGAAGGTTGGTTCCATCGCCGAACCACCGAACCTGAAAATCGTTCCCGCCTTTGTCGTCCGCTTGACCTATGTGCAGTGGTTGATGCAGATCGCCCATAAAGTGGACCAACAACTTTAAATAAAAAGCTTTCTCTTCTTGGCTGCTTTTATTGTCCTTTAACACAGTTATACATTTGTTGATCGCAACAATAATATCGCCTTTAGAACTTTTGGGGGTTTCTTCATATGTGCTGCCGAATGGAAAGTTAACGTAGTGCCATGGCCCGTATTCATTATACTTTGGATCACTCTTTATATCATCTGCATAATTTGCCACAAAAGCCAAGGAATGGCCGCCCAAAAGATTAGAGATTGCCTTTCTCGTTTTTTTATTAAGATATTTTTGCGCTATTTCGCCGGTAGCCCGATGCCCCGTTTTGCCCCAGTCCTCGGAAGCCAACATAATTGAAGAAGAGAAGAGTAATACTAGAGTAAAAAGAATTATTTTTTTCATTTTATTTATTTAAATGCACACAAAGATAACATCCTTAAATTCTTTTTGGATATAAATTTACAGCCAAGCATTATTATATCTTTAAATTGTAAATTAGTAATACATTGTTTCTGGGTGCAATATCACTTCCGCAATCAGTTACTCTTTCACTTATAATTTGGAAAAAAATATTTCGAATAATATTCATAAAAAAAATACGGCACCATGAAAAACAGTTTAATCTTCTTTCTTTTTTTATTCGGAATCACCACGGCCCAAAATAAAGATTACAATTCCGAAGAAATAAGCATTAGCCCACTTATTGACGGCACACTTATATTCCCTTCTTCCACAGAAACGCTTCCACTGGCTATAATAATAGCGGGCAGTGGCCCTACCGATAGAAATGGCAACCAGCAAATGATGGAAAACAATTCGTTAAAATTTCTTGCGCAGGCACTTTACAACGAGAATATTGCAAGTTTTAGATATGATAAACGGACCGTAAAGCAAATGAAAAACAATACCATAGATGAAAAGAAAATTCGTTTTACTGATTTTATTAATGATGCCGAGGCAGTGTTGGAATATTTCAAAAAAGACAAGCGATTTTCGAAAATTTATATCATGGGGCATAGCCAAGGTTCACTTATCGGAATGGTAGCTGCCCAAAAAGGGGCAGATGGATTTATATCATTAGCCGGGGCAGGACAGGAAATTGACGATGTAATTGTTGATCAAATTACCAAACAATCTCCCGGGTTAAAAGACAACGCAAGACAAGCCTTTGATGATTTGAGGGCAACGGGAATAGCGGGAAATTACAGCCCATATTTAGCTTCCATATTTCGGCCACAACTGCAACCATTTATTTTTAGTTGGATGCAGTACAACCCAAAAGAAGAAATTGAGAAGCTCGATATGTCCGTGTTAATAATTAATGGTGACAAGGATATCCAAGTTCAGGTTTCGGAAGCCGAACTATTAAAAGCTGCGAAACCCAACGCCGAGTATAAAATTATTCCGGGAATGAACCACATTTTCAAAAAAATTGAAGGTAACGACCTTGAAAACAGCAAATCCTACAATCAGTACAATTTGCCGATAATGCCCGAGTTAATTGAAACAATAAGTACATTCATCAAAAACAATTCAAAATAAAAAATAATTGTATTTTGCGGCAAATCTAACCGCAATGCAAGATATTACTACAGAAACAATATTAGAGACCACCCCTTTTTTTACAAATGACACCATCGTTTTCGGGCTTTTAATGATTGCCTTAGGTTTCATTTTTTACACTTCCCATAAAAAAAGTGGCTTTTGGTATAAATTCTATAGAATTGTTCCATCCTTATTCATGGCCTATTTTATTCCCGCGCTGCTAACCACTACAGGAATTATAGCACCTGAGTGGATTTCGGTTTCCGAAACAGGAGAGGCGGTTGTTGGCAGCTCCCACTTGTATTTCATGTCCAGCCGGTATTTATTGCCCGCAGCCTTGGTGTTGATGACTTTAAGCATAGATTTAAAAGGAGTTTTCAATCTGGGCCCTAAAGCTCTCATTATGTTTTTGACGGGAACGGTGGGGATTATAATTGGAGGGCCATTGGCCGTTTTATTGATTGGTACTTTTTCTCCCGAAACTGTTGGTGGAGTGGGTCCCGATGCTGTTTGGAGAGGGCTTTCAACCCTTGCTGGAAGCTGGATTGGTGGTGGCGCCAACCAAACTGCGATGTTGGAGATTTATGGTTACAATCCTAAACTTTATGGCGGGATGGTTTTTGTGGATATTGTGGTTGCCAATATTTGGATGGCAATAATTTTATTCGGGATTGGAAAAAGTGAGCGAATTGATAAATGGTTAAAAGCAGATACTTCCGCTATTGAAAGTTTAAAGGAAAAAGTTTCAGTTTATGCCAAAAAAGTAGACCGCAACCCTACCCTAACCGATTTGGTGATCCTCGCTGCCATTGCATTTGGAACGGTGAGTTTTGCCCATTTTGGAGCTGAATTTTTGAGTGGCTTCTTTACATCCGTAGTAGGTGGCTTGCCCAAAGGGATTACCCGAAACATTTTCACTTTTCTGGATTCCAATTTTTTCTGGATGATAACAATAACCACCATTATTGGTGTTTTACTATCATTTACCAAAGCAAAAAGTTATGAAGGCGCGGGCGCGAGTAAGTTTGGCAGCGTTTTCATCTATATTTTGGTAGCAAGTATTGGAATGAAAATGGATCTGACCCTTATCTTCGAAAACAAAGGTCTGATTGTTATTGGTCTGGTTTGGATGACGATCCACGCTGCATTGATGATTTTGGTTGCAAAATTGATACGGGCGCCTTATTTCTTTTTGGCCGTGGGGAGCCAGGCAAATGTAGGTGGCGCGGCATCTGCGCCCATCGTAGCAGCGGCCTTTCACCCTTCCTTGGCAACTGTAGGTGTTTTATTGGCTGTTTTTGGTTATGCCATTGGTACTGTTGGGGCTATTTTGTGTACAGTCCTAATGCAATTAGCGGCCGTGTCGTAGCAGGTTGGAATATTATTTTTCATATTAGTGGTTTGCATTGTTATTCACAACTCTAAAAGTTGCCATACATAGACCCGGAAACTTCAACCCTTTTTCTGAAAAAATCTGCATCTTTGCATTCGCTAAAAAATATACTATGAAGCCTTTTCTTACCATTGCAATTATTCTACTTACCCTTATCGGCTGTTCTTCAGAGAACGGAAACATGGAACTTACGGGGAATGTGAAAGGTCTAAAAAAAGGGACCTTGATTCTTCAGAAATTTGAGGATACGCTTTTAGTTTCTGTAGATTCCATATTAGTGGATGGCGATGCCAACTTTGCATTTTCGAAAAAAATTGAAAGCCCAGAAATATATTATTTATATGTTCGATTAAAAGATGGAACATTGATGGATGACCGGATTCCCTTTTTCGCAGAAAATGGGAAACTGAGTATTACCACAAATTTGAAAAATTTTGGAAGTGCCGCTGTGGTTACGGGTTCTGAAAATGATAGACTTTTGAAAGAATACAACAGGATGATGGAGCGGTACATCAATAAGAATCTCGATCTTATTGAACAAAGGCTGAAGTTGGGGCAAGGTCAGGATTCCCTCGCACTGGCAATAAACAATCAACGCAGAAACCTACTTTCCAGTAAATATTTGGCAACAATCAATTTTGCTCTGAACAAAAAAGAATATGAAGTAGCACCCTATGTAATGTTGAGTGAAGCTTACAATGCAAATGTTAAATATTTGGACACAGTTTATAATACGCTTTCACCAAAAATAAAAGACTCTAAATACGGTGTCGAATTAGAGTCTTTTATACAAGATAGAAAAAAAGTGGATACTATCTTATAGCGCATTTATTTTATCGATCAACTTGCGGCCGCGTTCTTCCAGCTCAGTGTTGATATTTTTAAAATGTTTTTTGTTGTCTTCAACGTCCTTTTGGTTCACTTTTACAATTAGGTCGTCAAAAGCAACAATGGCTTCGTCGATGATAGCCTCAGATTTTTTGTTGTCTTTGTCAGGGTTGGTAAGCTCCCAAATATAAACTGCTTCAATAATGTCCCCAAGAACATAATTAATATCTTTTTTTAAATCGCGTATGTTTGCCATAATTGGATTCCGCAATTGCGGAAATGTTTTAAATGATTATCAATTTTTTAATATTTGGCAAAGGTACGAACAATTACGGAATGTATACTTCCAAAAATGTAGCTGAATTTGTAATAAATTTTAATTCAGGCAATTCCGCAGGAATTAAAATGGTTTCTCCCGCTGCTATCTCTTCCTTAAAACCAGCGCTTTCTATTTCGGCAGCACCTTTAATGCACATATAAACCTTGAAGGAATCGATAGTCTGCAAGTTCCGGTTAAAGTTTCCCTCCAAAATAAGTTTGTTCACCTCAAAAAATTCTGATGTGCATATATGAAAAGGCTCATTTTTAATTTCGCGGTAATTCAATTTGGCATTTGTATCGGTATATTCAATAGCATCTAGGGCCAAATCGTTATGCAGCTCCCTCATTTTACCATCCATCCCAGGTCTGTCCCAATCGTAAATTCTATAGGTAATATCAGAAGTTTGCTGGATTTCAGCAAGTAGCACTCCAGCCATAATAGCGTGTACCACGCCAGGGGTAATAAGAAAAGCATCCCCATTTTTCACGGTTTCCGCATTCAATATTTGGGTGATTTTTCCTTGTGAAAGAGATTCCAAATATTTTGATTCATTCATTTCAGTGTTGAATCCCAAAATAATCTTGGCATCCTTTTCCGAATCAAGAATATGCCACATTTCAGTTTTTCCGAAAGAATTATGGCGCTTTTTCGCCAGTTCGTCCCTGGGATGAAGTTGTACTGAAAGATCATCATTGGCGTCAATAAATTTGAAAAGCAAGGGAAACGTATTCCCAAATTTGTGATACACTTTTTTCCCGACAAGTGCTTCACGGTAGTTTTCAATCAACCAATTAAGAGATTTCCCCTTAAACTCTCCAGTGGCAATTTCCGAAACACTTTCCGGCACACCTGACAGTTCCCAGCTTTCGCCTATATTCCCTTTCCCTTCTTTTTGAAAGATTTCATTGAGCTTGTTTCCTCCCCATATTTTCTCTTTAAGAATAGGGCGAAATTTAAGCGGATATAATGAAGTGTGTCTATCCATTATAGATTACAAAATTGCGGGGAGTTTCGTAAAGCTTTATTGAAATGCTATATTTTTTGTCAAGTCGATTTCTAATTTTATTCCAAATTACAATGGCTATATTTTCAACCGTAGGATTTAAATTTTTAAATTCCGGCACTTCGATATTCAAGTTTTTGTGGTCAAAAGGATCTTCAACTTCTTCTTTCAAGATATTCTTTAATACTTGAATGTCCAAAAGAAAACCTGTTTCGGGATCAAGCATGCCCGAAACGCCCAGTTCCAATTCGTAATTATGCCCGTGATAATTGGGATTGCTACATTTACCAAAAACTTGAAGGTTCTTTTCATCGCTCCACTCTTTCTTAAAAAGACGGTGAGCTGCATTAAAGTGTGTTTTACGGTAAATGGTAAGGCTCATACAAAAAGGTGTTGGTAAAATTTATCAAAAATAATCTTGAACCACTCCGTATATATCTCTGGATTTTGGGCTAGGTTCTTTTTTACTTCTTCCATCGGCATCCATTTCCAGGAAGCAACTTCGTCGGTATTGATTTGTGGGGTTTCGTTGAACCTTCCTATTAATATATGGTCCAGTTCGTGCTCAGTTAAACCATTATCAAATGGGGCTTTGTAAATAAAGGAAGTAGTTTCCTTTAAATCCACGATAAAACCCATTTCCTCCTGCAACCTTCTTTTTCCTGCTTCTAAAGTAGATTCTCCGTCCCGTTGGTGACTGCAGCAAGTGTTGGTCCACAAGCCAGGTGAATGATATTTGTGCAATGCCCGCTGCTGAAGCATCAGTTCATTGTTATCATTAAATACAAAAACTGAAAAAGCACGGTGAAGGAGTCCTTTTTGATGGGCTTCCTGTTTTGGCATTAGTCCAATTTTTTCATCCAGTTCATTTACAAGAATTACTTTTTCTTCTTCCATTTAAAAATTTTCGGTACGCCAAATGTACAAAATAGCAACTTGTTTTAAAAGAGAAAAGCGCTCAATAGCAGGTATTGAACGCTTTACTGTAATTTATAATTTGGTTAGTTAATTTTTAATAATAAACATAGACCTTCTGTTAAGCTGGTGCTCTTCGGCAGAGCACTTAACACCGTTGGAACATTTGTTAACAAGCTGGGTTTCGCCATAACCTTTAGCGGTCAATCGGTTGGCATCGATGCCTTTGCCCACTAGCCATTTAAGGGTAGATTGTGCCCGTCTTTCAGATAGTGAAAGGTTATAGGAATCACTTCCTCTAGAATCTGTATGAGATTCAATATGAATGATTAGTTCCGGATACTCCCTCATGGCCGCAAGTATTTTAGCCAGTTCTATCTCAGCATCTTTACGGATGTTGGATTTATCGAAATCAAAATAGATTGGTTGAAGGTTTAATCGGCAACCCAAATCGTTTGGTGGACATGGACCAATACGCTTTAATGGAAGCGGAACATCAATCTCACCCGTCAAAGTAGGTGTCTGTATTATTTTTTCATAAGGCTCGTATCCTTCTTTGGCACCTCTTACCGTATATTGGGTACTACAATCGGCTATAAAACTATAGGAACCATCAGTTTTGGCGATTGCGCTGCTTACCAATTTATTGTTTTCATCCAATAAGCTTACATCGGCTCCGGGAAGAACTTCGCCAGTTTCTTCATCCGTAACAATTCCTTTTATGGTAATTGTACATATTTCCTTAACAAGGTAAATATCGTCATCTATGCTTCCTTGATCTCCGCCACGGTTTGAGGAAACATAACCCATACGTGTATCTTCTTTAATTATAAATCCGAAATCATCCTGTGGGCTATTGGCGGGTGCACCTAAATTGGTAATTTCACCAGGTTTTCCAATGCTATCAAGTGGAGTCACGAAAATATCATAGCCCCCAAGTCCTGAACGCCCGTCACTAGAAAAGTACAGATTATTTTTTTCGCTAATAAAAGGAAATGATTCCCTGCCTTGGGTATTAATATTGGGGCCAAGATTTACTGGCTCTCCGTATTTATTGTTGCCCAAAATGTTTACATACCAAAGATCTGACATTCCTTCGGTGCCCGGCATGTCTGAAGAAAAATAAAGACGTTTTTCATCAGGGCTTAGGGTTGGGTGTGCCACAGAATAATTTTTACTGTTAAATGGTAATTCAACAATTTTTTCCCATGAATTTTCACCAGATTTTGAAGCTTTATAAAGTTTTAAGCGAATTGTTTTATTTTCGTCCTTTCCTTTTTTCCCATCCAAGAAATTGTTTCTTGTAAAGTAAACTGTCATCCCATCTTTGGTAAATGCAGTTGAGGATTCGTGATATTTCGTATTAATATCGCCTCCCAAAGGTTTTGCATTGCTTACTTGGCCATCTGCCGCCATATCTGCAATGAAAAGATCGAGGAAGGGCTGTTGGTTCCATTCATAAATTTGGCCACCTTCAGTTTGATGGGAAGATGTGGCATATACCAATTTGTCTTTCATATAAAATGAAGGTCCAAAATCTGAAAAGGAAGAATTGACACCTATTTTCTGAAGTTCAAAATCGCGGGATTTAAATACCGTGCTTTTTAGATAATTGGGGTCCTCTTCATAACTTTTAATGACCAAACCTTTCCCGCCCTTGGCAACATAGTCTTTTAAAAGTGCATTAGACTCGTCAAACTTTCCCAAGCTTTTTAAGGACTGTGCGGCTCTGTAATAATATTCCGGTTCTGTTTGATCAGGAAATTTTGTAACAAGTTTATCATACCATTTTGCAGCATTGGAATAATCGCTATTGTAATAGTATGTATCGCCAAGTTTCTTGTATATCTGGGCAGATTCGTAGCCATCAGCCACTACCTTCAAATAAATTTCGCGCGCATCTATATAGGCAAATTTATCAAATTCTTTATCGGCTTTTTTTATTTCCCTTTTTTGGGAAAATGTGCTCCCTGCGGTAGAAACCAACAGAGCGAAAAGAAATATGTTACGTAATACTGTATTCATAGTCTTGTTTTTTAGAAGAATCTTGGGGTTAGCACTCGTTCGGGTCTATTGAACAGTTCAATGCGAAGCATAAATTCGTAGGAGCCATCGCTATAATCTTCAATATCGGTAGTTTGATAATCATATGCGAACCCAAGAAATATTTGGTCTGTAAATTGAAAACCAACTAAACCGCTCATTGCCGCACTCCATCTGTAGGCAGCACCCAATGTCAATTTATCATAGATCAAAAAGTTAGCAGATACATCAGCTTGCAAGGGAGAGCCACTTACCATTTTGAATAGTGTAGCTGGTTTAAATTTTAAGTCATCGCTCAAATCAAATACATAACCTGCAATCAAAAAATAGTGCATACGTTCCGCAGCAGTGGTTTCAACCTGTGTATTTGCAATACTGCTTTTGTCAAAATGTTTTGTTGTCAAAAAATTGGGAACGGAAACGCCTGCATAAAACTTTTCGGTATTGTAGTAAATCCCTGCACCTATTTGGGGCTGAAGTTTATTGTCTATATTGTTTTCTGCAAAATATGGATCCTCACCTACGGGATAATCTGGTAAATTGAGTTTAGTAAAGTCTACATCCAAAAGATCAATTCCTGCTTTAAGTCCAAAGGACAATTTAGCAGTTTCAGAAGTGTGGATACTATATGAATAATCAATATTAAAATTGGTTTCCACTGAAGGGCCAATTTCGTCACGAACTATAGAAAGCCCCAAGCCCATGTTATCGCCTAATGGCGAGTTTGCTGTAAAAGTTCCAGTTTTGGGAGCTCCCTCAAACCCTACCCATTGGGCACGGTAGAGTAGACCAAAACTTAAAACTTCCCGATTTCCTGCATACGCGGGATTTACCACTTCGGTATTGTACATGTACTGGGTGTACTGTGGATCCTGCTGGGCATTACTTGAAAACGTGCCAAGTAAAATCAAAATTATGATCGTTAAATAACTGTGTTTCATAGTTACGTATTTTTTAAACCCGGGAAGGAATACCCTCCCGGGAATTTTTTGATTTTCTATCTATTAATATATAAGTATCCATTATAACTACTCTTACCCGGGTTGTCTGCTGGGAATGTTAGGATATAATAATATGTCCCTGTAGGTAGTTCCTCATTTTTCTTAACCGTAGCACGTCCTTCGGAAATTCCTCTAAATGTATTTTGGCTATCATCGCTTCCTTGGCCGTAGCTATCTGTTTCAAAGACGAGTACTCCCCATCTGTTATAGATTTTTACATTATTGTTCGGATAGTTGTGTATTCCTTCTATCCAGAAATAATCGTTAAATCCATCTCCATTAGGAGTAATTCCATTATAGATTTCAAAAGTTGTAATGTCCAATACATCTGGTAGAATTACTACTGTTGGATCATCAGGGTCACCATCACCGTTATTATCTGAATTTGTAAGGTCTGTTGGATCGTCAGAATCATCAGTTACAATGTTTCCATTTATATCCTCACCTGTTACCGTGGCCTGGTTTATAACTTCTAGGTTATCAATATCCTGTTGGGTTATTGCGTATGTAGCAGTGAATGTAGTGCTATCTGATTCTTCTGGCAATAACACTGGTATTGGGCCACCGAAAATTTGAATTCCTGGTAAAGGATCTGTTATGGTAATATTATATAGCGTCACATTTCCAGTATTGGTAACCGTGAAACTGTATTCTATGGTTTCACCTACATCAGATGCACCATCTCCATTTTCATCCATAAATATCCCAGTTTTCTCTAGGTAGATGGAAGGATTTTGACAAAGTATAGTTATGGTAGGATCATTTTGCAAATAACTGTCATCATCTGATAAATCGTTTACATTGTTTCCTTCTGGATCAGTACCTTGGGCAGTTGCTTGATTTTGAACAAGACCTGCATCAATATCTGCTTGTGTGATTGTGTAAACAGCGGTAAAGGAAATATCATCTACTATTCCCGCGGCCAAGGTTATTGGCCCTCCTGAAACATTCACCAATGGATCTGTAACAATGACATTCGTCAATTCAACATTCCCAGTGTTTTTCACACTAAAGCTGTATTGAATGTTTTCACCTACATCACCGCATCCATTGCCATTGACATCATCAATAATTGCTGTTTTGATAAGCGCTATAGCTGAACCTGTACATAATATGGTCGTGGTTGGGTTGTCCGTAGTTACAGTATCTCCCGAAAGGTCGGTTACAGTGCTCTCGTCTGGAGCAATACCTGTAGCGGTAGCTTGGTTAACCACTTCCCCGTTGTCAATGTCTTCTTGGGTAATGGTGTAACTGCCTGTATAGATCCAGGTCTCGGTAACGTCCAGTTGACCGTCGCCATCGGTGTCCCCGGTAGGTCCGCTGATGTTTGCCAATAATGGATCGGTGACTGTTACGTTCGATAAGGAAACGTTCCCTTGGTTGGTTACCGTAAAGGTATAGTAGATTACTTCCCCAGGTTGTGAACAGTCCCCGCCGTCATCATAGCTTGCAGTCTTCACGATAGCAATGGCAGCATTGTGGCATAACGTAGTAATTGTTGTATCATCCGTTGTGATGGTCGAACCTGAAAGGTCGGTTACAGTGCTCTCGTCTGGAGCAACTCCTGTAGCTGTTGCCTGGTTGATTACTTCCCCGTTGTCAATGTCTTCCTGGGTAATAGTGTAACTTCCGGTATACACCCAAGCCTCAGTAATATCAAGTATTCCGTCATTGTCCGAATCTCCACTGTCTGGGCCAGTAATTGGACCTCCCAATAATGGATCGTCCACTACAATATTCGATAGACTAACATTGCCTTGATTTGTAACTGTAAAGGTATAGTAGATTACCTCCCCAGGCTGTGAGCAGTCCCCGCCGTCATCATAGCTTGCAGCCTTAACGATTGCAATGGCAGCATTCTGGCATAGGGTCGTAATAGTTGTATCATCAGTTTTTATGGTCGAGCCCGAAAGATCGGTTACAGTGCTCTCGTCTGGAGCAA
>JBBQQN010000011.1:0-41626 GCA_038215845.1 Flavobacteriales bacterium | reverse complement strand
AGCCCGGCAAACCAGGTAATAATAAAGATGAGGTGGAGAGATTTTAGGTAGGGGTAATAAAGTTCCATTAATGGTTTCGGTTTATTAAAAACTTTGCCGTAAAGATACCCAATTAATCAAACAAAGAGAATGGACACCCATTTGGTGCAAATCAATTTTTGAGAAATTTCTTTGTGATATTTCCTTGGGAAGTCGTTATGCTTATAAAATACATGCCGGAAGTTAAGTTGGAAATATCTATTTCTTTTGAATTTAGATTTTCTTCAGAAAATACAGTCCTTCCGTTAATGTCCTTAATTGAAATAGAAAAATTATCCATGGTTGATTGAATGAATAATTTGTCTTGCGCAGGATTTGGGTAAACTGAAAAGGAGTTCTTTTCTGAATCGGGAACGGATAAAACCGGATAATTTAAAAAATAGAAAATAAATCCTGGGTACTTTTCAAATGAGAAGAAAGCTTCGCCTGTGCTTAAATTTTCCCCGACTTGATAGCGCAAAGGCTCAATGTATTCAAAATGTGTAAAGTAAAAATTTTCAAATCCGTAATGAAATTGACAGGTATTTCCGGGAGTTTCGAAATTTCTTGGAACTAACATAGGGCCATCATTAGGATATTCCGTAAAATCAAAAACCCCGCTAAATTCATTGCAGGAACCAAAACCCGTAAATGATAAATCTGGATTAATGGTGATATTTGGACTAATAGGCGGATCAAAATCTGCTATAAAATCTGTTCCACCCAGATCATAATCCATAGAGTGCAGATACCATGTTTGAAATAAGGCCTCATCTATTTCCGGTAAAGCTTGGTCAGTAAAATAGGGGCGGTTTCCATTGGAATCAATCAGGCGAAGTGTTTTTCTGCCGTTGGAATAGGTGTAATAAAAAAATGTAAATGTTTTGTCATCCAATGCTTGATTGCTCAAAAATTCATAAAAATATAAATTTTCAAAATCACAATTAGTAGCAGTACAGCTTGTGGAGGAAACTTGGATAGCACTGAGGGAAAGCATATCTGTATTGAAACCGGCATTGGCGGTAAAAGTATTTTCTATTGCGTAAGTGTTTGCAGTATAGTTGGGATTTTCTCCTTCAAAATTAAGTAGTATTGTTTCTCTATACGGGACATAATGCCAAGTATCGTCAATTACTATACTTCTTAAATACCAGGTCTGTTCAACAATATTTGAAACTTGGGAGAACGCATTATTAACAAAAAATAAAATACAGAAAAAGAGTAATATTTTTTTCATAACTGAAGGATTATCAATTAAATATAATAAAATTCAGCTCTAGTTTTTCAGTGTCTTTCGTATTTCCCGATTTAAAAAATATCCCGTTACAATAGTTGAAAGTATATCTGCTGCCGGAAAGGAAATCCAAACTCCCAATTCCCCAAAATAATGGGGCAGGATAAAAATAAGCGGGATAAAGAAAAATCCTTGCCGCGTTAAGGTTAGAAGCAGTGCTGGCAAAGCTTTTCCGATAGCCTGAAAATAGGCTGATCCTATTAGTTGAATGGCAATGACGGGCGTGGCCGCAAAAACCCAACGCATATAGTGGGGCGTATCCGAAAGGATTCCGGGATCTGTTGTAAAGACCGAAACTATTTCTTCGGGGAAAATCATAATCACTGCAAAAATAATAAGTCCCAGCCCTCCAGCGTAAAGTATGGCTCTATTGATGCTTTCCCGTACCCGCGAAAATTTATGAGCTCCATAATTATAGCCAGCAATTGGAAGAAAACCTTGGGTAACACCCAAAACGGGAAACAATGCGAACATTAACATCCGGCCAATAATACCATAGGCAGCTACTGAAGCTTCGCCACCCAAATTAAAGAGAATGTTGTTCATCAACAAATAAGTAACGCTTACAACAGCCTGTCGGGCCAAGGTAACAAAACCAAGAGCCGACATTTCCTTTATGATGGAACCATTCAAGCCAAAATGGGGTAAGCTTATTTTGAGCTCAGATTTATTACTTAGAAAAAACCAAAGCACATATAGAAAACACAAGCCATAAGAAACTGTGGTGGCCCAAGCGGCACCAGCCATTCCCATGTCCAAAAGATTTATAAGGATGTAATCCAAAACCAAATTTCCAACCGAAGGGATAATCATGGCAATCATTGCGAATTTTGGCTTTCCTTCTGCGCGTATTACATTATTGCCCATCATACAAAGTGCCAATAGTGGAACTCCATAAAGCACAATCCGGTAGTAGATTTTCGCGGGTTCAAAGATATCCCCTTTTCCTCCGAAGGCGGGAATCAATTCATTTATGTATATCAATCCAAAAACAACCATTGTCACGCTTAACAGTAATGTCAGTGTAATTTGGTTTCCGAAAGTTTTTAATGCGCGCTCTTTGTTGTTGGCGCCCAAAGCACGGGAGATAATAGAAGATCCCCCAATACCAATAGCCATTCCCAGCGCAGCAATAAAAAACGAAACGGGCAAGACTACGTTGATAGCCGCAATAGCAATGGAACCAATCCAGTTTCCAACAAAAATGGTGTCCACCAAAATGTTTAGCGACATTACCAAAATCCCTATAGAGGCAGGTACGGCCTGTTTAATCAGTAAAGTTCCAATGGAATCTGTGCCAAGGGTGGCGCTTTGGTTGGGCTTCATTAGGCAATGGCGGTTTTTACGTCAACAATACGCCATTGGTCAATCCATCCTGTCATTACTTCGGCCCAATCTTCGCGATCATTCAAACAAGGAATTACGGTGAAATCTTTTCCGCCGGCTTCGTGGAAAATTTCTTGTCCTTCCATTGCAATTTCTTCCAAGGTTTCCAAGCAATCGCTTACAAAGGCTGGAGTAACTATAGCCATTTTTTTGGTTCCGTTCAGTCCCATTCTTTCAATGGTCCTATCTGTATACGGCTGCAACCATGGGTCAAAACCCAAACGGGATTGAAAACTGGTGGAATAGGTTCCGGGCTGCAGATTCAATTTTTCGGCAACCAAGGCTGTAGTTTTCAAACACTGGTGGCGATAACAAAATTGATGGGCGGGAGAGGGTGTAATGCAGCATTTTCCATCTCCCGAAGATTCGGGATGGCAATGACTTTTTGTAATATCGCTTTTGCGGATGTGTCTTTCGGGAACTCCGTGATAGCTGAACAATAAGTGTTCATAATCCAGATTTTCAAGTTTTTCTGAAATGCTTTTTGAAAGGACCTCTATATATTCAGGCTTGTTATAAAAGGCTGGCAAGGAAGTAATTTGAAGCTGCGGAAAAATTTCATTTTTAAGCTCTTCAATTTTAACATCTATGGTTTCGGTGGTTGCCATCGCAAATTGCGGATAAAGTGGAATAACCAAAATATCGTCCACACCTTTATCAACCAATTCCTGAAGCCCTTTTTTAAGGGTCATACTGCCGTAACGCATCGCCAAAGCTACAGGAACTGTGGTTTTTTCCTGTATTTTTTTCTGAAGCCGTTCCGAAATAACGATCAAGGGAGAGCCTTCGTCCCACCAAATTCTTTGATAGGCTTCGGCAGATTTTTTTGGACGGGTGTTTAAGATAATTCCTCTCACCAAAAAAGAACGGAACCAAAACGGAACATCGATCACTCGCGGATCCATTAAAAATTCATCAAGGTATTTTTTTACGTCTTTTGGCTTGGTGCTATCGGGCGAGCCGAGGTTTACGAGGAGAACTCCTTTCATAAATGGAAATTTTATACTGACAAAATTACTCTTTTAATACAGAACCCTCAAGAAGCACGGTATTTTAAAACAATGAAACTATTTTGATTATTTATACATTCAATCCCATCAAAAACTTTTTAGGAGTAGTTCCGAATTTTTTCTTAAATGCTGCTATAAAATGGCTGGAGGTACTATAACCAACTTTTAGTCCTACTTCATTTACATTGTGGGTGCCTGTGGCCAATAGTTGGCGCGCCACTTCCATTTTATAATCGAACAGAAAACTGAAAACCGAATCGCCATAAATTTGTTTGAATCCTTCTTTCAATCTATTGAGCGGCAAATTTATTTCATCTGCCAACTGTTGCAAGGTTGGCGGTTCCGCCATTCGGGAAACCATAATTTGTTTGGCCTTTTTAATTTTCGAAACATTTTCCTCATCGGCCAAAAAGGGGCATTGTTCCACATCTGCATCCGCCGGTCGGTTGAAATATAGACTGATTAATTCGTAAGCTTTTCCTTTAAAATACAAAGGTTTAATGGTCGGGTGCAGATTGTAATTCATCAATTGATTTAGTACAATAGCCATAGAAGGCGAAATGCGCGCATCTTTGTAATATTTCCGGTCCTTGTTTTCCTCGTTTAAAAAGGTAATATAATTAGCCTCCGTTGAAAAAAGACTGTGGAATTTATTGATGGGAAGTAAAACCGAAAGCAACCACGAATGTTTGCTAAGCACTAGGTTTATTGGTAAATCGCGCTGGGGATTGTAAAGTAAAAGCGAGTTTTCCTCTTGTATAGGAAGTGTATAATTACCTTCATTAAAAACAAATGACGCAGAACCTTTTACACAAAAGTGAAACTGAATGAAATTGGAGCTTACTTCCCGCTTAAAAGTTTGATTTTCATGGGTTTCGTTATTAAATTTCAATATGAAAAATCCGGTTTCTATTGTGGTTTCTTCATAAAAGCTTTGAGCGACATTTTTTTGAAAATCCATACCCGTTGTGAAATGATTTTATTTAGAATTGTTCTAAATAATTATGCGCTATTTTTGTCTTGGAACCGCGAATTTAGGGCATTAAAACATGACCAATATCATATTTTAATCAATTTTAACAGGCAGCGACACAAAATATACCGCTAGCGTTACTTTTTAAAAAACAATGCCCTTACATTTGCCAAGATTTATATGGAAAAAAATCCTCCAACATATTTTCAGAACGATACTGAAGGCAATTTTTACGCTATCGGGCTCAACTACAAAAAGGCCGACGCAGAGATTCGTGGACATTTCAGTATTGATGATACTGCAAAGGAACGGATTTTAATTCAGGCTAAAAGTGAGGGCATACCTTCCTTAAGCGTTATTTCAACTTGTAACCGCACCGAATTGTACGGTTTTGCACAGCATCCTTTCCAGCTCATTAAATTATTGTGCGAACATACCAATGGCACCGTCGAAGAGTTTGAAAAAGTAGCGTACATCTATAAAAATCGTGAGGCAGTTTCACATCTTTTTAAAGTTGGAACTGGATTGGACAGTCAAATACTGGGCGATTTTGAAATCATTAGTCAGCTTCGAAGTGGTTTTAGCCAATCAAAAAAACTCGGAATTATCAATCCATTTATGGAGCGTCTTGCCAATGCCGTAATCCAGGCCAGCAAGCGCATTAAAAACGAAACTGGAATTTCTTCAGGAGCAACTTCGGTTAGCTTTGCAGCTGTTCAATACATAATGGCTCGTGTACCGTATGTTTCCGAAAAGAATCTTTTGCTTTTTGGAACCGGAAAAATAGGCAGAAATACATGCGAAAATCTTATAAAGCACACTAAAAACAAGCACATTATCCTTATTAACCGGACAAAGGATAAGGCTGAAAAAATTGCGGGGAAATTCAATTTGGTCGTAAAGGATTACGCCGATATCCAAAGCGAAATTGCCCAAACAGACATTTTGATTGTTGCCACAGGGGCGCAGCAGCCCACCATTTCAAAAGAACTTTTATATTTGAAAAGACCCTTGCTTATTTTGGATCTTTCCATTCCAAAAAATGTTTCGGTGGATGTGCTTGAAAATGAATTGGTAACGCTGGTGCATCTGGATGATCTTTCCATGGTCACCGACCAAACCCTCGAACAGCGTGCCGGCGAGCTTCCTTTGGCGAAAGAAATTATTTCTGAAATAGAGGCCGAATTCAATCAGTGGGCGGAACATAGAAAATTTGCCCCTACCATTAAAGCCCTAAAAATAAAACTTGCGGAAATAAAAGCGGGGGAAATAGACTTCCAACGAAAAAAAATCAATGGTTTTAATGAAGACCAGGCCGAAATAATCAGCGACCGAATAATTCAAAAAATTACAACCCATTTTGCCAATCACTTAAAAGGTGAAGAAGGATCAAACGAAAGTATTGAATTGATACGGAGGGTTTTTCAACTTGAAACCGCCCAACATTGAAAAAAACCATACGCATTGGCACCCGCGACAGTGAACTTGCACTTTGGCAAGCCAATGTCGTAAAAACCCAACTCGAAACCTTAGGTTACACTACCCAATTGGTGCCCGTAAAATCTACGGGAGATTTGGTTCTTGACAAGCCTTTATACGAAATGGGTATTACCGGCATTTTTACAAAAACACTGGATGTAGCCATGCTCAACGGAACGGTTGACATTGCCGTACACAGTATGAAAGATGTTCCAACGTTTTTGCCAAAAGGAATTGTGCAAACCGCGGTTTTGGAGCGGGCATCTTCCGAAGATATTTTGGTTGCAAAAGGCGAAATTGATTCTGAAAAGCCCTGTACCATAGCCACGGGAAGCTTACGAAGAAAGGCACAATGGCTGCATCGCTATCCTAACCATACTGTGGTGGATTTGCGCGGAAATGTAAACACACGACTTCAAAAATTAAAAGACAACCCTTGGCAGGGGGCTATATTTGCCAAAGCTGGTTTGCAACGCCTTAATTTACTTCCAAAATTTCACAAAGAACTGGATTGGATGCTTCCGGCACCGGCACAAGGTGCTATGGTGGTTGTAGCTTTGGAAAATGATGGGTTTTCCATTGAAGCGACTTCAAAATTGAATATTTCAAATGCCGAAATATGTACACAGATTGAACGCGAATTTCTACAAACCCTAGAAGGTGGCTGTACTGCGCCAATAGGAGCTTTGGCTGAAATTATTGGAAATGAAATTTTATTCAAGGGATGTTTGTTTTCGCTGGATGGCGAAACAAAAATAGAAATTGAAAGGAGTATTGCCACCACTGAATTCAAAGACTTTGGGAGGGAATGTGCCAACTTTGTCCTTAAAAATGGAGGGGCTGGATTGATGCTTTCCATAAAAAATAACATGAAATGAGCCTTTGGAAGAAAACGAAATCAACAAATATTGCGGTTTGGTTCCTGGATCTAAGCCTGCTCACGTTTTTGATTTTCGATTTTGGTTTTGAGAATTTTCAGGATTTCCGACAGTATAAGCTTATAGCACTTCCCACCCTTTTATTGGCCTTGATTTCTTTTAATTTTTATAAATACAATACCTATAGAAAAGACGCAGAGGTCCATAAAAGCAGCAAAATAAACCTGCTTATTCTGCTTTTGCTCATAGTGCTGGAAGTGATAATGATCTTGGCCAATTATGAAACTTCTTTGGTAGAGACGTTTTTTAATGCCCGTTATGTAATTGAGTATGGATTGTTGTTTTATTTTTTCATCCGACTCACTTTTTTTGTAAGAAAGATTTATAGTCTTTATTTTAATCCTGCCATTCTTTTTGTGGGGAGTTTCGCACTCATTGCGCTAGCGGGAACCTTTTTGTTAATGCTTCCTAGTGCAACTACTTATGGCATCAGTTTTACCGACGCACTTTTTACGGCCACCAGTGCCACTGCGGTTACCGGGTTAATTGTGTTGGATACCGCAAAGGATTTTACGCCTTTTGGACAAACAATTATAATGATCCTTTTTCAAATTGGAGGTTTAGGGATGCTTACATTTACTTCGTTTTTCGCTTATTTTTTCAAAAGTGGGGCTTCCTTTAAGGAAAGTCTTTATATGAGAGATATTCTTGGGCATGAAAAACTGAACAGCGTAATGCGAACCGTGATGCAGATTGTTTTGTTTTCATTGGTGCTTGAGGGCATTGGAGCACTATTTATCTATCATTCCTTGGCTC
Source organism: Flavobacteriales bacterium (assembly GCA_038215845.1). Taxonomy (GTDB): domain Bacteria; phylum Bacteroidota; class Bacteroidia; order Flavobacteriales; family Flavobacteriaceae; genus Aequorivita. The sequence goes on along the minus strand of JBBQQN010000011.1, from coordinate 33,772 downwards.
ATATGGATACTTTTAAGGACAGAGGATTCTTTGCAGTTTTTCACGCTATTTCTGCCTATTGCAACGCCGGTTTTTCACTGGCTTCCAATGGCCTTTACGATAATGGGCTACGGTTTAATTATTATATGCAGTGGATTGTTATGGCATTAATAGTCTTTGGCGGACTTGGCTATCATATAGCCTATAATGTTATTCAGTATTTTAAACAGTTTTTCTTCAATTTTACTAATAAAAACAACAAGGTTTTTATATCCCGCGTGATAAATTTGAACACAAAGATTGTACTCTATACAACTGGGATATTGATAGTGGCAGGGGCAGTTTTCTTTCTTATTTCCGAACAGCAAACCAATCTTTTGCCGCACACCACGGCCTTTGGAAAATTTACTACGGCCATGTTTTCCTCAATAACTTCAAGAACAGCGGGTTTTAATACGGTTAATATGGCCAACTTTACAATTCCCGGAATTCTGTTTATGATCTTTTTGATGTGGATAGGCGCTTCCCCAGCTTCAACCGGAGGAGGAATAAAAACCACAACCTTTGCCTTGGCCACACTCAATATTTTCGCAATAGCGCGAGACAAAAAATATATTGAAATCGGAACCCGAAGAGTTGCAGCAGAGGCAGTGCAGCGTGCTTTCGCCATTATTTCAATTTCATTGGCCAGCATTGGGTCCGGCATTTTGTTATTGCTTATTTTTAATCCTGAGTTTTCGCTACTTCAAATAGCTTTTGAAGTTTTTTCAGCTTTTAGCACGGTAGGGCTTTCCATGGGAATTACCTCCCAGCTCTCCGAAAATAGTAAATACGTAATTATATTATTGATGTTCTTCGGAAGGATTGGCCTGCTCAACCTAATGATAGGTCTATTGAAAAGTGTGGGTAAAACGGAATATACCTATCCGGAAGAAAACATTTTGATTAACTAAGCGCCATTGATTTTTAAAAAGAAAAAATATGAAGATAATAGTTATAGGCCTTGGAAACTTTGGAATGTCGTTGGCCATTCATCTTTCAAATACGGGAAATGAGGTGATTGTTGCAGATCACGATCTTGAAAAGATTGAGCAAATAAAAAACAAAGTTGCACATGCCGTGGCAATTGATGCTACCAATGAAAATGCCTACAATTCCTTACCGCTGAACAATGCCGATTTAGCAATTATCGCTATTGGCGAACGCAATGGCGCAGCCATAATGAGCACCGCCATTGTGAAGAAACTCACCAAAGCAAGAATAATTGCCCGTTCTGCATCCGCTTTGGAAGATACCATTTTGGAAGCAATGGGGGTAGACCAAATTATCCATCCAGAACAGGAATATGCAGAGCGATTCGTTAAAAAAATCAATCTAAAGGGAAGTATAGATAATTTTGAAATAGATGATGAATACTTGGTTTCTGAAGTTGAGGTTTGTAAATCATTGGTTGGAAAGACCGTTCAAGAATCAAATTTCCGAAAGATTTTCAATTTGAATATAATTACCATTATTCGCAAAAAACAGCACAGTAATTTGCTGGGAAGAATTGTTGAAAAGAAAGAAGTAGTGGGATTGCCCACACCAGATATGGCTTTTCAAAACGGTGATATTTTGGTGGTTTTTGGAAAGGATACCGACATTAAAAAATATCTAAAAAATTATGCCAACGATTCTATCAACTAAAAAACTGAAAGAAAACCAAAGATCGTTGTTGCTATATGCGGGAGTTTCATTGGTGGAGTACGAGGCCATAAAAATTAATTATTTGCCCTTTACCGTTCCTTCAAATATTGAAAAAGCCATTTTTACCAGTCAGAATGCGGTTTTTTCAATTCAGCATTCAGAGTTCAGCATTCAGAATTGTTACTGCGTTGGTGAAAAAACAAAATTGCTTTTGGAAGAAATGGGTCAAAAAGTGAACAAAATGACAGAATATGGTTCCGAATTGGCAGATTATTTAGTAAAAAACAATAAAAACGATTCATTTCATTTTTTCTGCGGAAATATTCGAAGTGATGAGATTCCTTCAAAATTGAAAGATAATAACATTTCAGTTGAAGAAATTGAAGTGTATAAAACCACTTTAAACCCGAAGAAATTTGAAAGACAGTTTGATGCTATTTTGTTTTTCAGTCCAAGTGGTGTGAGAAGTTTTGTTTCAGAAAATAAAATTAAAAAAAGTATAGCCGTTTGCATTGGAAACACAACCGCTTCCGAAGCAAAAAAATATACCGAAAATGTGGTAATTGCCAATGCCACAAACGTGGAAAGCGTTATTGCAAAAGCGGTGAAAACATTAAAAAATCATGATTAAAAACGACCTATTCTTAAAAGCTCTTCGCGGCGAAACCGTTGAAAGACCACCCGTTTGGATGATGCGCCAAGCCGGAAGATATTTGCCCGAATTTCAGGAAATAAAAGCAAAATACGATTTCTTTACCCGATGCCAAACGCCAGAACTTGCCAGTGAAATTACCGTGCAGCCAATTCGCCGTTACGGGATGGATGCGGCTATTTTGTTCAGCGATATTTTGGTTATCCCGCAAGCAATGAATATTCACGTAGAAATGAAACCCGGAATCGGACCTTGGCTTCCAAACCCTATCCGTTCTGCTAAAGATGTGGAGCAGGTTATTGTTCCCGATATTCAGGAAACCTTGGGATATGTGATGGAAGCCATAAAAATGACCAAGGAAAAATTGAATGACGACATTCCGTTAATCGGTTTTGCCGGCAGTCCGTGGACTATTTTGTGTTATTGCGTGCAGGGCCAAGGCTCTAAGAATTTTGACATTGCAAAGGAATTTTGCTTTACGCAACCTGTTGCAGCTCATCAATTACTCCAAAAGATAACAGATACCACTATCGCCTATTTAAAGGAAAAAGTAAAGGCGGGTGTAAACGCCGTGCAGGTTTTTGACAGTTGGGGCGGTATGCTTTCGCCTACCGATTATCAGGAATTTAGTTGGAAATACATGCAACAGATTATTGATGCCCTGAAAGATGAAACCCATGTAATCGCCTTCGGAAAAGGGTGCTGGTTTGCTTTGGATACCATGGCGAAAAGTGGTGCTTCGGCCTTGGGTGTGGATTGGACCTGTTCGCCTAAAAACGCACGCTATTTAACAGGTGGAAAAATCACTTTACAAGGAAATTTTGACCCTACCCGCCTGTTTAGTCCTCCAGCAGAAATTAAAAAAATGGTGAAGCAGATGATTGACGAATTTGGAAAGGACCGCTATATCGTGAACCTGGGCCACGGGATTTTACCAAATATTCCATTGGAAAACGCTGGCGCCTTCATTGAAGCGGTGAAGGAATACAAACAGGAATAGATGCTTTGGCAGATTTTCAAGAACCTTGATTTTAAGCAACTCTTTGGGTTGTTTGGTCTTTTCCTTAAAAATCCAATGTATGCTATACCTACAATTTTTGCGACCAAAAAATGTATGGATATTGCTCAGCAGGAATACGGAAGCAAACACCATTTAAGCAATCCTGCAAACGCTTTTAGGCATGCCCTCTGGGTTATTTTGATAATCCGCAAATGCTTAAAGTGGAAAAATAATAATGAAAAGGCAATTGCTTGGGCGAAGAAATTTACAGATTGGCATGAAAAGTTTTCGCCAAATGAAGCTTTGGAACAAGTGATGGATTTGCATAATAATCAAATGGGAGTTATTTTTTTCGAAGAAATAAAAGATGAAAGTGAAATGAATTTAATTTCTTTTTTGAAACAAAAAGCTTCGGAAGCGGCAAGGATTGAAACTGTTAAAGAGGTTGAGGAGTTTAAAAAAACGCTAGTTTTTATAAAGGATTAAATGCTAAAAAATATTCTAAAAGGCATAAAAGCATACACGGGAACTTTCAAGCTCCTCAGTAAACTTGGGCTTTGGAAATACTTTGGCGTGCCAATGGCCATAAGTTTTATCACGGCAGTTTTGATTGGTTTTGCGGCTTGGGGATTGAGTGACGATTTAGGAAAGTTTATTTCAAAAATTTGGTTTTGGGAATGGGGAGCCGAAACTTTTAGAACAATCAGTAATTTTATTGGCGCACTTCTAATAATTGCGTTGGGAATAATTCTGTATCGTCATATTGTTATGGCGTTGAGTGCGCCGTTTATGAGCCCGGTTTCAGAAAAAATTGAGAAACACCTTTTCGGAACCAACCATTCGCATAGAAATACTTCAAACGTAGAGCAACTTTGGCGTGGCGTTCGAATAAATGTAAGGAATTTGCTAATGGAATTATTGCTAACTATTCCAATCATTTTAATTGGTTTTATACCCGTTGTTGGAATCATTTCATCGGTGCTTTTGTTTTTGGTGCAGAGCTATTATGCAGGTTTCGGAAATATGGATTATACTTTGGAAAGACATTACAAATATTCGGAAAGCATTCAATTTGTCCAAAAAAATAGAGGTTTGGCCATTGGCAACGGCATGGTTTTTATGTTGATGATGTTGATTCCAGTTGTGGGAATTATACTTGTTTTACCGCTTTCGGTAACGGCGGCAAGTATGGAGACTTTAAAGGTTATTGATTCTTCCTGCAAGGTTTCCAAAACCTTGTAGGTCTTATAAAAGGATATTATGAAATTGGAAACAATAGAACTATCACATTATTATCACATATATAACCGAGGTATAAACGGAACCAATATTTTCAAAAATGAGGAAAACAAACGTTATTTTCTTCAGTTGTTCGGAAAATACCTTGCACAACATGTAGAAGTTTTGGGATATTGTTTAATGGACAACCATTTCCATTTTTTGATTAAAATAGTTTCAGAAAGAGAGGAATTCACAAAATCTTTATCAAACTTTTTTAATGCTTATGCCAAGGCCTTCAACAGATTTTCCGGACGAACGGGAAGTCTATTCGAAAAGCACTTTAAAAGAAAAAAAATAGAGGATGAGAATTATTTAAAAAACGTTTTGATTTACATTCATAAAAATCCTGAAGAAATACAGGATTATACAAACTATAGTTTTTCTTCTTATTGCCATTATTTAAAACAAAATCAACCTGAATATTTTAAGCTTTCAAAGGAATATGCAATTAATAACCTTTTTGATTCTTTAGAAAACATGAAGTATGTTCATAAAAAAACGATAGAGATTGATAAGGAGATTTTGGGGGAGAAAGACCTACAAGGTGGCCTGCGGCAACACCTTGCAGGAAGCGACCTCTCGCAACACCTTGCAGGAAGCGACCTGTCGCAAAACCTTGCAGGAAGTGGCCCGACGGAATCTGACCTGCAAGGTTTCCAAAACCTTGTAGGTCTAAACAACCAAACTTCAATGAAAGAACAATTTGTAGCATATATTAAAAATTTACAGAACGAAATTACTTCCGCATTGGAAGAAATTGATGGGAAAGCAAAATTTATAGAAGATGTTTGGGAACGACTCGAAGGTGGCGGTGGACAAACCCGCGTTATTGAAAATGGCGCAGTCTTCGAAAAAGGAGGCGTAAACATTAGCGAGGTTTTTGGAAAATTGCCAGAAAGTATGCAAGCATATTTTGGAGTTAAAGATGCCGATTTTTTCGCATGCGGGCTTAGTCTAGTGCTTCATCCAAAAAATCCAATGGTTCCTACCGTTCACGCCAATTGGCGGTATTTCGAAATGTATGATGCCGAAGGAAATATTGTCGATAGCTGGTTTGGCGGCGGGCAGGATTTAACGCCCTATTATTTATTTGAGGAAGATGCGAAGCATTTTCATCAGGTTTGTAAAACTGCTTGTGATAAAAATAACCCGGAATTTTATACAATCTATAAAAAGCGCTGCGACGAATATTTTTGGAACGCACACCGTGAGGAAGCACGCGGAATCGGTGGCCTTTTCTTTGATTATTTAAAGGAAACGGAAACAATGAAAATGCAGGATTGGTACAATTTTGTAACCGAGGTTGGCAATAGCTTTTTGGATTGTTATGTTCCCATTGTTGAAAAGAGAAAAAATCTTTCCTATTCCGAAGAAAATCGAAATTGGCAGGAAATACGCCGCGGACGCTATGTTGAGTTCAACTTGGTCCACGATAAAGGAACGCTTTTCGGCTTAAAAACCAACGGAAGGATTGAAAGTATTTTGATGAGCCTTCCACCCATTGTGCAATGGAAATATGACCATCAGCCTGAGAAAGGAAGTGAGGAAGAAAAATTAATAGAAGTTTTAAAAAATCCAAAAAATTGGGTTTAGTTAAATGTCTCCTCGAGCGCAGTCGAGAGGTTAATTGAAAGTATTGAATATTAAAAGGTTTCGACTGCGCTCGACCTGACACAAAATTTAAGTTTATGTACCCATTAAGAAGAAACAGAAGATTGCGAACCAATGAAAGTATGCGAAGCTTGGTTCGAGAAACTATTATAAGTCCAAATGATTTTATTGTGCCACTTTTTGTGGTGGAAGGAAAAGGCGTAAAAGATGAAATTGCCTCCATGCCGAATTATTACCGATTGAGTTTGGATTCACTACAAAAGGAAGTGAAGGAGCTTTGGAAACTGGGGCTGAAGTCGGTTTTGCTTTTTGTGAAAGTTGACGATAAACTGAAAGACAATACAGGCAAGGAAGCACTAAATCCTGACGGGTTGATGCAGCGCGCCATTAAAACAGTAAAAAATGCCGTTCCTGAAATGATTGTAATGACCGATGTGGCGATGGACCCTTTTTCAGTATACGGGCACGATGGAATAATTTCAGAAGGGAAAATATTGAACGATGATACCAATGCCGTACTTGCCGAAATGTCCTTAAGTCACGCTAAAGCGGGCGCCGATGTAGTTGCACCAAGTGATATGATGGATGGACGCATTTTTGAAATACGGACTTTATTGGAAGACGAAGGCTTTTGCGATACGGCAATTATGAGTTACAGCGCAAAATACGCTTCTGCATTTTATGGTCCGTTTCGGGATGCGCTGGATTCTGCACCTGTGGATATAAAAGATGTTCCGAAAGACAAAAAAACCTATCAGATGGATTTCGGAAATAGAGAGGAAGCTATCAGGGAAACTTTGATGGATATCGATGAGGGCGCGGATATTGTAATGGTGAAACCTGGACTTTGCTATTTGGATATTGTGCGCGAGATAAAAGATGCGGTACACATTCCCGTAGCAGTCTATCAGGTAAGTGGGGAATATGCGATGTTAAAGGCCGCTGCCGAAAAGGGTTGGCTGGATCACGATGCTGTGATGATGGAACAGATTACTGCCATTAAACGCGCCGGAGCTTCTATGATTGCAACATATTTTGCAAAGGATGTTGTAAAGCTGATTAATTAGTAAAATTTTATCATTCCGAATTCAATTTTCGCATACATTTGCGCTGTGAAATTTGTTGAAAAACATATTGGTAGCTTTATATTAACGATCGCATTTTTATTTGCTTTCGGGAATGCTGCATTTGCGTTCCCTTCAAGGTATGAAAAGATTTCTTCGGCAAGTTTTTCACAAACCGATACCCACTCCAAGCCCATTTTATTTCAAGAAACTTCCATTGGGGAAGTTTCTTCCTTGGTTTCCCAAACCGAACCTATTGGTTTTGTGCTTTGGAGTTTTGTGCCTTCTATCTACAACTTTTCCGAAATTAAAATTTCATCTGTTTCTGTTTCTTTTTACAACCAAAAAGATAAACGGGAACTGATCTCCCAACAAATATTTCCATTCCATTTTTTTTGGTGATACCTAAATGAATTCTTCGGGTGTTTGAATTGATTTTCAAACCCATTTTCATTTAAAAATTCACTTTAAAAATTAAAATCATGGAATTAAATTCAACCCTAGTGGGTGTTGTCATCATTTTATTAATATTTGTACCTATTGGCTACCTAATTGTTAATGCTGCAAGTGGCGATAAAAAAGTAAAAAAATCAGTTTCAAAATTATCGCAGTCCAATGGCATAAACCTGAGCGATATTGAAGTAATTGGAAGTTTTGTAATTGGCTTGGACACCACAGCCAAAAAGCTAATTTTCACTTCCAAAAAGAATCTTACGGACGATTTTCAAATTATAGATATGGCAGAAATAAAAACCTGTCAAACTAAAACCATAATGCACAACAAAAAAACCTTGGATTGGGTTGGGCTTGAGCTGATGGGTGCCGTTGGCAGAAAAGAAATCCCTTTTTACGTTGAAAATGATGAAGACGCTGCTTTATCCAAAGATCCGTTTGTGTGCCTGCAAGATGCCAAAAAGTGGGAAGGTAAGCTGAAACCCTATTTAAAAGCTTCTTAAAATTGCTTTAATAAAACCGCCCAAAAGGCGGTTTTATTATGTAATTAACAAAGCCTTACGGAGAAAACAGTTTTTAAATCTTTATTTTAGGGGAAAATTATTTCTACCTCTATGACCTTACTAATTGTTTATGCACTGGTTTCCATTTTCTTTTCATTTTTATGCTCCATTCTGGAAGCTGCGCTGTTGAGCTTTACCCCAACTTATCTGCGGATGAAGACCCAAGCGGGAAAGGCATACGCCAAAACCTTAACCTCTTTTAAAAAGGATATTGACAAGCCGTTGGTGGCTATTTTGACCTTGAACACCTTTGCCCACACCGTTGGCGCAATACTGGTTGGGGTAGAAGCGGAAAAGCTTCCTTATAAAGTAGAATTCTTTGGCATGAACATAGTAGGAGTGGTTTCGGCCATTATGACGATGCTCATTTTGGTAGTTTCCGAAATTATACCGAAAACCATTGGTGCCACCTATTGGAAAAAACTCGGCCCTTTTACGGCCATGTTTTTGAATGTGATTATTTTTCCATTAAAGTACACCGGCATACTATGGCTTTTAATGTTGATAACACGTTTAGTTGGAAAATCTGCACATGTGAGCACAATGAGTCGTGAGGAATTCCTTGCCATTACTGATGCTGCGGAAGAAGAAGGTGTTTTTGAGGAAAGTGAAACAACGGTAATCAAAAATTTGTTGGTTTTTAAAAGTGTACACGCTAAGGACGTGATGACGCCCTTCACGGTAGTGACACTAGAGGATGAGAGCAAAAGTCTGGATGAATTTCACCAAAGCCATAAAAGTTTACGGTTTTCCCGAATCCCTGTCTATAAAGACAAAACCCACAACATTACTGGTTTTGTGCTTCGGGACGATGTGCTGGAAGAAATTGTGGAAGAACGGGGCGATAAGCTTTTGAGCGATTTGAAGCGCGAGATTTTTGTAATTTCTGCAGAAAAACCAATTCCGGAACTCTTTGAAACATTTATAAAGCAGCGTGTGCATATAGCATCGGTGGTGGATAATTTTGGAAATACCATTGGCGTGGTAACTATGGAGGATATTATAGAAACCTTGCTGGGTTTAGAGATAATGGATGAAAGCGATCACATAGAAGATATGCAAGTTCAGGCCAGAAAAAACTGGGAGAAACGAGCCAAAAGGATGGGGATACAGTTAAATCAAAACTTGGAACCCAAAAAGGAGGACGAGGAATGAAGACTGCTTTTATAAATACACCCGTAGGAGTTTTGGAAGTGAAAGGAAGTGAAGAAGGAATTTCTTCCGTCCTTTTTAGCACTCTTGAGGAAACTGAGGTTTCACAGAAAATTCCTCAGGAATTGGAAGAAGCTGTATTGCAACTTCAAGAATATTTTAAAGGGAAACGAAGAGAATTCAGTCTTAAACTTTCACCTGAAGGAACAGATTTTCAGAAAAGAGTTTGGGCGCAATTGCTGGAAATTCCCTTCGGAAAAACTACAAGCTATCAACAAATGGCAAACACGCTCGGCGATCCAAAAGTAATCCGGGCAGCGGCTTCGGCCAATGGCAAAAATCCCATTTCCATAATTATTCCCTGTCATCGTGTTATTGGTAGTGATGGTTCACTTACAGGATATGCCGGCGGACTTCACCGAAAAAAATGGTTGTTGGAATTTGAAAACCCTTCGCCACAACAATCCTTATTTTAAATGAAACGATTTTTAAAATTTTTGAAGTGGTTTTTAATAGTTCTTATGGTTTTTGTAATGGGGCTTTACATTACGGGCTATGGGTATATTTTAAAAGGTGTTTGGGTAGTATATCTGCACGGTCACACCACAGCTTTTATTGATGATTTTGAATATTTTGAAAATGATACCATTTCTGCCAGTACTCATCCTCAGTCGTGGCCTATTCATAAAAAATATAACACCGTTGAGGAGACTGCACTACTTTCCAAAACAAACGAAGATCTGGGCACTATTGCTTTTTTGATTATAAAAAATGACAGTATTTGGCATGAGAAGTATTTTGATGGTTTTGGAAAAACTTCACAAACCAACTCCTTTTCCATGGCGAAGAGTGTTACCTCTGCCTTGCTTGGGAAAGCTATACAAGATGGATTTATAAAAAGTTTGGACCAGCCTGTGGGTGATTTTTATCCACAATATTCAGGAACTGGTTTAACAGTGGGCGATTTGTCCTCCATGGCTTCCGGATTGGATTGGGACGAATCCTATTCAAATCCTTTTGGAATGACGGCAAAAGCATATTACGATGGAGATTTGGCCGAAACTATTTTGAAACTTAAAGTAGTTGACAGCCCAGGGCTGAAGTATAAATATTTAAGCGGAAACACGGAACTTTTGGCAATGGTAATACAGAAATCACTTCAAAGAGCAAGTATTGATTTGAGTAGTTATTTACGGGAAAGTTTTTGGCAACCCATGGGTTTTGAACAATCAGCACTATGGCAAGTGGATGATGAAAAGAACAAGCTTGTAAAAGCCTATTGCTGTATTGGAAGTAATGCAAGGGATTTTGCGCGCTTTGGAAAGCTCTACAAAGATTACGGCAAGTGGAACGGACAACAAATTTTGGATTCTACTTTTATTGCGAAATCAACTTCTCCTCGTTTTGCAGAGAGTCCAGAATATGGTTATGGTTTTTGGCTGAGTGATTATTTGGGAAAGAAAATATTTGTGATGCGCGGTATTTTGGCGCAATATGTAATTGTGATTCCGGAGGATAATTTAAATATAGTGCGTTTGGGCCATCAGCGGGGCGGAAAAATCGGGAAGCCTTTTACAGCCGATTTTTATACATATATTGATGAGACCTATAAAATGCTGGATGAAAACCAATAAATTTTTGTAGCTTTAATATCTCCCCCCTTTAAAATATCTATAAATGATTAAGCGAATAAACCTGGAACATATCCTGTTTTTGGATATTGAAACAGTACCCCAGCACCAAGCTTTTGAAGAACTGGATGACACTTCAAAAATACTTTGGGAACTGAAAAGCCAGTACCAAAGAAAAGATGAAATTTCTGCAGAGGAATTTTATGAACGTGCCGGTATCTGGGCGGAATTTGGAAAAATTGTATGTGTTTCGGTGGGGTATTTTGTGCTGAAGGGAGATATTCGAAATTTCAGAGTAACCAGTTTTCACGGCGAAGAGGTGAAAATTCTCAAAGATTTTAAAACCCTCTTAGAAACCCATTTCAATAGGCCGCATCATTTACTCTGTGCGCATAACGGAAAGGAATTCGACTTTCCCTACATTGCCCGACGCATGATTATCAACCGTATCGACATCCCTTTCAAATTGGATCTCTTCGGAAAAAAACCTTGGGAAGTGCCACACTTGGATACGTTGGAGCTTTGGAAATTTGGAGATTATAAAACCTTCACTTCGCTTAAATTAATGGCGCACGTGCTAGGCATTCCGTCGCCTAAGGATGATATTGATGGCAGCCAAGTACGAGCTGTTTTTTATGATGAAAAAGACATTGACCGAATTGTTATTTATTGCGAAAAGGATACGGTTACCGTGGCGCAGATTTTTCTTCGGCTTAGGAATGAGGAAATTTTAAGTGAAGACGAAATACTTTCTGTGTAATCGTTTTTTGTGGAAAAAATATATGAATGGTTTTTTTATATTAGATTTACCAGTCATAATTAAATAGCTACTTCTATGACAATTCCAAGATTCAATCCAAAATCATTTTTAATAGTTTTACTTGCTCTGGCTCCAGTTTTTATTTCCTGTAAGGATAAAGATACAGTAGTAGATGAGCCAAATGCCGTGAAAGAAGCAACTCTTGAACAGAAAAAACAAGCCCTTCAAAATGTTGCCCCAACAACAAATACAAGCGGAGATTTGGCTATAAATCCGGCACACGGCCAGCCCGGCCATCGCTGTGATATTCCTGTAGGCTCGCCCTTAAACGCTGCAGGGGCAGAAAGTTCTAAGACTGCACCCACAATGGGTGGGGGAGAAATAAATCCACCACACGGACAGGTGGGCCATAGATGTGACATAAAGGTTGGTGATCCATTATAATTTCTTAAATAATTTTTAAAAAGAAAGTGGCTTGTTTCTAGATAGAAACAAGCCACTTTTAAATCAATATTAACAATCTATTCCTTTATAAAACGCTTCATTAATTTATTTCCTTCAGAATTTACTTGAATGAAATAAATACCGCTCTGCAATAAGGAAACATCTACACTTTCTGTAAATGTACCTTTGCCCACTACTTGACCCACTGTGTTGTAAATCAAATAATCAGTTCCCGTTACATTTAACAGTGAAATGTTCAATGTGGTTTTCACGGGATTTGGATAAACAGTCATTTCTGAATTGTTCATTCCAGTCTCACCGGTTATCCCTTGAATTGGGTTACCGCTTCCTATAACGACATTGTAGTCTTCCACTTCGCCATAACTGAAGGTTTCGCAGTACGTAGGATTTGCATTATATTTCATTGAAACACGCATTCTTGTTGCGCCATTCAATGCAGAACTAGGTACAGTAAAACTGCCCGAAATTGGTGTAGATTTGGTACGTGAGCGGGAATAAACCTGCTCCCCTGAATCTGCAAAATCACCATCTTGATTGTAATCTATCCAAACGCGATAAGCTTCATTATAAACGGTACCGGTCCATTGAGGTGTAATAGTGATGGTATTGCTGGTTCCTTTCACAAGATTGGTTGAAATACTTGTAAAGTTTCCATAACCGCCATTGTTTCCAGAAGTATTGTTAATGCTTCCCAACTGTACGCGGTTTATATATTCATCATTTGAATTACTTCCTTTTGAAACACAATAAGTAACCGAGTTTGCAAGTGTAGTTACATTTAAGGTGTTGCTATAGCCCGAATTGTTTCCTGCTGCATCATATGCACGAACTTTAAAAGCATATGCAGTTGAAGCAGTAAGGCCTGTAATATTAGCAGAAGTGCCAGTAACACTACCCAGATTTGTACTTCCTTGGAAAACATCATAACCCGTTACGCCTACATTGTCTGTGGAGGCGCTCCATGACAAGGTTACAGAAGTTTGCGTTATGTTTGAAGCAGAAAGGTTTGATGGGTTGGTTGGAGCTTGTGTATCTCCTCCACTCCCGGCTTCAATACAGAAACCTGTGGCTTGTGAACTTCCAAAACTTCCTCCAGAAACTATCACTCCAGCATCGCTTGATAAAGTATAGGAACCATTTCCATATGAGCAGCATATTCCATCACCATAAACATCTGTTATTGTAAAGGTGTAATCACCAGCTGAAAGGCTTGAAAAGGTTTTCGTTACTGTGGAGCCATCAGGGTTTGCTGTGGAATAATTTGCAGAATCTATAATTGTTCCTGCAGAGTTTTTTAAGGTCCATCCAGTTTCTTCTGGGTAATTATCGAAAGTAATGGATAAATATATATTTCCAACTTGACAATCTCCCGGAGGTGGATCGCCACCATCATAGGCACTTCCAACTCCAACTGCATACCAAGCATTTGTAACTGCCTGTTCTTCGGCGCTACCTGCTCCATATAAATCTACTGCAGCTTGAATAGCTCCTGTTCGAGCATTGGCGTATGTTGAATTTGCTGATAGGTAAAAGCTCAACGTTCTATATGCTATGTTTGAAGCTTTGGTCATTCCAATTCCTGAAACATTAAAGGAACTTCCAATATCATTGGTTCCAGAACCGCCGGCAACGCTTAAATAAAACCAGTGGTTTAGAACCCCAGAATTTGTGTGAACACCACAATAATCATTGCTATTTGTAGGAGTTCCACAGTTGGGGTTTTGCCAGTATTGACCTCCGTAAGTATCGGGTTGCCCTAAGGAAGTAGGATTGCTCATGGAACGTAAGGCAGCTGAACCGCTACGTCTGTCAATTTCGTCCCCAATAAGCCAAACTGCTGCAGATGGACTGATATCACTTCCATTTCCTTTGGCAAAGTGCTCAATGGCAGCTCCCCAAATATCTGAAAATCCTTCATTCAATCCTCCAGATTCTCTTTGATAAGCAAGGTTTGCTGTATAAGTGGTTACTGCGTGACCAATTTCATGCCCTGCCACGTCAATGGAAGTTAATGCATCAAAACCATTACATCCCTCTGAAATACATGAACCGTCCCCGTAGGACATAACAGATCCATTCCAGAATGCATTGTTGTAATTATTATCTACGTGTACATAACTTCTTATTTGTGCGCCATTTCCATCATAGCTATTTCTGCCATGTTTTTGCTGCCAATAATCAAAAGTCATCATAGCGCCCCAATGTGCGTCCAATGCAGCATTATCTTTATTGGCGCTGTGTTCAGCTGTGGTCCAATTGTTATCATTATCGGTAAACTGTTGATAATTTGACACATAGGGATATGAACTACCGGGAGCTTGATGTAAGGCATCTCTAGTGTACACTTTTCTACCCGCATCACTTAAAATATAGCTACTTCCGCTTAATGTTGTTTCAATAGTTTTAGTACCACTATATCGCGTTTGTGCCGTTCCACTGGCTAAAAATGTTGTTTCCATTTCATTAGCTGTCCTATTACAATATTCATTTTCAGTTTCCACGGTAACAGGCACATTTCCAACATGACCGAAAGTGGTGGCGTGTTTTATAATTGCATCATAAAATAAGGCTGTGCCGTTTCTTGCATCAATGTATAAGTAACCACGACTTAAGGGATTCGTGGCAAAAATGTCAAATTTATAGGCCAAATTAAAATCATTGATCTTCTCAACGTTTTTGGCACTATCGAAGTTTGGAAGTATTACAAGTTCACCTTCTGGTTTTTTGTAATTATCCATTTCTTTGGCGGCATCTGGGTATTCCCACATATAATGTTGGGCGCCAATGTGCGCAACCGCACGATTAAATGCTTGTTTATTGTTTAATGTTGGGGTAACGTTCATTTCTTCAACGGGATAGTATTCTGAGCTTACAGATTTTACTGTTCCGTTTTGACTGTGAAGGACAGCCGTACCAAATTCAACTTTTACACCCTTATAATACTGTTGCATTTTCTGGTGTGTAAAACCTAGTTTGTCTGTTTCTTGTTTTTGTTGGAGGAAGGAAGTTTGTTCTGGGGTTTTAAAAAGTTCTTTGAAGAGTTGAGGAGAATTCTGTAATGAATACGATTTGGTAGGATTCAATACCATGAGCCGCGGAGGCAGTTTTACATTTTTCTTTTCATCGGGTTTGTTTTGGGCAGTAACCGGAGTTGTTCCGCTTGCCAAAACAAAGGCCGAGAGGGATAAAAGAAAAATGGCTTTGTTAATTTTTTTCATAATAGTTTACATTTAAATTAGATTTGTTAATATGACATGACTAAAATAATGATAATAATAGATAAAAGGCAAATATATTCGATGAAATACATTTTTAAAAAATCTTTTAATTATTTATTTCATAAAATTTTATAAATGAAATGACCAAAATGTATCTTTGAAATAATGAAAAAGAAACCCATGCTTTCTGTTCAAGACTTAACCGTTTCATTCGGTTCAGCAAAAAATAGAGTTGAAGTCCTTCATGGCATTTCATTCGATATTTTTGAAAATGAAATTCTAGGAATTGTCGGCGAATCCGGCTCAGGAAAATCCGTAACTTCCTTGGCTATCATGGGCCTTTTGGACCTTAAAAACACGCAAATATCCGGAGCAGTGATATTTGAAAATGATGATATTATAAAGTCAGATGAAAAAGCGCTTCGAAAAATTAGGGGAAAGGAAATAGCAATGATTTTTCAGGAACCTATGAGCGCACTCAATCCTTCATTGAAATGCGGTTTCCAGGTTTCTGAAATTCTTAGGCTTCATTTAAACTTGAATGCTTCCAAAGCAAAAAAAGAAGTTCTTTCTCTTTTTAAAAAAGTACGGTTGCCGCGCCCCAATGAAATTTACAATAGTTATCCGCATCAAATTAGCGGGGGTCAAATGCAACGCGTAATGATTGCCATGGCCATTGCCTGCAAACCCAAACTGCTTATAGCCGATGAGCCCACTACAGCGCTAGACGTAACCGTTCAAAAAGAAATAATAGCTCTTTTAAAGACACTTCAACAAGAAACAAAAATGGGGTTGTTATTTATTTCCCATGATCTGAATTTGATCTCTGAAATTGCCGATCGGGTAGTGGTTATGTACAAAGGGGATATTGTTGAAAAGGCTACGACTCAAGAAATATTCCATAATCCACAGGCCAAATATACCAAGGCACTTTTGGCCTCGCGGCCCTCACTGGACGTTCGGCTTGCCACTTTACCTACTATTGAATCCATTGCCGACAACAGTTTTGAGCCCAAGACTGTAAGTGCTATCCAGCGCGCCCAAAAGCATAAATATATATATACAAAAACTCCTATCCTCGAAATAAGTAATCTTGAAAAACAATATTTCAGAAATGCTGGAATATTTAAGAAAGCGGAAGTGGTAAAAGCAGTGGATGGTGTAAGCTTTTCGGTTTTTGAAGGGGAAACCCTAGGTTTGGTTGGTGAATCCGGGTGTGGAAAATCTACCTTGGGAAGGGCCATTTTGCAGCTTGAGAAAGCAACGTCCGGCAGCATAAAATATAAAGGAAAGGAACTAACAAAGCTTTCCAAAGCAGATATTAGGAATTTGCGCAAGGAAATTCAGATTATATTCCAAGATCCCTATTCCTCATTAAATCCGAGATTGATGATTGGGCAATCACTTATGGAACCCATGGAAGTGCACAATCTTAGTAAAAATAAATCTGAGCGGAAAGAACGGGTGCTTCTACTTTTGCGGAAAGTGGGGCTGGGCGATAGTTATTTTTACCGTTACCCGCACGAACTTTCTGGGGGTCAACGCCAACGAGTGGGTATTGCACGTACTATTGCGGTTGAGCCTAAATTGGTTATTTGTGACGAATCGGTTTCTGCATTGGATATTTCGGTACAGGCGCAGGTATTAAATTTATTGAATGAGCTGAAAAGGGATTTTGGCTTTACCTATATATTTATATCGCATGATTTGGCCGTAGTAAAATACATGGCCGATCAGCTCTTGGTTATGAATGAAGGTAAGGTTGATGAAATTGGTGATGCCGATGAAATATATGCAAACCCGCAAAAGGAGTATACCAAAAAATTGATTGCGGCTATCCCAAAAGGAATTTAAAAATAGCTTTATCAATAGCCTTAAATATAAAAACTCGTTCTAACCTCACGAAGAACGAGTTTTATGTTTTATCTGTTTTTGACAGATTTGGGGATATGCAACCATAAAAAAAGATTAGATCAACAAAAACAACTTCTTAATAACAAACAATACGTTGTGTATTAGTTCCGAAGTGCTTTTAAATGATCTAACTACTCTTTTCATATGAGGTTAAGCTGGTAAGATTTGGGACTGCTAATATAGAACCAATTATTAGATCAAACGATTAAAAGCAAATAAATTCGATTAAAAGCATTAAATTTTAACATATTAACAAAATGTAATCATAAATATTTTAAGAGATATGATCTCCTTTCCACTGAAAATGTTTGGATAATTCGCTAATTATCAGAGAAATTAGCATATAAAATAGATGGTTGTACAGATAATAAGGCTTAATCTCTATATTTTGGTGAAAGATTTATAAAAAAGTGCAATGTGTCATTAGAATTCCATTTCTGGAACAGTGCTTTCTATAACAATATCACCTTCCGTAGCTTTTTTTATTTCTTCAACTGAAACCCCGGGAGCGCGTTCAAGTAATTTGAATTTTCCATCGATAACTTCAATCACGGCTAAATTTGTAACTATCTTTTTTACGCATTTTACACCTGTTAAAGGAAGGGAGCAGTTTTTCAAAAGTTTTGATTCTCCCTCTCTGTTAGTGTGCATCATGGCCACGATAATATTTTCTGCCGAAGCAACTAAATCCATGGCTCCGCCCATGCCCTTAACCATTTTCCCCGGAATTTTCCAGTTTGCAATATCGCCATCTTGTGAAACTTCCATCGCGCCAAGAATGGTTAAATCTACGTGTTGACCCCGTATCATTGCAAAGCTCATGGTGGAATCAAAAAAGGATGCTCCCGGACGCGCTGTAATGGTTTGCTTTCCCGCGTTTATCAAATCTGGGTCCTCTTCGCCCTCAAAGGGAAAAGGGCCCATGCCAAGGATTCCGTTTTCACTTTGGAATTCCACACTTATATCGTCCCTTACAAAGTTGGCAACCAAAGTGGGAATGCCGATTCCAAGGTTTACATAATATCCGTCCTTTACTTCTTTTGCTATTCGTTGTGCAATCTGTTCTTTTGAAAGTGCCATTAGTTTCTTTTTCTTACCGTTAATTGCTCTATTCTCTTTTCATATTTTTCACCCTGAAAAATGCGTTGCACAAATATTCCTGGAATGTGGATTTGGTTGGGGTCCAATTCTCCGGCGGGTACAAGTTCCTCCACTTCAGCAACTGTAATATTTCCAGCTCCGCACATTGCGGGATTAAAATTTCTTGCGGTCCCCTTAAATACAAGGTTTCCGGCCTTATCGCCTTTCCACGCTTTTACAAATGAAAAATCTGCTTCAAAAGCTTTTTCCATGACATACATTTTTCCGTGAAACTCGCGGGTTTCTTTTCCCTCGGCTACCTCAGTTCCGTAACCTGCGGGAGTGTAAAAGGCGGGAATTCCGCTTCGGGCGGATTCACAGCGTTGGGCCAAAGTTCCTTGTGGAATTAATTCCACTTCCATTTCGCCACTAAGCATCTGCCGTTCAAATTCTGCATTTTCGCCTACATAGGATGAAATCATCTTTTTGATCTGATGTTTTTTAAGCAATAATCCCAATCCAAAATCATCAACTCCCGCATTATTTGAAATACAGGTAATGTTTTGGATGTTGCGTCTAACCAATTCACCTATAATATTTTCAGGAATGCCACAAAGCCCAAAGCCGCCAAGCATAAAAGTCATTCCGTCCTCAATACCTTCGCAGGCCTCGCGTACGTTTGCAACTGTTTTTTTTATCATTTTTTAAGTTTTGTGAAATTTACAAAAATTCAATCTATAAAAAAAAACCTCACTTGCCTTCAAGGTCCGTGAGGTTTTTAAATTTATAAAGTGTTTTTTTAAAAATCGAATTCATCCGGAACTTCTTCAATATCCGGATTACCTTCGCGCCATTTAGAGCAATCTGTTTCAATGGAAAGGTTTGCAGGCCTTTTGAAGTTTCCGGTTGAAACATCCAAATCTTCATCGGCATAGCATTTTTTCATATACATGCCCCAAATAGGCAAAGCCATAGTAGCACCTTGGCCGTATGAAATCGATCCGAAATGCGTAGCACGGTCATCACCACCTACCCAAACGCCAGTAACTAGATTGGGCACCATACCCATAAACCAGCCGTCACTGTTGTTTTGAGTTGTACCAGTTTTACCAGCAATAGGGTTTGTGAAATTATATGGATATCCTGTTACTGCATTTTTGTAAACCGCCGATCCTTCCCGTCCAGTGCCCCGAAGCCTGCTACCTGAGCCCGATTGAGTTACCCCTTCCATAAGACTTACTGTAACATAAGCTGTTTCATTACTGATTACATCTTTTGTTTTAGGAACGTTTTGGAAGAGCACTGTGCCATTTTTGTCTTCGATTCGCTGTATAAGGATTGGCTCAACGTAAACGCCTTCATTAGCAAAAGTGCTATAGGCACCTACCATCTCATAGACCGAAACATCTGGCGTACCAAGTGCAATTGAAGGTACTTCGGGCATATTTTTGGTATCTACTCCCATTTTTGTAACGAGTTCTATAACCGGTTTGGGTCCAACGCGATCTATCAATCTTGCTGTAATAGTATTTATTGAGTTTGCCAAAGCGTATTTTAATGTAACCATACCTCCATAGGTACCCCCGGCATTTTTGGGAGTCCAAGGTTGTTGAAGCCCGTATTTACCAGCAGGAATGGTGTATATAGTGTTTGGTAATGTATCACAAGGAGACATATGCATTTGATCAATAGCAGTGGCGTACACAAAAGGTTTAAAGGTAGAACCTATTTGTCGCTTGCCTTTCTTAACCATGTCATACTTATAGTGTTTGTAATCTATTCCTCCAACCCAAGCCCTTACTTCCCCAGTTTGCGGGGTCATAGACATCATTGCGGCCTGCAAAAAGGATTTGTGGTAACGGATGGAGTCCAGCGGTGTCATTATAGTATCAATATCACCTTTCCAAGAAAAAACGCGCATTGGAGTTTTTTCGCTAAAACTTTTAATGATATCGGCCTCCTCTTTGCCTTGCTTTTTCATTTCGCGCCAGCGATCACTTTTTCGCATGGCTTGGTTTAAAATTGATTCGGTTTCTTTTTCGGTAATATCACGGAAAGGAGCTGTTTTGTTTTTTTTGTTTTGCTCGTCAAAAGCTTCTTGCAGATGTGCCATATGTGTCTTTACAGCTTCTTCGGCATATTCCTGCATTTTGCTATCAATGGTAACATACACTTTTAATCCATCTTGGTAAATATTGTATCGTTTTCCGTCGGGTTTTGGATTGTCCCTTATCCAGCTTTCCATAAAATTTCGGGCGTATTCGCGAAAATAAGTGGCGCTTCCCTCGTCATGGCCTTGGGGAGTGAAAGTTATATTTAAAGGAAGGGCTTGCAGTGAATCCATCACTTTTTCTGAAATATAGCCGTATTTCTCCATTTGAGACAAAACCACATTTCTGCGGTTAGTAACGCCTTCAGCATTTCGAACGGGGTTATAAAGTGAAGCATTTTTAAACATTCCCACTAGCGTTGCAGATTCTACAGTACTAAGTTCAGCAGGGGGCTTGTCGAAATAAATATTGGCAGCAGATTCAATGCCCACAGCTTGGTTCACAAAATCGTATTCGTTAAAATACATTGTAATTATTTCTTCTTTGGTATACCTGCGTTCCAAACGGGTTGCAATAATCCATTCCTTTATTTTTTGGAGGCCTCGTTGTAATTTGTTCCGGGAAACCTGCTCTGTAAAAAAAAGTTTAGCCAACTGCTGGGTAATGGTACTGGCGCCGCCACGTGTGCCCAAAAAAGCGACAGCACGTAAGGTTCCTTTGCCATCAATTCCCGAATGGTCATAAAAACGGGCATCCTCGGTAGCAATCAATGCATTTATCAAATGGTCAGGCAAAGCCTCAAAAGGGACAGGAGTTCTATTTTCTTTATAAAATTTACCGATGGTTTTTCCGTCTGATGAAATAATTTCAGTGGCAAGGTTCTTTTCCGGATTTTCAAGGCTGGTTTCATCGGGAAGACTTCCGAAAACACCCCAAGAAGCCAATAGGAAAACTAATAAAATGAGACCTAAAAACCCTGCGAAAATTTTCCAGAATGTCTTAATATGATGTTTAACATCATTTTGTTCTTTTTTCTTTTTTGGTGCTGTTTTTTTTGTTGCCATATTATCTACTTAGCTTCTTCAATACTAATACCTACATCACTAATTCCTTCCAGTTTGGTAACGCCCTCGACGGCGCCGTTATTGCGCATCGCTTGACCAATATCCATACTGTAGTTTCCCGTTTCAAAAAACTGGACATTTTCTTTGTACCACAGTTTATTTTCCTTTACGTTGCCGATGCCTTGACCCAGCCATGACCCGTCTGGGTTGGCCATTCTATATTCTAACGTGTCTGTAACAGTTTTTCCGTGGGGAAAATTGATGGCAACTATCAAAAATATATTATTGTACTTGTAATCATTGGTGTTTCGGATATTCAAAAATAGGTTGTATTGTTTTAACGAATCTAATTGCGGCAGTTTAAATTCAACAATTTCATCCTGTCCCCATTCTCCATCCATCGATTTTATTTCACTGAAAACAGTATTCGAATCACACGAAATGAAGCATGCTGCTGCAAAAAAAACTGTCAATAATCTAACCATTCTTTTGGGGCTTTCGGTTCCGGCTTTTATTGCGATTTTTATTTCTATTCTGTTTATTGTTCTGTTTTGGCTTGTCAAAACGGGTTAAACTATCTTGTCCAACAACGTTACTGAAAGGCTCCTTTTCGGGTTTGGCAACTTCTACTACAAACTCTTCGAGGGCAATTGGTTTTTTGCCTTTTTTGTTCAGTTCAATAATTTCGTTGGCTTTTTCGGCGGTAAGTTCATGCCAGTTCATTCCTTCCCTTTCATAGGCATACCAAAGCAAGCCTTTAAAAATGTCAATTTTTTGGCAAACAGCCGTCCCTTTCTCGGTATGAAGTTTTATTTCGGTACTCGGAAAAGATTCCAGTGCTTCCAAATAAGTGTCCAATTCATAATTAAGACAACATTTCAGTTTCCCGCACTGTCCGGCAAGTTTCTGCGGATTTAGCGAAAGTTGCTGATAACGCGCGGCTGAAGTATTAACTGACCGAAAATCAGTCAACCAAGTAGAACAACAGAGTTCACGGCCACAGCTCCCAATTCCGCCCAAACGTGCAGCTTCTTGGCGGAAACCAACTTGTTTCATTTCAATACGGGTATTGAAGGTACGGGCAAATTCCTTTATAAGTTCGCGGAAATCCACGCGCTCTTCCGCAGTGTAGTAAAAAATTACTTTTGAGGCATCTCCCTGAAACTCAACATCGCTGATTTTCATTTGAAGGCCGTGGCGAATGGCTATTTCGCGGGAACGCTTTTGAACATCACTTTCTTTATCGCGAACGCCCTGCCAAATGTCTATGTCCTTTTGGGATGCCTTGCGGTAAATTTTGGGTAAGGCTTCAATGTTTGTAGGTACTTTTTTCTTTTTCATTTGAACCCGCACCAGTTCCCCGGTTAAGGTTATAATGCCAATGTCATGACCCGGAGAGGCTTCCGTGGCAACCACATCGCCTATGCTAAGGGTAAGTTTTTCTGGATTTTGGAAGAATTCCTTTCTTCCATTTTTAAAGCGAATTTCCACCGCATTGAAGGGTTCCATATTCGCGGGAAGTTGCATATTTGAAAGCCAGTCGAACACCGTAAGTTTATTGCAGCCATCGGTTCCGCAAGTACCATTGTTCTTGCATCCCTTTGGCTGTCCGTTGGCGCCTGTGGCACAGCTTGTACAGCCCATATTTTTTATATATAAAGCCCTTTTCCAATTGAAGAGGGACGAGAAATTAAACAAATAATTTAATCAGTAAAGATACCAATAAAATTTACGATTGTAGATTTATGATTTTAGATTTTTGAAATTGGTTATTTTGAACCTAAGACTTGATTTCGAGTCCTTCCCCGACCCCTCCAAATGAGGGGGTGATTATGAGTGTCCTCCTTTGGGGGTTAGAGGGGACAACTATTTCTTAAACCTCAACTTTTCCGAACGCCCTTTTTTGAAAATCTTATTGCTATTGGGAATGCCTTGTCGAAGTTTTTTTTGTTCTTCTTCGGGCAGATGTATTATTTCAACGCATTCTTCAGAACAGCAATTTTCCATTTTTTCCGCACACTTTTCACATTGAATAAATAGTAAATGGCAAGCTTCATTGGCGCAGTTGGTGTGCGTATCGCAAGCTTCGCCACATTGGTGGCAGTGGGAAATTACATCATCCGTAATCCGTTCGCCGCGGCGATGGTCAAAAACGAAATTTTTTCCGATGAATTTATTTTCCAACCCTTGGTTAACAACTTGACGGGCATATTCAATAATGCCACCTTCCAGCTGAAATACATTTTTGAAACCTTTGTGCTTGTAGTAAGCACTAGCTTTTTCGCAACGGATTCCGCCCGTGCAATACATTACCAATTTTTTGTCTTCTTTGTGGTCTTTTAAATCGGCTTCAATAATGTCCAAAGAATCGCGGAAGGTATCAACATCGGGCGTAACTGCGTTTTTGAAACGGCCTATTTCGCTTTCGTAATGGTTTCGCATATCTACCAAAACCACGTTTGGATCTTCTATAAGTTCGTTGAATTTTAAAGCATCGACGTGAATTCCTTTGTTTGTAACATCAAAAGTTTCGTCATTGAGGCCATCGGCGACAATCTTATCGCGGACTTTTACTTTCAGTTTTAGGAACGATTTTAAATCCTGTTCAATAGCAATGTTCAGTCGGACATCTTTCAGAAAATAAATGCCGTCCAGAAATTCCTTGAATTCAATAAATCGTTTTGCCGGAACAGAAAGTTGGGCATTGATCCCTTCATGGGCCACATAAATACGGCCCAAAACATCCTGCTCATGCCAAGCAATAAACAAATGATTGCGGAAAAGATGTGGATTGCCAATTTTGGCATATTGATAAAAAGAAAGGGTAAGCCGTTCCTCGCCGGCCTGTTCCAAAAGTGTTTCCCTCTCTTTAGCACTTAATTTATTGTACAGTTGCATGCTATACTTTTTTTAGTGAAAAAGAATTGATTTTGAAGAGGCAAATGTAACGCTTTTTGAAAAAGGGGAAAAACCCCTTGCCAAAAAGGGGGAAAAACCCTTTTTTTATTTCAAATTTTAAGAATACATTGGGAAATATTAACTAACTTTAATCGACCAAATTATGAAAAAACTATACATTTTAATCGTCTTACTTTTCTGTTTTGCAGTAAATGCACAAAATACAGCCATTCCCGACCCTATATTTGAACAAGCCTTAATTGATTTGGGGATTGATAGTGACGGTATTATAAATGGGCAAGTGCTTACGAGCGATATTGAAACGGTAACAACGCTTAATCTTGATCACAAGGGGATAGAAGATTTAACGGGCATTGAAGACTTTATGGCATTGGAAATTTTAGATGCTACCGGAAATAAATTGACATTACTTGATGTTAGCAACAATGTTCAGCTAAAAGAACTGTATTGCAGTAGTGATAGCGCGGGATTCAATATGCCTATTTCAATTTTGGATCTCAGTAATAATATAAATTTAGAGATACTATATGGCGAAAATTTAATTTTTTTAGAAAACCTGAATGTAAAAAACGGAAACAATTCCATATTGAGTGTTTTTTTGTTTTGTGAATTTGAGGGGGAGCCCTGTGAATTGTCAGAATTACATTGTGTAACGGTTGATGATGAACAAGCCGCAACCAATGATGACCCTCCCTATTCAAATTGGTATATTGAGGCCGATTATTTCTATTCTGAAGACTGTGCTTTGGGTATTCAATCGCAAGAAGGTCAAGGTTTTTCAATCTACCCAAACCCAGCTACCCAGACGCTAGTTTTGAATTCAAAAGGAGAAACAGGAAACCTCAATATTAAAATATTCAATGTGGAAGGTAAACTTCTAAGCACTCAAGCTGAAGCGTTTCAAAAACAGGCTTCATTGGATGTTTCAAACCTTTCAAAAGGAATGTATTTTCTGAATATTGAAGCAGAAAACGGGCGGGTCGAAACCCATAAGTTTATAAAGGAGTAATTTTCACTTCGAATAAAATCAAAAACAGCCGGCCTAAAAGTGGCTGTTTTTGTTTAATTAACTTCATCAAAGTATTTCATATCAAAAAGTCTTGGCTCCTGATTCTTATAGCGGAGCGGTCTTGGTTCTTTTTTTGGTTGTTAACAAAAAACACTTCACTTTAAATTTTACTTTTGTGCTACACGCAAAGAAATAGTACTTTAGCTATTTAAATTTTACCGTAAAAAACACTGAAAATGAGCACCGAAAAAGAAGCAAAACTAAAAGCCTTAAAGCTTACCCTAGATAAACTTGACAAAACCTACGGCAAGGGAACCGTAATGAAAATGGGCGACCGTGCCGTAGAAGATGTAGAAGTAATCCCCACGGGTTCTTTAGGTCTGGATGTGGCGCTCGGAGTAGGAGGATATCCTCGGGGAAGGGTAATTGAAATATACGGTCCGGAATCTTCGGGAAAAACAACCTTGACACTTCATGCCATTGCTGAAGCGCAGAAAAAAGGGGGCATAGCTGCCTTTATTGATGCAGAGCACGCTTTTGACCGCGGCTATGCCGAAAAACTTGGTGTGGATGTTGAAAATCTTATTATCTCCCAACCTGACAATGGCGAGCAAGCCTTGGAAATTACCGACAACCTAATTAGAAGTGGCGCCATTGATATTATAGTTATTGACTCCGTTGCAGCCTTAACACCAAAAAGTGAAATTGAAGGCGAAATGGGCGACAGCAAAATGGGCCTTCACGCCCGATTGATGAGCCAAGCACTTCGAAAACTTACGGGTTCCATCAGCAAAACAAAATGTACCGTAATCTTCATTAACCAATTGCGAGAAAAAATAGGGGTAATGTTTGGAAACCCAGAAACCACAACGGGTGGGAATGCATTAAAATTCTATGCTTCCGTGAGGTTGGATATTCGCCGCTCCACTCAAATTAAAGATACCAACAGTAATGCAATGGGGAACAAGACCCGCGTGAAAGTGGTGAAAAACAAAGTGGCTCCCCCTTTTAAACAAGTGGAATTCGATATTATGTACGGGGAAGGAATTTCAAAAGTGGGCGAAATAATTGATTTGGGAGTGGATTTTGAAATCATCAAAAAAAGTGGCTCATGGTTCAGCTATGACGATACCAAACTTGGCCAGGGCCGCGATGCTGTAAAGGCACTGTTGCTTGACAATCCCGAATTGATGGATGAGCTGGAAAAGAAAATTAAGGACGCTATAGTAGCCCTTACTAAATAATTTTTTAACTTCCCGCGCAACCTTTTTTAGCTAAAGGTATCTACCTAAAGTAGAGACCTTGATTATTTCGGTTGCCCTCTAAATTAAGGTAATAGAGGTAATTACAACACACTAATAATTCACGGGACTACACTTGACTTTAGACAAGCTCATCATACAATGTAAGCAGCAGGATTCAAAGGCGCAGGGAGAATTGTACGTAAAATACAGTGATATTCTTTTTGCTATTTGCCTTCGGTATTCTCCTAATTACGTAGAAGCGGAGGACAACCTTCAAGATGCGTTTCTTACAATATTTAAAAAGATTGGGCAGTTCAACGGAAAAGGATCTTTTGAAGGCTGGATCAAACGGGTTACCGTAAATACCGTGCTTCAAAAATACAGAAAGCAGAAAACCTTTGAAATTGTAAATGAAGAACGCATTGAAGAGGAGGACGTTGAAATTGAAAATGAAGAAATTCCGTTGGACTTTCTTTTGAAAATCATTCAGGAACTGCCAGATAGATATCGATTGGTGTTCAGTATGTATGTAATGGATGGTTATTCGCACAAGGAAATAGGAGATCTGTTAGGAATCAGCGATGGTACCTCTAAATCTAACCTGGCAAGGGCCAGAGTGATTTTGAAAAATAAAATTGAAGATTATAATGCGAAACTTAACACTTAAAGCATTATTTATTTTGATTAAAACCCCTGCATTTGGGTGGGGGTTTAATAAAAAAGATCAGATTTCTGCTGGGTTTTATTTTCAGCAGGGCCGAAGGGCGAAAGTAAAATGAAAGGAAAGAAAAACATAGACAAGCTTTTTGAAGAGCGCTTCACAGATTTTGAGGCTTCTCCTTCTCCACGCGTTTGGGAAAAAATCCAAGCGGAGCTTAAAAAGGAGAAAGAGGAACGCAAAGTGATACCGTTATGGATAAAACTGGGCGGAATTGCCGCATTGCTTGCTTTGTTATTGACAGTTGGGAACGGAGTTTTCAATTCTTCGGATATTGGAGTACCTTCCGTTACCAATGAAAATATTCAAAAACCCGAAAATATACTACACGAGGAAAATCCTTCTTCCGTTCAAAAAGAATTGGAAAAACCCCAAGTGGCCGAGGAAGAGAATACACTTCAAAACGAAGGTACACGTGAGGATGATGCTTCCAATAATTCCTCTATCAGAAATAAAGAGGCCGTACATTCTTCAAACAAAAAGGAAAATTCTTTTGTAATAGCTTCAGAAAATGCTAATAAAACTTCTTCAGAAAAAGAGAAAATTTCCAAAGAGAAATTGTTTAAAAAGAATGGTTCTGAAACCAGTGATGAACGCGAACGATTAACTTCAAATAATTCTTCGAAGCAAATCCAAAAAGATAATGACACCAAATTAAGTAACGAAGATTTCATCAAAAAGGATAAGGATATTTCCGAAATCAAGAAAGAGGGAGTAGTTATTGCCGAAAACTCAAAAAATAAAACGCTCGAAACTGCTTTTGAAAAAAAGGAAGAGGAGCTAAAAACTGGCGATGATTCCAATAAAAAATCTATCCTCGATGCCATTGCAGAGCAAAATGAAGCGAAAGAAATAAACATCAAACCAACCGTTCTAAACCGCTGGGAACTTGCACCAACCGTAGCACCCGTTTATTACAGCAGTTTGGGCAATGGATCATCCATCGACCCCAGTTTTTCCGATAACTCCCAAAGTGGCGATGTAAACGTAAGTTATGGGGTACAGGTAAGTTATGCCGTAAACAACAGATTAAAGATAAGGGCTGGTGTAAATAATGTAGATTTAAGTTATTCCACTTCTGGAATTGAAGTAGGTACCGGGCCTGTGGCATTCGCCCTTCGCTCAGTGGATTATGGAGGAAAGGATATTGTTATTACCGCAGTAGATAAAGGTACTTTAATGGAAGGAGCTCAATCAAATGGATTTGGTGATGTTAAACCTAAGTCCACTCAAGGAAACGCCAAGATTATACAGAGCATCAACTATTACGAAATACCCTTGGAACTTAAATATGCCGTTATCAACAATAGGTTTGGTGTAAATTTAATAGGGGGACTGAGTACCTTGTTTTTAGGAAATAGTGAAATATCAGTAAAAGCAGATAATTTTAATAGTGTATTGGGGGAGGCCAACAATCTCTCAACAGTAAGTTTTTCAACGAATGTTGGGCTGGGATTGGACTATAAACTGTCCAAAAAGTTTACGTTTAATATTGAGCCTATGTTTAAATACCAGCTCAACCCCTATACCGATTCGTCTGTCGACTTCAGACCTTATTATCTGGGTGTATACAGTGGGTTAAGTTTTAAGTTTTAGGTTAATTTTTAGTTGGTTTAGTTTGAGTACTTCAAACAATGATTACAAAAAACCGTTCTATCGCCATGGAACGGTTTTTTAATTTTCGCGAAAGCGGGAATCTCTAAAGTTTGGTTTTGGTTTCAAACCGTAGGATGAAACAATTCTCCTAAAATAACATCTCGTGTTTCTTTTTTTAACTTCTTTCGATCTTCCATATTTAAAGATGCCGTTGAAATAAGTTGATGCACTTTAACCCGCATTTTACCTGGGCCGCCTATAAAAAAAGAATACGGAAAACGCTTTTTATTATCGTGAAACGTCATGGGTGCTATGGGTATTTTATGCTCAATTGCAAGTCTAAAAGCCCCATCTTTAAATTCATCAAGTATCAGAGTAAGATCTTCGGGAACACCGCCTTCTGGGAAAATGCAGACACTTAAGCCTTCGTTTAAACGGCTCTCCGCTCTTCTAAAAGCTTCAACACGGCTTTTGGTATTTCCGCGATCCACCAAAATACAGGTTCGTTTATAAATATACCCGAAGAGCGGGATTTTAACCAATTCTTTTTTTCCCACAAATACAAAAGGATTCGTTGCTGTATAGAACATCAACATAATATCTGTCATCGAGGTGTGGTTGGCAACAAACATATAGCTTTTGCCTTTTTTGTACTTTACTTCTCTTTTAATGATTGGATAACACCCCATTCCAAAAATTAAAAGCGCAGACCAAACCTGCGCCACCTTAAAAAAGAAAGGATACCAAGAATGCTTTAAAATACTAATTATCAAAAAGGGAAATAATAGAATAGTAGTGATGGCTATCAAAAGATAGAACCAAATACGATATAGAGTGGAAAAGATGGGTTGTAAAAGTTTCATCAACTTTCAAAAGTAACAATTTGAACAATGCAAATTGGTTAAAAAAAGTACCTTTGCTGATATTTTAATTTTATCACTTAAAATTTCCGCTGCACTTTAATTTGAACGGCGTCGAAATACGGAAACAACAGTTATGGCAAGAATCCTTACAGGCATACAAAGCACCGGCACACCCCACTTGGGAAACCTTTTGGGAGCCATCATTCCCGCCATCGAAATGGCTAACGATCCTAAAAATAATTCGTTTTTGTTTATTGCGGATATGCATTCCTTGACGCAGATCAAAAATGCTGAAACCCTTAGAAACAATACGTATAGTGTAGCGGCAACTTGGTTGGCCTGCGGATTGGATATTGAAAAGGCTGTATTTTATCGTCAGAGCGATGTACCGCAAACGGCAGAACTTTCTTGGTATTTAAGTTGCTTTTTTCCTTTTCAACGTTTGACTTTGGCACATTCATTTAAGGACAAGGCAGACCGATTGGAAGATGTAAATTCGGGCTTGTTCACTTATCCAATGCTGATGGCAGCGGACATACTTTTGTATGATGCCGAAATAGTTCCAGTGGGAAAGGACCAAATGCAACACATTGAAATTACGCGCGATGTTGCTTCCCGTTTTCATACCCAAATGGGAGAAACCTTTGTGATGCCCGTGGGAAAAGTACAGGAAGAAACTATGTACGTGTCGGGAACGGACGGTGAAAAAATGAGTAAATCTAAAGGAAATATCATCAATATTTTTTTAAATGATAAAAATCTTCGGAAGCAGATAATGTCTATCGAAACCGATAGTACTCCCATGGAAGAACCCAAAAATCCAGATACCTGCAATGTTTTTGCGTTATATAAATTATTGGGTAATCCCGCAGAAGTGTCTCAAATGCGACAAAATTATGAAGGAGGCAATTACGGTTACGGCCATGCCAAACAGGCGCTTTACGATCTTATCGTTGAAAAATTTTCTGAGGAGCGTTCCCGCTATAATTATTTTATGGAAAATCTTTCTGAAATTGATGAAGCCTTAACGGCCGGAGCATTAAAAGCAAGGAAAGTGGCAAATGAAGTTTTGGGCAGGGTCCGGGAAAAAGTGGGGTATTAACCATCTTTCCTTGTTTATTCAAACCAACTGAAATAATTTTCCGGGCAACGGGCGCACTACGCCTTTCAGTTCCATATTCATTAAAATCGTGGCGGCTTTAAAGGCGGGCATGCTGCATTCAATGGCAATAATGTCCAAAAGTTCCTTTTCTTTTTCCTTTAAAAACCTGTAGATTACTTTTTCTTCTTCAGTAAGCTCAACGAAGAGTTGTGTCTGTTTTGGTTTTTGCGATTCTTGGAGTTCCCAGCCCAACATATAGATTATATCTGCCGCTGAGGTTAACAACTGAGCTTTTTGTTGTTTAATTAGATTATTGCAGCCTTTGCTTTGATTGTCAGTGGCCCTTCCCGGAACCGCAAAAACTTCCCGATTGTATGAATTTGCGATATCTGCCGTAACCAGGCTTCCACCTTTTTCAGCAGATTCAATAACGATAGTTGCCTCAGAGAGGCCTGCGATAACTCTATTTCTCTTTAAAAAATTGTTCCGGTCAAAAACATCATGGCTCCAAAATTCGGTTATAAACCCACCGTTTTCCTCAATTTTTTTCACATACTTTTTATGGTCGCGAGGATAGGTTTGATTCAGTCCGTGGGCCAAACAAGCCACTGTTTGTAGAGTGTTATCAATTGCCGCTTTGTGGGCACAAATATCCACGCCATAAGCCAATCCGGAAATTATTACAGGATTGAGCGGCGCCAATTCCTCAATAAGGTTTTGACAGAAAGCGTTGCCGTAGGAAGTAATTTTTCGAGTGCCTACTATGCTGATTATTTTTTTGTTGACCAGGTCAATATTTCCGCGATGGAAAATCAAAATTGGACCATCCAAACAATGCTTCAATTTTTCGGGATAGGTTTTGTCCTGAAAATAACTGAATTCCACATCGTTTTCTTCAATAAATCTCAATTCCTCATCCGCTTCGTCAAGCTGTTGTTTTAAGTTAAGGTCCTTCAATTTTAATAATCCGATGCCATCTATTTTAAGAAGGTTTACTTTTTTTTCTTTAAAAATACCTTCGGCGCTGCCTACTTTTCGTAACAATTTTTTTGCTGAAATGTCCCCCAAATTTGGAATTCGCTGAAGCGCAAGCGTATAACGCAGTTCGTTTTTTGAAAGCATGGAGTTAAATTTTAAAGCGGGGAGAAATATTAAAAATACAATATTTTAAGTTGTTGATAAATTACCTCAACAAAAATTGAATTCGCTTTAAAAAAAGTTATTTTTGTTTTTATGCAATTGATAACCTACATAAACGATTTGCTGTACCGCTATGAATGCGTTATTATCCCCGGTTTTGGTGCGTTTTTAACCCGATACAGGTCCGCACAGATAGACACAGTTTCCAATACCTTTCATCCCCCTTCAAAAATTGTTTCGTTCAATAGACAGTTGCAGGCCAACGATGGTTTGTTTGCAAATTATATAGCTTCTGTTGAAAAGTGCAGTTATGAAAGTGCACTTCAAAAAATACGAAATTTCACCGCCCAACTTTCCTTGGAACTGGCGGAAGGAAAAACAATACAGTTAGAAAATATTGGCGAATTTTTTCTGAATGAAGAAAAATCAGTTCAATTCAATCCAATCGACAAACAGAATTTCAGCACTTCTGCTTTCGGACTTTCTTCTTTTGTTTCGCAAAAAATTAACCGTGAAGCTTACAAGGAAACGGTGGAGGCTCTCGAGGAAAAAGCACCTATTATTTTCACTCCAGAAAAACGGGAAGCCAAACCCTATCTTAAATATGCCGCAATTGCAGTGATTGCTCTTTCTGCACTTGGTTTGGGAAGCCTGAAATTATACGAAGCTCAGGTTCAAAAATACAATTACGCTGAAAGGCAACATGCCAATACTTTGGTGGAAGGCCAAATACAGGAGGCCACTTTTGTAATTGAAAATCCATTGCCAATACTGAGCCTTCAATTGCCAAAACATACTGGAAATTATCACATTGTTGCCGGGGCATACCGAATGGAAGAAAACGCCGACAAAAAGGTAGAGCAATTAAGGGAGAAAGGGTTTTCGCCTTTAAAAATGGAAGCTACCAGATATGGTTTGTACCAAGTTTTGTACGATAGTTTTGAGGATCGATTGGAAGCCTTGAAAAAACTTCACGAAATACAGCGTTCTGAAAATGCGGATGCTTGGCTTTTGGTTCAGGAAATTAAATAGTATTCAGTGTTCAGCTGTGACATTTATTTTTCTTTGTTCTATATTCTCAACTCTCTGTTCTTTTCGCCCTTATTTAAATTTTTCCCATTGAGGGTTAGGGGCTACTGTTTCTGTGGTATATTTGCAAAAATTTTTTTCAATGCAACCCAAAACACCTAAAGAGTCCCGTACTATTATAACAGATCTTGTTCTGCCCAGTGAAACCAATCCTATTGGGAATATGTTTGGCGGGGAACTGCTTGCGCGGATGGACCGTGCGGCCAGTATTGCCGCCCGCAGACATAGCCGCCGTATTGTGGTAACTGCTTCGGTAAACCATGTGGCGTTCAACAAAATGATTCCCTTGGGAAGTGTAGTAACGGTTGAAGCCCAAGTTTCCAGAGCTTTTAAAAGCTCTATGGAAGTGTTTATGGATGTGTTTATAGAAGATCGCGAAAGTGGCTTAAAAAGCGTTTCTAATGAAGCGATCTATACTTTTGTGGCCGTGGACGAAATGGGAAATCCTGTAAGGGTTCCCGAACTTGT
>JBBQQN010000010.1:0-41690 GCA_038215845.1 Flavobacteriales bacterium | reverse complement strand
GTGGTTAAATGAAGCTTTGTGCTTCGTATCAAGTTCAGTGCTGGCAGACAGTTTAGTGCTTCGAAATCGCCAACTTCTTGTAGCTGCAAAACGTTGTGTGTAATTTTAGAAAACTCAATCTCACAGAAAAAATCATTGAATGAAATATTGCATTTTGACTTTTGTCTTATTCGTTTTCGGATGTAAAGCCAGTCGAGAAAAACCTCCTACACTGGAATTGAATGAGCCAAATTTAATTGAATGTGATTCAATGAAGAAAAAGGCGGAAACGGATTTTAAAAACGGCGTTCTAGAATACGACATACTTGGAACCGTTGAAATGACTGAATTTGAAAGTTTCTATTGGGAATATATGCAAGAAAAATACAAAATTGTAATTAAATCCAGCGACCAGCCGTCATTTTTAGAAGAATGCTATGCCGAATCAATGAATTATGAAATTGAAGAAGAATATGGCAAAGATTTTATGAAATTGACAAGAGAAAAAGCGGAAATGGAATTCAAAAAACAACGGAAATAAAAACTACACAAAACAACGGCTATAGTTCATTGCGGCGGAATTTTCGGCCGAAAATTCCCGCAACTTTGCTATCTTTCCGCTACGGCGGAAAAGTCCTTCGGACATTTTCCGCAACAACCATAGCCAAACCGTTGTGCATAATTATGAAAATAGTACTAAAATCATTCTTTCTGCTAATTATAAGCTTCTCGTGTTTTAGCCAAAATAGCGGAAAAGAAAATCTGAATTTAGTTTTTTATAGCGAATGTTCTGACCAAATTATAACACCGGAATTTGATATAGATATTGTTCCAGAATCGGAAAATGTAAAAATATTGACTTATTACATTGAGCGTGGAGAATGGATTTCCCAAAATACAATCACTATTGATTTAAGAAAAAATGACACAATTAAAATTCCAAGAATCCTCTTTGGAGGAGGAAGTGAATTACATAGCCAACGTTGGACTTATTTAAACTGCAATAAAATTTGCGGAGGAAAAGAGGCCGACCATTATTCTAACGGAAACATAAGACTAGAAGGAAATTTTGAGAACGGAAAACCTTCTGAAATTAAGTTTTATAGAGAGAACGAAACTTTGGAATCTCAAGAAATTTATGAACTTGGATCTCTAAATAAAACGAGAGTGAATTATTTCGACGAAAATGGAATTTTAACGGAATATGAAATTCATAAAAACCGAAAGAACAAAACAATTATTAGAACCTTTGACAAAAGTCATAAACAAATTAATAAAGAAGTGCGATATTATTATATTGAGTAAAAATAACTATGCACAGCAATGTATAACCGCAATTACGGCGGATTCGACTGCGTCCGAATCCACGCGTAATTGCTACCGTAGGTGCTTATCCGAAAAACATTAAATTTAATCCCGTAACTGCGGTTATACTAAACGTTGGGCATAATTTAAAAAATAATGAGGAATACATTAATTATCGCGATCTCAATTTTATTTATTGGTTGTGGAGCAAAAAAACAAACCGTATCTCAACCGAATGATATTTTTGATGAGGCTCAAGAGTTTATAAAAAATGAACAATGGAAACAGGCCGAACAGAAGTTGACTACATTGATTAATTTATATCCTAATAATGCTGACTTATACTTTAAGCGAGGATATGTTCGTGAAATGGATTTGAGGTATTTAGAATGTATTTCCGATTTCACAAAAGCAATCACTTTAAATCCAAGTAAACACACAGCTAGAACAAATCGTGGTTTTGCTTATCAAAATTTGGGACAATACGAAAAAGCCATTGCCGACTATACTGCAGAACTCGTTGTTAATCCAAACGCTTATTCTTATGAACATAGAAGTTATGTTTATTATCTGACTAAAGATTATGAAAAAGCATTGACAGATATCAACAAATCCATTGAAGAAGTACCCAATAATTCAATTTCATTTAAAACGAGAGCTCTAATTTATAAAGCGACAGATTTAAAAGATAAATCGTGCGCCGACAAACAAAGAGCAATAGAACTAAAAATATTAGAAAAATATCCAAAATTCGCAACGGATATTTCGGAATTGAATGACTACTGTAGCGGATAAAAACTATGCCCAACAATGCATAACCGCAATTACGGCGGATTCGACTGCGTCCGAATCCACGCGTAATTGCTACCGTCGGTGCTTATCCGAATAACATTAAATTTAATCCCGTAACTGCGGTTATACTAAACGTTGAGTTCAAGCAAAAATCCTGTATACCATTGAAGTTCCGACTTAAAATTATCCATTCCGATTAAAAAATGAATTACTAAATATGGTTTCAACTGACAGAAAAACTCTGATTTAAATGGAAAATTCCCAGTCGAAAATAATTAAAGAAATTGCGCAGGAATTAGATTGCGAAAATGACTGCTATTACAATTCTAAAACCGACGAAATAATTGCAATTCCGAATTTTTCAAACATTTCGGACGAAGATGAATTTCGAAAGTGCTTTAAAGCGGACTTGAAAAAAGTAAAGAAAAATAAAGCGGATTTAATAAAAATTGAGGTTTTAGAAAGTTTTGAGTCTTTTAAAATAATGGAACGATTTGTTGAACAAATTTCCGTAGCTGAATTTAAAACGGATTTGGAAAATATATTACAGATGAAAAAACCATTTCAGAACTTTAAGAATTCTATTGACAATTCGGATTTTAGACAAGATTGGTTCAATTTCAGAAAATTAGAGGTGGAAAAAATAGTAGAAACACAGTTAAACCGAGGAAAAGACAGCACACAACACAATATATAATCGTTGGGCTTCATTAAAAAAGAATAGCCTAATTACACCGCAGGCACTTCAGTACTTTGATTATTTTAAAAATTTATAACGCTATCCAATGCATCATCTGCATCTCTATTGATAAAGTTGGCCTGGTAGTTTAAGGTCGTTTTGAGATCGCTATGACGATACAGCTTTTGAAGCATCAAAGGATGAATCCTATCTCCAGCAATATTTCCAAAACTATGCCGTGCTATATGATTAGATAGGTTTTTGTCTATATCACAAAGTAGTGCAATACGCTTCAAATATTTATTAAAAAGTTTTGTGGCATTTCTTTTTTTTACATAAATCTCTTCTAAATTAGATGGATCCACATCCTTCAAAAAAGGAAAAACATAACCATTATTTTCTTTTATGGTTTTTTTATAGAGTGTTAGAATAGCCATAGCCTTTTCTGGAATTTTGAGACTTACGGGTTTTTCATTTTTTTTCATTATATAAAACAATCGGTCATTCTTAAAGTCAGCCCATTT
Organism: Flavobacteriales bacterium; assembly: GCA_038215845.1. Taxonomy (GTDB): domain Bacteria; phylum Bacteroidota; class Bacteroidia; order Flavobacteriales; family Flavobacteriaceae; genus Aequorivita. The sequence goes on along the minus strand of JBBQQN010000010.1, from coordinate 38,411 downwards.
GAGTTGGAGTAAATCGGAAATACGGATTCCAGCAAAATAAAAAGCTACAAGCCAAATATTCTGAGTATTCCATATAACAGAATAGTTTTCAAGCTCTAAACCCTCTATAAGCTCTATTTCTTCTATGGTCAAACCAATTTTATTGCTTGATCCTATTCTTATTTTTATTTTTTCCCCAGCAAATGGATAGTATTTTGAAGCAACAATACCTTCTTTTATGGCAAGATTAAAGAGAGTTCTTAAATAAATCTGTTGATTGATTATGGTCCGTGTTTTTTGGTTAAGATATACGGAGCAAAAAGTTTTATATTTCTCGATGAAAGCCTCATCAATATCTTGGAAACTGAGTGTCTTGTTTTTTTTAAAATGGGCGACAGAATCCATAAATGAGTGCTCGTATTTTCTGCCTCGACTGATACGGGTTCTTCTTCTTTCTTGAATGCCTATTATATTTTGGGCTTTTGACAAAGAAGTTCTTAGATTTAAAAATTCTTCTAAATTGTAAAGGATCGATAATTCCGATCTGGCCACAGAAAAAATACCCCGATCATACTTACTTTGAATTCTATTTACGGCAAGCGCAAAAAATGATTCTCCCGCTCTGGGTCCTTTCACCTTTTTCTTCATTTCCTTACTTGAAAAGCCATCATTGATTTCAAAGGAAATATTATTCGCCTCAACTAATTTAGTCATTAAGAAATTGTTCATTTTTAATGAATTAGGATGCGTCCTTTTTACTTTTCCCTGCTCATCATCCCAATCCTTTTCTAGTACATATTGCCCTAAAAAGCAATAATTAGTTTTGTAATCTTTACTAATGCGCAACGCCAAGGGTGCTGAACCATCCTTTCTTTGCTTATTCTTGCGTCTCACAATTTTTATAGCGGCCATAATATCACATAATTATAATAACATAAAGATAATCAAACATTTTAAAAAGGGGTACAGAATAGGTACAGAATAATTTGATTTTAGATAGTTTTTAATAATATCAATAAAAATGAAAGCATCTGTAAGTCATTGATCTAATGGATGTTTATTAAAATTACTCATATTAATGTCAAGGTTCATAACCCGGAGGTCGCGGGATCGTGCCCCGCTCTCGCTACAAAAATCCCCTAATCTATTAGGGGATTTTTTTATGGAAATAATCAAAATTTGACAGCTATAATTTTTGTTGCAAATATGCAGGTTTTTCTTACATTTGTTAAAAATACGTTAACAACTTATTGATCCATATTGTGATACGGGTTTTTAAAAGTTTATTTTTACACTTAAACCTTTAAAACCCATATTATGAAAAATTATTTCTTTGCAGTATTAATGCTTGCAGGTGTAGCAATAAGCTGTACCCCAGAAAACCAAATTAGTGATGAACAATCAATCGACAAAGTCAAAGTCTGTCCTCCAGGAGACAGGAACTGTAACGGGATACTTGATTCTGAAGAATAAAAGTAAAATTAGCATTTATATAATTTCATTAGCAATTTTGGCGGTGTTATCACCGTTTTTACATATATTTTATCTCTTAAATGATAAAGAGGGCATATTTGGTTTTGCTTATATGTCCTCTTTTATGTATTCCCTTAGTCTACCAATTATGGCAATATGCTCAGGATTATTATTGAAATTTGTTACTGGACAATTGTCTGGTCTCAAAATATATTTCAAATTTATTTGTAATGCTTTTCTGTTTGTAGGATTTTTTTTTATGGTATATACCTTTGTCCCCATGACCGATTTCTCCACATCGGTTTACTTTATTTGCTTACTGATTCTTTCCATAATTTTAACAATCGCCTCACACTATTTACACAAAGCTGTTTTAACTACAGAACAACGTCTTAAAGGTATCATCTCAAAACTTTTCTACTTTATAATCCTTGAAACTCCCAGCAAACATGTAGCCGAAGAAAAACAGATTGACTATGTTATTTCTTACGAAAAGATAATTAACGATATTGGAGAGGAATGAGCGTTACATTGAAAAACTTAACTAAACTCAGGATAGCCGGAATGATTTCCGATGCGGCGAGCAAGGAAGCGGCCAGTAAAATCAAACTGTATTTTAACGCCAACCCATTAATGATAACTACACATAAAAACAAAAACTTACCTAAAACCTAACAGAATTCTACTCTGTAATTTTTCCAAAGTAAGTTTCTCTTGTTCTCCACTTTTCATGTTTTTTAAGGTAAAAGTGTTCTCTTCCATTTCCTTTTCCCCTGCTAAAACTACAAAGGGAATACTCCGTTTGTCAGCATAACCCATCTGTTTATTCATTTTAGCTTCATCGGGATACAATTCTGCGGCAATGCCATTTTTTCGCAATCCATTTATTGCTTTCATTGCATAGAATGCCTCTTTCTCCCCAAAATTGATAAAGAGCACTTTGGTACTTTCCAAGATAGTTTCGGGAAAAAGATTCAATTCATCTAAAACAAGATAAATCCTGTCCAGTCCGAACGAAATTCCTACCCCGCTCATATCCTTCAGCCCAAAAATACCGGTAAGATCGTCATACCGGCCGCCGCCGCCGATACTTCCAATATTCACTTCTTTGGGTGCCGAAACCTCAAAAATTGCACCGGTGTAGTAATTTAGTCCGCGGGCTAAAGTTACGTCTACTTCAAGTGAAGCAGCTTGCAGACCCAGATTTGAAATCGATGTGATTATAAATTCAAGTTCTTCAACTCCTTTTATTCCTAATTTTGAACTGGCAAGCAAAGCCTTCAGGCTATGAATTATTTGTTCCGAAGTTCCGTTCAAAGAAAATAGGGGCTGTAACTTTTTTAGTGCTTCTTCAGAAATTCCCTTTTCACGCATTTCTTCTTTTACGCCATCCTCCCCTATTTTATCAAGCTTGTCCAGCGCTACAGTAAAATCAATCAATTTATCTTCGGCACCGATTACCTCGGCAATTCCGCTCAATATTTTGCGATTATTTATTTTAATGGTTACCCCTTCCAATTTCAATTTGCTGAAAACTGCATCGTACAATTGTACAAATTCCACTTCCTGCCAAAGGGAAGTTGACCCTACCACATCGGCATCACATTGATAAAACTCACGAAAGCGACCTTTCTGCGGCCTGTCAGCACGCCAAACAGGTTGCATTTGATAGCGTTTAAAAGGGAAGGTAATTTCGTTTTGGTGTTGGACAACGTAACGGGCAAAGGGCACGGTAAGGTCATATCGAAGCGCTTTTTCAGAAATACGGGGCGTTATTTTCAAACTATCTTTCCCCGAATAAAGCTTATCATCAACTTTTGACAAAAAATCACCGCTGTTCAATATCTTAAAAATCAATCGATCCCCTTCTTCGCCATATTTTCCCATAAGAGTTTCGCTATTTTCAAAGGAAGGCGTTTCAATGGGCTGAAAACCATACAAGGAAAATGTTTCTTTAATGGCATTAAAAATATAGTTACGTTTGCTTACTTCTTTAGGGTTAAAGTCGCGAGTGCCTTTGGGAATTGAGGGTTTTTTTGACAAGATTTTAAATTTTAGATTCTGATTTTTTGACAGGAAACTTTAAAAAGCAAATATCTTAAATAATAGTAACTTTATCCAACTTTTGTAGTCTAATGAGAAACACTAAATAAATATGTTTTCACTTTTCTGGGAAAATGTCCGTATTGCACTGGATTCCATCAAAAGCCAGTTGTTGCGCACCATTTTAACCATCGTTATTATCGGGATTGGTATTTGGGCACTGGTTGGCATCCTTAGTGCGGTAAAGGCCTTGGAAAATACCATTTCGGGGAATTTTGCCTCTATGGGAGCAAATACTTTCAACCTTCAGCAATATGAATTTACTGTTCAGACCCGAAACAGCGGCGAACGCGAAAAGATAAATCCGGTTATTAGCTATAACAATGTCCGTGAATTTGTGGACAAATATGAATTTCCCTTCACCAAAACAGCTGTTTCCTTTCAGGGCACCACTGCTGCCGAAGTAAAATACGGTTCCGAAAAAACGGATCCGGAAGTACAGGTTTATGGTGTAAACGAAAATTATCTAGAAAACACGGGAACGGATATAGAGAGTGGGCGAAACTTTGCCATATTTGATATTGAAAACAATAATAAGGTATGCATTTTAGGGGCAGATTTCTTGAAAAATCTATTTGAAAATGAAGACCCCATTAACAAAACCATCAGTATTCGGGGTGCAAAATTTAAAATAATAGGGGTTTTGGAATCAAAAGGCTCCACCTTTGGCAACAATCAGGATTTAAAAGTTCTTATACCTATTCAAGTGGCTCGTGGTATGTTTTCCCAGCCTAACATCAACTATACCATAAGCGTGAAGGTTGATGATAAAGAAATGATGCAAAGCTCCCAGGATGAAGCTATAGTAACTTTCAGGAATATTCGGGGCCTAAGCCCGGTGGAAGAAAATAATTTTGGAATTGAGCGCAGCGATGACCTTATAAACCGAATAGCATCTATAACCGGCTATCTGGAAATAGCCGCATGGATTATTAGCATAATTACTATTCTGGGTTCGTCCATTGCCCTTATGAATATTATGTTGGTTTCCGTGACGGAACGCACGCGCGAAATTGGTGTGCGCAAAGCTTTGGGCGCAAAGCGTTCCACCATTTCTACCCAGTTTTTTATAGAGACAATTGTTATTGGGCAATTTGGAAGTATTCTGGGAATAATTTTAGGAATTCTTACTGGTTACGCCTTTGCAAAAATCTTTAAGTTCGATTTCACCTTACCGTGGTCAGCCATGATTTGGGCCACCTTTATCACCTTTATTGTTGCGGTTATTGCAGGTTCCTATCCTGCATCCAAAGCAGCAAGGTTGGATCCTATAGAAAGTTTACGTTACGAATAAAATAAAACTCTATTCTTCGAGCAGTTCGCTGAAATATTTGTAGAGTTCTCCCTTGGTAATCACAGAGCCTTGTTTGATTAAGGCAAAAATATCCTTATTGCGGTCATCGGATATAGCTTTTGTGGACGTGTACATATTCACACTGTCATCGTGGAGGTTCTGCTGCAGCCATTTATAACCATAATCCGTTGTAATATCTGCGGAAGTATCTTCAATTTTAATAGCTATTAAATTCATAAAAGCTTCAGTAATATGAAACAACATTAAGTGTTGTGGCGAAATATGTTCCAAGTACTCCACTTTCATCAGTACTCCCTCCCAAATAAGATCACTGAACAGATCCAATTCTTTTTCTGCTGTTTCGGGCTTTTCAGTTTTAATTTGCTTCCATTCCTGTGCAGTTATGGATTGCGTGGCCAGAAAGTTTATAAATTCCTGATGCAATTCCTCGAACTGTTCCTTGGTTAGTCTAGCGTATTTCATATTCTTATAAAATAATAAAACCTTCCCCGGGAACGGGAAAGGCTTTATAACAATTAATCGTTTTTTTTATTTAACTTCTTCTGATTTATCTTCAGATTTGTCTTCAGATTTAACTTCCGCTTTAGGCTTAGCTTCCGCTTTGGTTTTGGTTTCCGGTTTAGCTTCAGCAACCACATCAAAATTGAATGTAGTAATTACATCCCTGTGAAAACGAATGGTAGCCTCATATTGACCGGTACGCTTAATAGCGCCACCAGCAACCGTGATGTATTTTTTATCTATTGTAACACCTTCTTTAGACATTGCTTCGGAAAGGTCGCCACTGGTTACAGAACCAAACAGTCTATCACCTTCGCCAGTCTTGGCAGTGATCTTAATTTCAAGACCGTTAAGTTTGTCCGCCTCTTTTTGGGCATCCTCAACAGTTTTCTTTTCTTTAAAAGCGCGTTGCTTCAAAGTTTCTGCCAATACTTTTTTGGCAGAAGGAGTAGCTAGTACAGCGTGGCCTTGAGGAATTAAAAAGTTTCTTCCAAAACCATTTTTTACGTTTACAAGATCATCTGTAAATCCCAGATTTTCTACGTCTTTTTTTAATATAAGTTCCATAATACTTTCTGGTTTTATTTTAATAAATCGGCTACATAAGGCATAAGTGCCAAATGGCGTGCTCTTTTAACCGCCACGGCCACTTTACGCTGATATTTCAACGAAGTTCCAGTAAGTCTTCTTGGAAGAATTTTACCTTGTTCGTTTACAAACTTCAATAAGAAGTCTGGGTCTTTATAATCAATGTATTTTATACCGGATCTCTTAAAACGACAGTATTTTTTCGTTTTATTGGTTTCAATATTCAGAGGAGTAAGATATCTGATCTCTCCGTCCTTTTTTCCTTTTGCTTGTTGTTGTAATGTGGCCATGGCTTATGCTGATTTTTTATTACGGTTTCTTCTTTTTTCCGCCCAAGCAATAGCATGCTTGTCCAGACTTACAGTAAGGTAACGCATAAAACGTTCGTCCCTTTTAAATTCAGTTTCCAGTTCGTTTACTACATCACCATCCACAGTGTACTCAAAAAGGTGGTAAAAGCCACTTTTTTTGTTTTGAATTGCGTAGGCAAGTTTTTTCAGCCCCCAATTTTCTTTGGATATCATCTTTGCACCTTTAGAAACAAGAAGATCTTCGTATTTCTTTACTGTCTCCTTTATCTGATCTTCAGATAAAACGGGATTTAAGATGAAAACAGTTTCATATTGATTCATAAAAAATCTATTAAAATTAATAATTAATTTATTGGCTTTCTGCCAAGAGGGTGCAAAAATACTACTTTATTTATAATATTCAAACCTAAATGCAAATAGTATTTTTTATATTTAAAAAAGGACGAAATGCGTAATTTTTTCGATAAATGATAAAAAAGTTGCATTTCATCGGATATTTGGTTATTATTGCCTTAAGCAAAACCTACTCTTTTGGAGAAAACGATACTGAAATGCACTATTGTAGATGATTCTACCTTACAAAGGCTCTCAATTGTAAAATTGATCCAAATGCACCCTTCATTAGAAATAGTTGGAGAGTATAAAAATGCCATTGATGCGAAAATAGGATTTGCTTCCACCGAAATTGACCTCATTTTTCTGGATATCGAAATGCCCATTTTATCGGGTTTTGATTTGTTGGACGACCTTACCAGAAAACCTCAAGTAATATTTGTTACCGGAAAAACCAAGTACGCCTTTAAAGCCTTTGATTATGATGCCGTGGATTACCTGCGCAAACCAATATCAAAGGAACGTTTTCTTAATGCGGTACACAAAGCAATTACCAATTATAAATTGAAAAACGAAGAAGGCTTTGATGATGAAGACTTTATATTTGTAAAGAGTAATTTGAAAAAACGTAAAGTATTTCTTAATGAACTTAAGTATATTGAAGCCCTTGGCGATTACGTAAAACTTGTTACCGACTATGATTCTTTAGTGGTCCTTTCCACAATGAAAGCTTTTCAATCGCTCTTGCCTGAGGAACGTTTTTTGAGAATCCACAAATCATATATTGTAAACTTGGACAAAGTTCAAAGGTACAATAGCAAAACCATTGAATTGGAAAAAGAAAAACTTCCCTTAAGCCGAAACCGTAAAGCTGATTTGGTTGAAGCATTGGCAGCTACACAGAACAACTAATAATTATCTACATCAATATTTACCCTTACACTTGAAAATTCCTTTATGGAATTAAAAGTGCGTTCTACATTACCAATATATTTTTTGGTTTTAGCCAAAGATTGCTTTTTGGGGATTTTAATCAATAGATGAATAATGTATTTATTTTTGATACGACCAACCGGTGGCGCTTCAGGCCCCAAAATATTTTCGTGAAATTGTAATTCCAATGCTTGTCCAAACCAAGTTGAAGCCTTTTGTACCCTAGCTAAATTTTTATCCTTAAAAATAATTTTAATCGTTCTGAAAAAAGGCGGATACTTATAATTATAGCGTTCTTCCACTTGCTCCTTATACATCGCCTTAAAATCATTGACGCTTACCTGTTTTAATATTTGATGGTAAGGGTTGTAGGTTTGTATCAAAACTTTTCCGCGTTTCTTGGTTCGCCCTGCCCTTCCGGCTACCTGCTGGAGCAATTGAAAACTACGCTCGTGTGCCCTAAAATCAGGAAAATTCAATAAATTGTCTGCGTTCATTACCCCCACTAAACTTATATTTCTAAAGTCCAAACCTTTCGCCAGCATCTGGGTGCCAACAAGAATATCTATTTCTTCATTTTCTAAAGCTTCAATTAATTTTCCGTATGCATTTTTCCCTTTAGTGGTATCCTGATCCATGCGGGCAATCTTATGATTGGGAAATAGTGCTTTCAGCTCCGTTTCAATTTGCTCCGTGCCAAAACCTTTTGTATCCAATGTTTCGCTTCCGCAGGCAATGCAACTTTTCATCATGGCCATATGGTAGCCACAATAGTGACAGCGTAACTCGTTTTTATGCTGGTGAAAAGTAAGGCTCACATCGCAGTTGGGGCATTGCGGTGAAACCCCACAGGTAGTACACTCAACAATTGGAGAATAACCCCGTCTATTTTGAAAAAGTATTATCTGCTCCCCTTCATTTAAAACCTTCCGCATTTCCTCGAGCAAAAGATCGCTAAAATGACCGGTCATTTGTTTTTTTCTGGTTTTCTCCTTAATATCTACCAATTCTATTTCTGGCATCAATACATTTCCAAAACGCTTTTTTAAAGTAACTAGCCCATATTTACCAATCTGGGAATTGTGATAGCTTTCCAAGGAAGGTGTAGCAGAACCCATCAACAGTTTTGCCTGATGAAGGTTAGCCAATACAATAGCCGAGTCGCGGGCATGATATCTTGGTGCAGGGCTATACTGTTTAAAGGAAGGCTCGTGCTCTTCATCAACAATAATAAGCCCCAAGTTTTTAAAGGGAAGAAACAACGAAGAACGTGCCCCAATAACCACTTGTGCTTTTGGTTTAGCGGAAAGCACATTGTTCCAAACCTCAACCCTTTCATTTACCGAAAACTTTGAATGGTAGACTGATATTTTCTCGCCAAAATATTTTTGAAGTCGACTAATTAATTGTGTGGTAAGGGCAATTTCAGGGAGCATATAAAGCACCTGTTTTCCTTGGGCCATCACTTCTTCAATCAAACGGACATAGATTTCGGTCTTTCCACTAGAGGTAACGCCGTGGAGCAAAACCACTTCATTTGTTTCAAAAGAAGAGTTTATTTCATTGAAAGCAATTACTTGGGCTTCGTTGAGTTGCTTTATCCCAGTCGCAGCTTCGCCGGTGTATTCAATTCTATCTTTCTGTACATAATATTCTTCCAGTACTCCTTTATCGATAAGCGATTTTAAAGTTGCAGCGGTGGCCCCACTTTTCTTTTGAAGCAATACAGAGCCGATTGGCTTTTTTGTTTGGGAAGTGAGCATAAAAAGCGTCATCAATACTTCCCGCTGTTTTGGGGCTCTGGTAAGTGTATCCAAAAGTTCCCTCAAATTGTCTTCCGAACTATATTTTGGAGCCAGTTTTATATAGCGTTTCAATTTCGGGGTATATTGTTCGTAGACTTTTTCTTCCACTTCAACAATTCCCTTTTCCAATAATTTCTGGATTACGGAAACTACATTTTTCCTGTCCAAAATTGAACGCACATCATTTATGTGAAGGGAAGATTGATGCTGTAAAGCTTCGAACAATAGAAACTCATCATCGCTTAAATTTTCATCTTTTCCCAAATAGTTCGAAGAAAGGGCAATCAATGTTTCACTTTCCAACAAAAATGCCCCGGGAAGGGCAGCTTTAATTACTTCGCCCAAAGAACACATATAGTATTGGGCCATCCATTGCCAATGTTTCAATTGAAGCTCAGTTATTAATGGGGATTCATCGAGTATTTGGTCAATGGATTTTGCCTCATATCCCAAAGGTTCCTGATCGTGAACTTGGTATACAATGGCCGTATAAATTTTTGATTTCCCAAAGGGAACCGCCACACGCATTCCCGGCCGTAAAAAAGCAGCCTCATCTTTATTTACACTGTAAGTAAAGGCCTGTTTTAAAGGAATAGGAAGAATAACATCTATAAAAAACACTGTGAAAAATATTTTATGGGTCTATAAAAAAGGCCGCCCGTTGGGCAGCCTAAAGATACTGTTTAATATTTTTTTATTTAACGCGCTGCCAATATTGTGTTCTTCCCAATAATGAGAAACCTATATAGCCACGTACCAAAAGTTTATTTGGGTTTTCAAGCTCTATATAGCATTTATAGACTTTTCCGTTGTTGGGGTCTGTAATGGTTCCGTCATTATATTCATCTCCATCCTTTTCCAGACCTTTGATAATAACCAACCCCATAATTGGTTTATTCTTATCGCTGCCTGAACATTCCACACAATTTAAATTTTGTTTTTTTGGATCGAAAATCTCTATAATTTTTCCAAAGATTTTTCCATCCTGCTTATAGATTTCAACAACAGATTTTGCCTCGCCTGTTTTATCATCAACTGTTTTCCATTTTCCGGTTACATCCTGAGCAACTGCTGTCACAATTGTTAACATTACTAATGAAATTGATAAAAATATTTTTTTCATATTTTAAAAATTAAAGTTGTTATTAAAGTTTTTCCTTTAAACGCTGCAATGAAATATTCAATTCAAAGCCAAGCAATAAAAGGTTTGCATTTATCCAAATATATAACATCAAAATTAAAAGTGCACCAATTGAACCGTATAACTCGTTATAATTCGAAAAATTATTTATGTATACCGTAAACAAATAAGTTGTTAAAAGGAATAAAACTGTTGTCGTTACTGCTCCAACTGAAAAAAATCGTGACGATTTTCCTTCTTTGGTTCCATAATAATACAAGGTGGCTATAACGACGTAAATCATGATAACAAAAACAATGACTTGCAGGGCCGAAAGCCAGAACACATCATTCACAATATACGCCCTGCTTTCCAAATCGTTAATAATATATTCACCATAAACGATGACCCCTACTGAGGTTAACAACAACAATGCCAAGAAAATGGAGACTACCAGTGCTACTGCATATTGCCGCAAGAACGTTCGATTAATGGTAACATGAAATGAATATTCAAATGCACTGAATATAGCATTTACTCCATTGGCCGAAAGAAATATGGAAAGAAAAAAAACAAAGGACAACAGTCCAGCGCGTGGGTTTACTGCTATATCTGCTATTACGGGATAAAAGAATTCGGTAGTCTGGGCAGGCAGCAAGGCTTCAATAAAAATCAAAAAACGTGTCTGAAAACCCTCTATAGGAATCATCGGTATCAGATTGAGCAAAAACAAGAGAAAGGGAAACAACGCAAGAAAAAAACTGTAAGCAATTGAACTGGCTCTCGAAGAAAAGGTGCCTTTTATAATTCCTGTACCATATATTTCCAATAATTGATAGAGTGAAAAACCACTTAATCCCGGTAGTTTAATCTTTTTACTGATACTTATCAGATTGCGAATTATCGGAATATTTATTTCATTTTCATCATCTTCGTTCATGAAATGGCTTTTAGGCTTAAATCCATATTGTACACAGAATGCGTTAAAGCGCCACTTGATATATAATCAACTCCACATTCTGCATATTTTCGTGCGGTTTCAAGGGTAATGCCCCCACTGGATTCTGTAAGGCATTTTCCGTCTATAAGCTTAACGGCCTTTTGCGTATCCTCATAATTAAAATTATCGATTAGGATACGGTAAACAACATCGGACCTTAAAATTTCCTCTATCTCAGAAAGGTTTCTTGCTTCAACAATTATTTTTAGGTTAAGTTGATTGTTTCTTAAATAAGCTTGTGTTTTTTCAATAGCCTTGGTAATTCCCCCGCAAAAATCGATATGGTTGTCCTTAAGCATTATCATATCATAAAGGGCAAAACGGTGATTTTCGCCCCCACCTATTTTTACTGCCCACTTTTCCAACGCCCGGATGCCGGGAGTAGTCTTGCGGGTATCAAGTATCTTTGTCTGCGTTCCTTCCAAAAGTTTTACGTATTCATTGGTTTTTGTGGCAATGGCACTCATTCGCTGCATGGCATTCAGCACAAGTCGCTCAGATTTTAAAATAGATTGTGAAAGTCCGGAAACATAAAAGCATACATCTCCATGTTTTACAGGTGTGCCGTCCTGTATTTTTATATCCAGGCTAAGGCCCGGATCTACGTATTCAAAAACCTGTCGGGCAAACTCAACCCCTGCAATTATACCTTTATCCTTTACCAAAAGCTTTGCACTGCCGGTAGCTTCTTCAGAAATACAAGCCAAAGAACTATAGTCACCATCGCCAACATCTTCGCGGATGGCGTTGGTAATAATGATGTCAATCTCTTTATTGAACTGCTTTTGGGAAATCATGACTGTGCAATTTTTAGCTAAAATAATAAAAAGAGTTGGCAGTATTCAGTATTCCTGCAATCAGTAATGCAAAAAGCTTAAATTTCTTTTACTTTTGAAATATTAAATGCCCCAAATACAATTGAAAAAAATAATCCATTAGATGAAAATCACCTTATTTGCTATTGGCAAAACCGACAACAAATTATTGCAAACCTTAATTGAGGAGTACAGTAAAAGGCTGGGATTTTATATTTCATTTGAAATGGAACTGATACCTGACATTAAGAATTCTAAAAATCTTTCGGAAACACTTCAAAAACAAATGGAGGGCGACGAGATACTAAAACGGATTACTGCTTCGGACGTACTGGTATTGCTTGATGAAAAAGGAAAAAATTACTCATCAGAAGGGTTTTCTGAATTTCTACAAAAGAAAATGAACAGTGGGCTGAAAAACTTGGTTTTCGTTATCGGTGGCCCCTACGGTTTTAGTGAAGAAATTTATAAGCGTGCCAATGGGAGAATTTCTCTTTCGGCAATGACCTTTTCCCACCAAATGGTCAGGTTATTTTTTATTGAGCAATTGTACAGGGCATTTACTATTTTAAGAAATGAACCTTACCATCATCGATAATTGGTTTTTAAAATTACCACTGACAATCCAAAAAGTCTGTAACCATATGAAAAAGTAGACCTATAGCCACGATTCGGGTTTTTCTGAAAAACAGCAGCAGTACATATGCTATCATCGCCCAATAGGTGTGCAATGGATGAAAACCAATACTACATCTATTTGAATCGAAAATCGGGAAAGCTACAAGGTGATCAATATCTACGACCATAGTTGCTATCATTATTAGCCAAGCTTTTTTCCAATTTTTTCTGAAAAATACCCAAGCTATAAGTCCAGGAAGAATAAAATGAAGGCCGTAATGTATTATTAACTGAAGCATATAGGACGCCAAATATACTAACTATTGGTTTTAGATAATTTAGCCAGCAGTACAATTTGTCCCAAATGATAGGCATCGTGATGAAGAATACCATGAATGTGTTCGTAATAGGTCATCTTATTGATGGGATATTCTTTTTTGAAATTTACTTCTTCAAAGTTTTTTAAATATTCAATCCATTTCTCTTGCGAGACTTTCAAGTTTAATAAAGTTTGCTGCCAAGCTGTTTCAGAAGTATCGTTAATAGGAATAATATAATTATGGGAAGGAGTTTGGATAACTTCACCTTGAACTCGCTTCAACACATTTTCGCGCCAGCATATTATGTGATTGGTAATTTCCCAAATGGTATTGCAGTTGGGGAGAATTCTTTTTGCAGCCTGAACAGAAGTTAGTGAATTCAAACTAGCCATAAGGGTTACATCCAGCCAAGGATCGCCATTATAGCCATCGGTAAATAGTTTTTGGATTCGGTGGGATTCTTGCATATATAACCTTTAGAAGACAGCTATAAATTTATAAACAATACTCTAATTTTTATTTCTTTCCCACCTTCTGATTTTCTTTTTTATTTCCTTATTATCGGTGTACATCACTACGCCGTATCGTTTTATATCTACCGCTTTATAAATATCTTTTTCGTGATATTCGTTAAGATCAATTTTGTCTATATTTTCTGAAGTGAAATCCATAATCAATTCCTCCAAATCTGGATCTCTTTTAAGGTCTATTATAAAGCCTTTATTATTACCGTAAACCAATCCGAAACGAATGGAACAATTTTCTGTATTAGCGCTTTTATCTACAGTTATTTTACTGTTCAAATCTGCCGTATCAAGATTCTCATCGAAATCATACCCATCGGCAATAATCTTACGGACCACAAGGTCTACTTGATCCGCTCGATCCTGAACACTTTTAAATTCAGTGACCCATGCTTTATTTTTAGCTTCTAATGGACAATTTCCAGAACTGCTAGTTTGACCAAAGCTGAGTCCGCAAAATAGGAGAAATAGTATAAAAGTAATTTTTCTCATCATCTATTGGTTTTAAATTATCCAATAGCACGAGAGTCTTAAGTTCGAATTAAGTTGAGAAAATTTTATAGTAGAAAGGGCAAAACGAAGATAAACAAAAAAATATAAATTGCAGAATTTCAACACATCAATAGTAATTTAACCGCCAATACAATTCATTCTACTCCTCCCCTATTACTATTCTACAATCATCTTTATAGTCTGAACAGCAGTACCGTTTTCCAGTTTCAACAAATACATTCCGCTGGCCAAGTGTTGGTTCCAGACCAATTGTGGTTGTGGTTGTTGCCATTCTTGATGCATTATTTTTTGACCTGCAATATTGTAAACAGTTGCCATTAATTGTCCAGAATATATTTCTTTTGAGAGAGTAATATTGATGGTGTTTTTTACAGGATTTGGTGAAAGTACAAATAGATTTCCGGATTGATTATTTCCGATAGATAGGCTTCCATTTCTGATTTCGTCCAAAGCAAACTGGGCATTTGCCGCAGTAACGGTAACGTGATTTTCATTTTCGTTGGGGATATAAAAATTTGCAAAAGGAGAATCACTCAAGTTGGGAACAGCATATAAGTTATCATTTTCAATGGCCAAGGAACTCATAGTGGGAACAAACGAATATAAATCCTGTTGAAGTGCAGCTATAAACTCTATAAGTAACGGATTACCGCCGCCATCGCCCAAGGCATCGGTTATACTATTTGTTCCACCTGGGGAGCTGTCTATACCATCAGTTTCATTTGGTGATTGTGAGAGGGTTGTATAAGTACTTATGGGAATGCCAAAAAAGTTTACGGTAACATCAGTAACCGTATTGGTCTGGCTTGCAGCTGGAGTAAATTTTAACGCAACATCAACATCTGTAGTCCCGTCCACAGTCAGGTTTGTATCTACCACAATAGCGCTCGGAGTTCCGGTGGTTGTGGCATTTCCACTACCATTTATCATACTTACATTCCGAACATTACTTGGGAAACCCAATATATCCAGTTCTGCTTGAAACTCATTTCTAAAGCCGGGAGCTCCCAAGGGAAGTAATTTGGTGGGATCCTGCTCATAGGTTGAACCCGCCAATAAGTGACCCGATAAATGATCAAGAAGCATTTCTTTGGCTGCTGGGGAATTTAATACATCATCTACAATTTGTTGCGCAGTGGCATCGCCAACTTGGTCTGCAAAATAATTTATTAGATATTGTAAACTAATCGGAATGTTCGCGCCACGATGTGGAGCATCAAAAGAAATATATAAACGTGTCTCAGCATCAAGACTATTTTCTTCCATATATGCCAAGGCATAACGGGCAATAAGGCCACCCATACTTGGACCGAAAACTACTAGCTCCTCTTCCCCTATTTTTTCTGCATTTAGTTGTTGGATGAGCGCTATCAAAACCATTGCATTTCGCTGAATATAATCTGAGCCGCCGTCTATTTCCTTTCCATCGGTGGTGTACAAAGGAGCATTAAGGATTACAATATCATACCCCTCAGCTCGGAGGATGTCCGCAAGATTTTCACCATCAAAACTTAAACTGGCATAAAGGCCACCAATGTCCCTAGAATCGCCGGGATCAAAACCATCTAAAACTATTATTGGCTTATCAAATATACCATCTACTTCATCCAAATAAATTTCATATTCGCCTTCGCCAAAATAAGGCTGGGTTTCATCATACCCCTCATAACCAATATTTGCAGTTATAGCTGTAACAACTCCTGGCGTAGGATAATTTGCAGGATCAGGTGTTTTTTGGAAGTGGATTTGTGCAAATGAAAATTGTATTGTGAACAATAAAACTAGTACGTAAAATTTTTTCATTGCTGGAAAATTTTGGATTGAATGGGAAAGATAGGTATAATTTAGGATTTTTGTGCTTAAATCCTATTCGCTTAGGCGATTGCATTTTTAGTTGTTTTCCGTTTTATATGAAATATCTAAACAACCTACTAGAGCTTCTTTTTTTAAAACCCTTATGAAAGTAAATCTAAAACCGCATAAACCACCGCATCAATTTAAGCCGAAACGGAGTGTGCGGATAGTAGCGAATGGAAGGATCTAACCAAGTAGGTTTATCCATTACACTTTTATAGTGGGTGAATGCCCTAAAACCAGCTTCGCCATGATAATTGCCCATTCCGCTGTGACCCACCCCGCCAAATGGCAAGTTTGAATTGCTGATATGCATAATAGTTTCATTAATAGCCCCGCCGCCAAAGGAAATTTCTTTTAAAACTCTCTTTTTAACTGATTTACTTTTCGTAAAAACATAACACGAAAGGGGTTTTGGAAGGTTATTTACCTTGGCAATGGCTTCGTCTATTGTTTGATAGGATATAACTGGAAGAATGGGACCGAAGATTTCTTCCTGCATTACGGCATCTTCCATGGTTACGTTTTGCATTATTGTAGGCTGGATAAAACGGGTTTCTTTATGGGTATCGCCACCGAAATATATTTTTTCGGGAGCGAGCATTTTTTTTAGCCTTTCAAAATTATCATCATTTATTATTTGAAGATAATTGTCATTTTCAAAAGCGAAATGTTGACTGATGATTTCCTTCTTGGTAAGCTCTAGAAATTTTTGCTCAATACTTTTGTGGACCAAAACATAATCTGGAGCTATGCAGGTTTGGCCAGAGTTAAGAAATTTTCCCCATACCAAACGCTTCACCGAAACTTTTAAGTTGCAACTTTCAGTTATAATGGCTGGACTTTTCCCGCCCAGTTCTAAAGTAACTGGCGTTAGGTTTTCTGCAGCGGCTTTATAGACAATCTTCCCTACTTTGCTACTTCCGGTAAAAAATATTTTATCGAACTTTTGTTTTAAAAGTTCTTGGGTCTCTTCCACCCCACCCTGGACTACGGTAAAATAGTTTGGGTCGAAATGCTCCTTTACTATTTTTGCCATTGCCGCGGCGGTATTTGATGGCAATTCACTGGGCTTTAAAATTATGGTATTTCCTGCAGACATTGCTGCAATTACGGGAGCAAAAGAAAGCTGATACGGATAATTCCATGCACCAATAACCAAACAAACTCCCAATGGCTCAGGAACAATATAACTTGAAGCGGGAAAATTGAGGATGCCCGTGCCCACTCTCTCCTTGCGGGCCCACTTAAAAATCATTTTGCGCGCTTCTTTAATATCTTTATAAAGAAGGGAAAGCTCCGTAGTATAATTATCGAATTCAGATTTTTTGAAGTCCTTGTAAATGGCTTCGTGAAGTAGGGATTCATTCTCTTTTAGAGCGGTAGAAAGCTTTTTTAATTGTCTCCGCCTAAAATGAATATCCTTGGTGGCGTGGGTGTTGAAAAATTGGCGTTGTTGGAAGATTAGCTGTTTCATAAAAATATTTTCTGTGAAATGAATCCCCCTAACCAACTTCGGTTGTGACTAAAGCAACGCTTTATGGAAGAGGAAATTATTTATCCCTATTCAGCACTTTGTATTCTTCATAACATCCGCTGATGGCATCAAGGATTTGAAGGTCGTTTGCGGTGCGTATAAAATCTTTGGAATAGCTGCATTTATTTAGAATTTCATCAATATCAACACGTTCCAACTGAAGTACAGCCATTAAGGTTTCGCGGTCGTATTTACTTTGTAGAATATTTCGTATTTCGTCATTTTCCTTCATTTGCCGCAGTTTCCGCATTTGTCTCGGCCTTTTTCCAAATACATTGTAAAGAAAATCTGCCGGATTAAAGATAGAACTGATTACC
The DNA here is from genome assembly GCA_038215845.1 of Flavobacteriales bacterium. Classification (GTDB taxonomy): domain Bacteria; phylum Bacteroidota; class Bacteroidia; order Flavobacteriales; family Flavobacteriaceae; genus Aequorivita. Next base: position 20,452 of record JBBQQN010000010.1, on the reverse strand, counting down.
TTACTTACCGCGCCGGGCTGATTGCTTCCGCCCTCGTAGCCGGTACTTAGGCCTGAAATTCTATATCGATAATTGTCGTAAATGGGAATAAGTTTCGCATCTATTTCAACATAACCCGTAAGTTGCACAGGGCGAACCACTACTTCTTCCAAAGCAATACCCAACTCGGTCATTTTTACTTTTATATCGCCAAACTTTAACCAGTCATTGGTTACTCTAACTCGAAGGGATTTAAATCCTAAATATGAAAAGTACAGTGTATCGTTAACCGCGGCACGTAGTGCAAACTCCCCCTTATCATTAGTGGTTGTACCAATTACTTGATTAAGGTTTACGATGTTTACATTTTCAAGAATTTTATCATCCGCATCATTTTGGACAATTCCTTTAATTATGTGCTCCTCCTGCGCAAAAGAATTTGCGGTAAGTAAAACTAAGGCAATCAACAGGAGATACTTTTTCATAGTCATATTTTAAATATACGGAAACTTTCAGCTGTTTGAAAGCTTGTTTTCATTTTCAATTTTAGTTTTCAATTGTTCTTTAACGCCTCCAAACCATTCATCTTTCAATATGCTTAAAACGATGCTGTCCCGCCTGCCTTTAATAGCTGAGCAATTGTTTCTCAAAATACCTTCTACTTTACAACCAATGCTTTTCATGGCGGCAATGCTACGATCGTTTTTTGCATCAGCACGAAACTCTACACGTTCCAGCCCAAGATTTTCAAAAGCGAATTGGAGCATCAAAAACTTGCACTGTTTGTTTAATCCACTGCCCTGAAATTGTTTTCCGTACCAAGTATAACCAAGCTGAATGGTAGCGTGCTCTTTTTGATAATCGTAAAAACGCGTACTTCCGGCATAATTATTTGTTCGTTTATCAAAAACAAGAAATGGATATGATGTTCCAGCTATTTTCGTCTCGAACGCAATATCCATATATTTTTTAAGATTTTCAAGACCATTGGCTGGCTGAAGGGAATATTGCCACAGTTCGGGTTCCTTTAATGAGAAGACGCTCAGTTTTTCAAAATCGTGTATTTTCAATGGAGTGAGTTTTACCACTTCATTTTCCAGTACATAATCTTTTTCGAAATCGAAACCTTCCATAGTAACTATAAACAAACGGGCCCATTTAAGGGCCCGTAAATATACTTATATAGACGCTATTTTCGCCTAAAAGTTGCATTGTAGAAAATATTTAACTCTTTCTTCTACGTCTGCCTCCGGTTCCTGCATTGTCAGGACGATCAGCTGTTCTTCTGCTTTTTCCTTTAAAGGCTGGTTTATCACCACCTCCAAAGCCGCCGCCTCCGCTGCGTTTTTTAAAGCCACCACTTCTATCGCTTCTGTCTCCTCCTCTATCGCCTCTATCTCCACGGTCGCTTCTTTCGCCTCTTCTTTTGGAACGGTCTCTTCCGCCGCCTCCGCTACTACCGCCACTTCTGCCCTTACGGCCAGTGTCTTTGGAAATTTCAACATTTATTTGTCTTCCTTCCAATTTAAAATCCTTAAAGATGCCCATTACAAGCTCTTGATTGGTTTCGTCGGTATTGAAGAAAGAGAAACTGTCTTTTACATCAACTTTATAAACATCGTCTTTTCCAAGTTGAAGTAAATCGCGAAGGAAATCCTTCATGCTCATCCAATCAAAATCATCCTTGCTTCCAATATTTATGAAATAACGCGTGCTGTCTTTTGCATCTTCATCAGCAAATTTTCTGTCTCCAACGGCAACATTAAGATCTTTTGATTTTTTATAGTAATTGAAGAAACGGGTAAACTCAACCGAAAACACTTTTTTAATAAGTTCTTCTTTGGTGAATTGTTCCAAAACCTCATTTATGTTTGGCAAATACGGATCAATATCGTGATTGATTTCAGTGTTTTTAATGCTGTTGGCAAGGTGAAACAACTGTACTTCGCAGATTTCCATGCCTGAAGGAATTTCCTTGGCAATAAATTTCTTCTGAATCATTTTTTCAATAGTGTGTATTTTTCGTACTTCACTTTTTGAAACAATAACCATAGAAACCCCTGTTTTTCCTGCACGGCCTGTACGTCCGCTACGGTGAGTATAGGTTTCTATTTCGTCCGGTAATTGGTAGTTGATTACGTGTGTAATATCGTCCACATCAATTCCACGAGCGGCAACATCTGTTGCTACAAGCATTTGTATTTGACGGGCGCGGAAAGATTTCATGACCAAATCTCGTTGGTTTTGGCTCAAATCCCCGTGCAGTGCTGCTGCGTTATAACCATCTTCTATAAGAAGTTCGGCAACCTTTTGGGTATCGCGTTTGGTTCGGCAAAAAACAACCGAGAAAATATCCGGGTTGGCATCTGCCAATCTTTTAAGTGCGCTGTAACGATCGCGTGCATTTACCGAATAATATTCGTGGGAAACTTGGTCAGACCCAACATTCTTGGTTCCAACGGTAATTTCCACGGGAGTATGCATGAATTTTTTTGCGATGTTCGAAACTTCTTTCGGCATCGTCGCGCTGAACAACCAAGTGCTTTTTTCCTTAGGGGAATGTGAAAGAATTTCAGTGATGTCCTCATAAAAGCCCATATTGAGCATTTCATCAGCTTCATCCAATACGCAATAGTCAATTTTTGAAATATCCACAAGTCCACGGCCAATCATATCTTTCATTCGGCCTGGCGTAGCAACTATAATCTGAGAACCTTTTTTGATTTGGCGAGCTTGATCTGTAATGCTGGCACCACCATACACAGCTGTTACGTTAAGGCCTGGAAGATATTTTCCGTAGCTTATAATTTCATTGGTAATCTGCATACAAAGCTCGCGAGTGGGAGAAAGGATAAGACCTTGCGTAGTGCGACTTTTTACGTCAATTTTTTGCAGCATCGGAAATCCGAATGCGGCGGTTTTTCCAGTTCCAGTCTGGGCTAGGGAAACCATATCGGTTTCACGCTCTAAAAGAATTGGGATTGTTTTTTCTTGTACTTCCGAGGGGGTCTCAAAACCCATATCGGCGATGGCTTTTAGAAGATTTTCTTCCAAGCCTAATGCTTCAAATGCTTTCATTTTTATACTTAAGTTTTATTATGTGTTAGCGGGAAGCATATTTTTGACACATATAAAACGTTCAGCTTCACTTCAACACCTCCTCATCCTGAGGATTTTTTCAAGGGCGCAAATGTAGTGATTAGTTTTCAGTTGGCAGTTGTAGTTAGCAATTTTTTTGGATTACTAAAAACGACACCTAAAATTGCCACTTATTTCGAAAGATAATCAATCAACTGCCGCATCGCTTTACCGCGATGGCCAATCTCACTTTTTTGGGTGAGGGTCATCTCTGCAAAAGTTTGGTCAAAGCCTTTTGGTTGGAAAATGGGATCATAACCAAAGCCGGAATTGCCTCGGGGTTTTTCAATTATTTCGCCTTTGCAGATTCCTACAAACATAATTTCCGAATGGTCCATGGAAAGTGCAATGGCGGTTTTAAAACGGGCGCTCCTATCTTCTTTATTCTTTAATTTAAAAAGAAGTTTTTCCATATTAGCCTGCGAATTATTTGAAGGCCCCGCATAACGTGCGCTGTAAACCCCCGGTTCGTAATTCAACGATTTCACTTCAAGGCCGGTATCGTCCGCGAAGCAATCTAAGTGATAATTAATCTTAACATAATCGGCTTTTAAAATGGCATTGCCTTCTATAGTTTCGGCAGTTTCCTCAATTTCTTCAGTGCAACCAATGTCGTCCAAACTAAGCAATTCAATATAGGAAGGGAGCATCACTTTTACTTCAGCGAACTTGTTTTTATTGTGGGTGGCGAAGACGAGTTTCATTTTTATTTACGATTTACGATTGCTAATTGCTGATTTTGTAAAATTATTTAGAATTTGGTGCTTACTTTTTTGACTTTTCATTATTATATCTTTCAATAATCTCTTCCGAAGCCTTAATGGTTTTCTTTAGCCACTTCATTTCCAGTTCAAACTTTTCCTCTGTGGAAAGTTGCCAAGATGCTTCACTTTGCTTTAAACGGGTAACTACACTTTGAAGAATTATGGCCGCCGAAACCGAAATATTCAAGCTTTCGGTGAAACCGTACATCGGGATTTTCAAAAAACCATCTGCCACATTCATTACCGTATCACTCAATCCATCACTTTCCTTTCCAAAGAAAAAAGCGCTTTTCTTTGAAACGTCGAAATCATGAAGCACTGTGGAATTGGTATGTGGAGTAGTTGCAACAATTTGATATCCCGAGTTCTGAAGATTTTTGATGCATTCCTTAATTGATTTATACCTTTTAAAATCCACCCATTTTTGGGCGCCCATGGCAATTTCCTTATCAATACGCTTGCTCACTTTTTCCTCTACCACGTGCAAATCCTGAATTCCAAAAACATCACAAGTTCGCATTACTGCGCTGGTGTTGTGAAGTTGGTAAACATCTTCGGTAACCACCGTAAAATGACGGGTCCGTTGCGACAGAACTTGTTCGAACAGATTTTTTCTTCTGTCTGTAATGTAGGTTTTTAGGTGTTCTAATAATTCTAAATCCACTTATAAAATGTTACTGAGTTAATGAATTATTGGGTTTTTGCCGTTTTTGTGATATTTTGCTAAGATAAAAGTTATTGCCTTCTTAACAGGAATTTTAAATAACTTAGCTCATTAAATTATTATTTTAGAAACTTACCTTTGAAAATAGCAGTACTAACGGGAGCAGGCGTAAGCGCGGAAAGTGGTTTGAAAACTTTTAGGGACAGCGATGGGCTGTGGGAAGGCCACGATGTAATGGAAGTTGCGTCGCCCGAAGGTTTTGCACGCAACCCGGTATTGGTTCTGGATTTTTACAACCAGCGCAGACGGCAACTCCTAAATGTCCAGCCCAATGCCGCCCATAAAGCATTGGCCGCATTGGAACGAAACCACCAAGTAACAATTATTACCCAAAACGTTGACGACCTGCACGAACGTGCCGGAAGTAGCAAGGTGATCCACCTTCACGGAGAACTGCTGAAAGCCCGCAGCACCTTTGATGAAGATTTGGTTTTGGATTGGAAAAACGATTTAAACGTGGGTGATTTCTGCGAACACAACCACCAACTCCGTCCGCATATAGTATGGTTTGGCGAAATGGTTCCAATGATTGAAAGGGCTGCGGAAATAGTCGAAAAAGCTAATGCAATTATCATTATTGGAACCTCCATGCAGGTTTATCCCGCGGCAGGCTTGGTTCAATATGCCCATCCGGAGACTCCTATTTATTTTGTGGACCCAAAACCGTCCATTTCGGGAAACAAAAAAATTACGGTTTTTGCCGAAAATGCTTCCACGGGCGTATCGAAAGTTGTAAAATTGATTCAGGAAAATGATAAAAAATGATTTCAGAAGAATTGTTTGAAAAACTCAATTACCTTAAAGCCTATCGAAAGTCGATTGTTAAAATAAACCTAAGCAGTTCCTACACACTATGATTATTTTTTAGTTTTATGAAATAAAAAATTCCACTTATGAACCTTAAGTCATTATTTTTCCCAGCAATTATATTGTTTTCATTTATTTCCTGTAAAAATGAGAACAAAAAGGATATGGAACCGGTTTCACCTACCGAGACCCGATCCACAATGGAATACAATGAAAACCAGTTGGACACCATTCCCACAAAAACCTGTTATCAATATATAACGGCAAAAGACACCGTTGTTTTACGAATGGAAAAAATGAATGGCAAAATAACAGGCGATCTAAGCTACCATTACTATGAAAAAGATAAAAACGATGGTAATATAGAGGGACATATGAAAGGGGATACGCTGTTTGCCCAATATATTTTTGATTCGGAAGGAACTACTTCAATTCGCGAGGTAGTCTTTCTAAAAAATGGTGGCAAAATGATGGAAGGCTATGGGGAAGTGGAAGAAATAAATGGAAAGTTTCAATTTAAGAAAGGCACGCAACTTAAATTCAATGAAAAGATGCCTTTAGTGCTAATAGATTGCGATAAAAATTAAGTCAACTTTTTATAGACATAATCGCAAAAAAGGCTTTTTTATTAAATTCCCAGTAATTGAGAAACTCCATTCAACCCCCATTGAACCCCAAAAAGAGTTATAAGATCGTCCTGTCCTGAAAAGTTATTGCCAAAGCTTCCTGTAAGAAAAATATTCTCAAAGGCCTGATATTTTATATTTCCAGCAGAGCGATAGCTTTCCAAATCGCCGCTTCGGTTTATGTATTCGTAGCCGACGACAAGTTTTTTAAATTCCAGTTCGGCTTTAATCCCTAAATCGATAGCATTATAATTATTATCAACCATCGCAAAAGTTTGCCTTTCGCCTTTTAAATAGCGTACAAAACCATAGATATTTAAATAGTTGAATTTACTCTGGTCCAAAAACACCGAAGCGGCCGCCGTTCCCCATACACCAAACCGGCCAAAACCGTTATCGTTAAAATGATCTTCGCTAAAACGCTGGTTATAAGCCACTGCAACATCCAGTGCAAAAGCAGGTTTGCGATTTATAATTTCCTGCATTTTGGAGGTATAACCGTATTTCCCCGCTCGTTCCTTTATTTTTTCCTGAAGAAAATTAATCAGACCATTATTGTAAACTTCCCATTGCTTTGTACAATTGGAATCTGTCCCATCGTTTTCGCAATCTGGCTCAGGGTGGGTTTCTTCATATTCGTCCTGAAAATCCAAAATTTTTGTGGTCAGTTTTTCAATTTCGGTATACGTATCGTAATAATCAATAATATCACTTTTTCGTTTTAGCTCAAAAACCGTTGCGCGCGCGCCCATTGAAATATTTATAATGGAATCAGGACTTTTCACATAAGCTGCCGAAATAGAGGCAAGTTTCAGTTTTGAAAAGGGATATTGTTTTAAGTTTTTATCTATTCCGTAAAAGGAGAGGGCAGAACGTTTTAAGCTCCGCGTCATCCAAAAAGGGGTTACTTCTACCGATATATCATCCAATATTCCATCATTGGCTATATCCTGAATTAAGCTTATACCCAAAGCTCTCGATGAATTGGGCCGTTGAATGGTCGTAGGCGCGGCATCCAAAAGAACAAAGGCAGGCGCATTGGGAATTTCAAGATTTACAGCATCAAAAGTAAATGTTTGATTGTCTGTTTGCGCTGTGAAAAGCACAGAGTAAAACAAAACAAGAACCGTTATATATTTTTTCATTTTTGTAAAATATTTTAGAAAAAGGAAGATTGGATATCCAAAACATTTATTTTGGTTAGTTTGCAATTTACTAATAAGCGCTTCATACAAACATTATTTTTTTTGTAACGATTACGTTTTCCTCATCAATTTTCAGAGCATCATTTTTTAGGGCTTCATATTGTTTCTCCCCTTCTGGCCCCCCGCTTAAACTGTAAATTATAAATAGGGTTTCTATTGCTTTTTCAAGCTGTTCTGGCGTTAGGTTACTCAGATTTATTACGGTACGAATGCGTAGGATAGTATCTTTCAGTTTTGCGTTTTTTTCAACGGTTGAAGGAAGTATATTTCCCCCGAAGCCACTTTCCGAATCAAAAAGTTTAGTGTATTTATTCTCAATTTTTAGATCAACGCGTGTAGTTGCAATCCCCACAATCCCTGCCTGTACCTGCAGCGTTATTTGTTGTGGTCTGCCATCTGTCTTATAACTTTCCATAATGAAGGGTAAGCAGGGTTAGTCAGTTAGTTGCTTAGTAAGCTTAAAGATAGGGAGTGGAAACCTAAATTCAAACATAAATACCTAAATATCATTAATTTAAGACACGTCGATATATAAAACATAAGAAAATATGCTATTATTCATGAGTACTTCTTAGGTATAAACTATGTCGTAAACCACCCTATACTTTGACGTATTTACACCCCATTTCAACAAAATTCGGTAGTTATATTTGTAAAGCTCGTTTAAGTACCTGTATATGAAAGAAATAATTTTTAAGGAGGATCTTCAAATTATGTACATCTCTGCGCACAGTTTTCCCAATGATATTTTTAAAGTACATCAGGAATTGCATTCGAGCATTGTCAATAAAGATGGCCGCTATTATTTTGGGATTTCATTTGCTGACGGTACCGGTAAAATTCAATACAACTGTGCAGCTACCGAAATGTTTGAAGGCGAAGGCGCTTCCTTAAACATAAAAACCGCTTTTCTGAAAAAGGGAGTATACCACTTTATTTCTTTCCCCGATGCAAAAGAAAAGAGTGCAGAAAACAGTGAAGAATTCAAGATATTGATACTAACATCAAAAACTGCCCTGCAAGTTGCGGTAAATAAAAAAGAGCATAGCTTTTTGTAATTACTCGGGTAGCTTCCCAATAAATTTTAAGAATTGGAAATGTTCAAATTGAAATAAACATTAAATTTAAAGTCCCCTATCATAAAGAAAGATAAAATAATTTTCTGGTCCGCAACCACTTTAATTTTCCTTTTTGAAGGAGTAATGCCGGCACATACCTCACAAACGGAAATGGCAAAAGAAGGGATTCGGCATTTTGAATATTTCGACTATTAATAAAAATCAACTTTAAAAGTTAGAAATTATGGCAAAACAATTTTGGATAAACCTTCCGGTTAAAGATATCGGAAAATCAAAAACATTTTTCAAGGAAATTGGTTTCCGGGCCAATCCCAAACATGACAATGGCAATCAAAATGCAAGTTTTTTCTTGGATAAAAAAAACACGGTAATGATGCTTTTTCCCGAAACAACCTTTAAACACTTTGCTCAAAACGAGATTACCGATACCCAAAAAAGCACCGAAGTATTTCTAAACATTGATGCAGAAAATGAAACTGAAGTTGACCAACTGGCAAAAAAAGTGGAAAAAGCGGGCGGCATTGTTTTCTCTAAACCAGCTTGGGTAGACGGCTGGATGTACCTATTTGGGTTTCAGGATTTGGACGGCCACCGTTGGGGAGTGCTGTATATGGATATGAATAAAATGCCGAAATAATTTTAAAATGGGAATTTATAAATTGAGAGTTCCCTATACTATAATAAGATGGAAATGCTTAAGCCAAAAAATACAGACGATTATATTACCGCTTTCCCAAAAGAAGTTCAGGAAATTTTGGAAGGTGTTCGGGCAACTATTAAAAAAACTGTTCCAAATGCGGTGGAAGCAATCAGTTATGGAATGCCGGCATTCAAAATTAACGGAAAGGCTTTGGTTTATTTTGCGGCCTTCAAAAACCATATTGGCTTTTATGCCCTTCCTTCGGGAAATGAAGCTTTTCAAAAAGAACTTTCAAAATATAAAACTGGAAAAGGCTCTATTCAATTTCCGCTCCATGAAGAAATGCCATGGAAATTGATAGAAGACATTGTAAAATTTAGAGTGAAGGAAATTCAAACAAAAACAGAAAACAAAAAATTATGAAGACCTTAAAATTTTCAACCACAATCAACGCCCCAGCAAAAAAAATATGGTCCTTACTGTGGGACGATGTAACTTATCAGAAATGGACCGCCCCTTTCTTTGAAGGTTCCTATGCCGAAACAGACTGGCAGGAAGGAAGTTCTGTGAAATTTTTGGGACCCTCTGGAGACGGAATGATTAGCAGAATAAAAACGAAAATACCCAACAAAAAAATGGTGTTTGAACATTTGGGTTCCATAAAAGACGGAAAAGAAATTCCTTCTCCAGACTGGGCTGGTTCTTTGGAAGAATACAACTTAGTAGAACAAAATGGAAAAACCGTTCTCAATGTTTCGGTTGACATTGTTAGTGAATATGAAGACTATTTCACTAAAACCTTTCCCCAGGCACTTCAAAAAGTAAAGGAACTTTCAGAATAAACATTGAAAAATATGTTACAAAACTCAAAAGCGTTTAGCGGGTTTTCCGTAGACGACATCAAATAGGCCAAGGAATTTTATAAAAATATTCTTGGCTTGAAGGTTAAAGATAATCCCATGGGTCTTTTAGAACTTCATTTTTCAAAGGAACACCACATTATTATTTATCCAAGACCAAACCACGAGCCTGCCAAATTTACGTTGCTTAATTTTCCCGTTGACAATATTGAAAAAGCAGTGGATGAACTTACAGAAAAAGGCGTTGAATTTATTCAATATGATGCTCCCATAAAAACCGACAAAAAAGGAATCTGTTGGAGTGATAAAGGTCCCAATATAGCATGGTTTTCAGATCCTGCGGGAAATATTCTTTCGGTATTGGAAGGTTAGTTTATTTTGAAGCAACTCCCTCCATTAAACAATCCTGAAGCTTAATATTTTCGTCCTTTGTATGAAGAACAGAAATATCGCCCGTAGATTCAAAGACAACGGCACGAATTTGTGAAAGTTCCAGCACATTTGCCTCGCGAAGTTTGGAATACAAATCGGTTTCGGTTACCCGTGCTTTTTTAAGATTTTCGTGCAGGATTTTTTCTCTGTCCATCAAAAGCAAGGGTTGATTATCAATCATTTTTTGGACAAATTTAAACCTACGGCAAACTGCCACCAATATTTGCAGAACATAAACAGAGGCCAAGCCCACAATTCCTTGGAGCAAACTCACAGATTTTGAAAGTATGGTAGTGGCCAATATGGAGCCTATGGCTACCGTCATTGCAAAATCAAAACTACTCATTTTTGAAAAACTCCGCTTTCCTGCTAAACGGGTAAATAAAATAGTAGCAATATAAATTCCCGCGGCTGTTAATATTATAGCAATAATGGATGTTGTTGAAGCTTCAAACCATTTACTCATAATAAAAATTTTAGTTGGTTGATAATTTTATCTGTTGAATTTATAATATTCCAAATAAGGATGTGGAGAGTTGTCCAGAGAGTGTACAATAGCATCCATACCCATCACACTAAAGGTAATTCCATTTCCTCCAAAGCCCAATATGTAATGTTCGTTTTTTTCAGTGTCCGGTTTTCCGAAATAAGGCAGTCCATCCTTGGTTTCCCCAAAGGTACCTGCCCAAGAATAATCTGCAGTAAATGGAATATTTGGGAAGCATTTTTTAAAACTTTTGGACAATTCCTTTTCTTTTTTGGGTAGTAAGGCATCACGCCGTAAGGCATTCTTAAAATCACGATCTCCGCCGCCCATTACTATACGTCCCTCTTCAGTACTCCTGAAATATAAATAGGGGGAATCTGTGTTCCAGTAAATTCGGTTTTTAAAGGCTTTCGGAAGTGTTTCAAAAGCTTCTGAAGCCAAGGCAAACGTACTTTTTAAAGCAACAATGTCTTCTTTTATATTTTCGGTACTTTCATAACCGGTACAGTGAATAACATCTTCTACTTCAATAGTAAATCCACTTTTGGTTTTGGCTATCGTTTTATTGTCTTTTTTCTGAATTTCCTCAATTTGGGTCCGATCATAAATTTTCACCCCTTTTTCACTGCAATGCTTTAAAAGGTCATTTGCCAATTTATAAACATCCATTACCGCGCCTGATTTTGATTCAATGGCAGCATAAGCTTTTAAACCTAATTTATTCAATTTTTCCTTTGAGAGCCATTTCACCTCAAAACCATGCTCTTTCCGGGCTTCGAACTCATTTTTCAAAAAGGAAATATCTTTTTTGGAAGAAGCGAAATACACACTTTTTTTGTATTCAAAACCACAGTGGCTTTCAACCGCCACAACAATTTTTTTCAACTCCTTAATAGACTTCTCACAATTTTGATAGCTCGAAACCGCGCAGGTAACTCCCTTTTCCTCTATCAATTTATGCAGAGGCACGTCAATTTCATATTGAAGCATGGAAGTGCTTGCGGCGCTACTACCGTTACAAATGTCCCTTCTATCCACCAAAACCACCTTCTTTCCTTCTTGCAAAAGTTTGAAGGCGATTAATGCTCCCGTTATGCCGCCGCCAATAATCAAAACTTCTGAGGAAATGGATTGTTTTAAGGAGGGATAACTTTTGGGAAGACTATTTTTGATTAGCCAATAAGGCTCATTGGAACGAACATCCATATTTTTCTTTGAAAGTTAAAATAAATTAGACTTCGCAACCTCCATTATAACATTAATTTATAATTTAAGATGAGCCCGGCGAATTTTCAATAGTATTAACAATAATCGTTAAACACTTCTCAATTGGGAAATTGCTAAGAATTGAATGCCACTTGGAAATGTATCTTTATAATAAAAAAAAATTAAAGATATGAAAACAACAAAAGAAAATGCCGACCAAAACATTCATAAAAAGATTGTAGATAACCTTCAGGATTTACTCGAAAAAAATTACGATGCCGAAAAAGGTTTTACAAAAGCAATGAAAGATGCCAAAAATCCACAATTGAAAGGTTTTTTGAAAAAGCAAGCCGTACAACGAAGCCGTTTTGCAACTGAAATTACCCAGGAGCTTAGAAGCTTGAACGAAGAACCCAAAGAAAGCGGAAGTGTTACCGGAAGCCTTCATAGAACTTGGATCGATATTAAAAGTGCCCTTTCCGGAAATGATGACGAGGCTGTATTGGAAGAATGCATACGTGGCGAAAAAGCCAGTGCAGAGGAATATCAGGAAAAATTAAAAGAACAGAACTTTCCACCGCAAATCTCAAACGTTTTACAAAAACAAGCGGCTGAAATAAATACTACCCTTTCTCGCGTTAAGAGTTTGGAAGATCTTGCCGAACATGAAAATTAATAAATGAAAAAGAAAAATGGCAAGAAAAGCCCTGGAACATTATGTTTCCAGGGCTTTCTGATTTAACTACTCGAACTAATTGCTAATTGTATTTTAATTCTTAACAAACTTCATATTTACTAGCGGTTTGTTTCCATTAAGAATGGTAAGATTATAGATACCTTCATTTAGGTTGCTCACGTCAATCATATTGTCAATATTGATTGTACTTTTTGAGATTACACGTCCCAACATATCAGATATTGCGAAGGAATACTGGTTCATATCAATTCCTTTTGAAAGAATGTTAATTCTATCAGTTGCAGGATTTGGATAAATTTTGAATTCAGCTGAATCAAATCCCGAAACACTAAGGGGCGCAGCCGGAAGTTCCAGTAAATCGCCACCCAAAGGAGTCGACACAAACAAGCCAAAAGCTGGACCGTTTGAATTTTGACTAGGGTCTAAAAATCCAGATGCAAAAACCGTAAGTGCTGCACCGTCCAAGCCTAAAGTAGCTAAAGGAACTTGATACGCGGCAACAGTAACAGTACCCGTTGCATCTCGAATTTGAATAATGTAATCATCTGTAGGCAATTCCAAATAACCTTGAAATTCGGTGTATGAAATATCATCTACAATAGTACCCGCGCCTACTCCAGTTTCAACCACATCAACGGTTGGTGCATCTGTAGAGCCGTGGTGGACAAGCAAATCCACATTGGCTGGATTAGTTGCCATTTCACGAGCCATTGGGTAAACCTGCAGGGTTAAAGGAGGTGCTGGGTCATACCCAGTTGGACTTACAATTCCATCGGCCACAACTATATATTTTTCATCGGCAGTTAGTGTAACAGGAACTGTTAAAAGGGCATCGCCAACCCCTGTACTGTTTCCAGGTGCTACAGATAATTCTATTTCTACGCCGGCGGGAAGGTCTAAAAAGGGTGTAGCTGTTCTAAAAGCAAAATTGTCCAATGCTAAATCAGCGTTTATATAAACGTCAACTTCTGCTGCAGCCGCATCGGCTGAGTTGTGCACTACTTGTACACGGGCGGTTTGGGCAATTGAATTTAATGTAAATAAAGCAATTGCGAGAATTGGTAGTAATTTTTTCATCTTATAAGTTTTTAAGTTTCAATAAAAATAAAACAAAATATTTTTTGTTTAATCTTTTTTTATAAAAGTTTAACAAAATATTTTTAATGATTGATTTACAACTGTTTATAAATCGTTTAAAATGCGTTTTATTGAAGAAAAAATAACTTTTTGAGGAAAAAATTGAATTGAAAAAAATTTTAGATATGTAACAATTTGATATTTCAGCAAGGTCTTTTTTATAGCTGAAGCTTTTCCGAAGTAATTTTAAATTCCTTTTTCACAAAACTTTTGCACTAAGACATGTAACTTCTTTTATCTTTACCTACTAACCAAAAGATAAACAATTATGAAAAAAATCGCATTAATACTAGTAACGTTGCTTATCGTTTCGTGTTCCACAGAAAATAAGCAGGAAGAGGTGGTCCGCGAGCTAGCCAAAAAAGATATTGTTGAAAAACTGCAACTTCCCGAAGGCACCAAGTTTAATGATGAGAATATTGAAGTGAAAGAAACCAGTACCGGAGAAGCATCACTAGGAGTAACTTATTTAATTAAAATAACAATAAAATCACAGGATCGTGAAGGTAATGAAGTGGTAAAAACCTATACCATGAACTATAAAAAAACAGGTGAAGGTGGTTTGGCCCCAGAGGATTACGAACTCATTTCTTTTGAATAATTATATCCCAAATACATGAAATTAATAATTTTTATTTTTTACACAGCCCTATTGGCTTCCTGTAATTCTACCCACAGCACCGTTGCGCAAAATCGCACCAATGTTGATTACGCCAATACCATTACCGCCCCGGAACTAAAAAAACATCTTTATGTGTATGCCGGTGATGCCATGGAAGGCCGAATGACAGGAAGCAAAGGCCAGCATAAGGCAGCGGAATATCTTCGGAATTTTTATATGGATGAGGGCATAGCCTCTCCCACCGAAAAAAATAATTATTTTCAGACAATTCCCGCCGAATTTTTTTCAGGTAAAACCGATTCAAAATCCTCAGAAAATGTTGTCGCCTTTATTAAAGGCTCGGAAAAACCTGACGAAATTGTTATCATTTCGGCTCACTTGGATCACGTAGGTACAGATGAAAAAGGAGTTGTATATAATGGAGCAGATGATGACGGAAGTGGTACGGTGTCTATTCTTGAAATTGCGCAAGCTTTTGAGCAAGCGGTAAAAGATGGCAATGGACCAAAACGTTCCATATTATTTCTGCATGTAACTGGAGAAGAAATTGGACTTTGGGGCTCAAAATATTATACACAGAATCCTATCTTTCCTTTAAAAAATACTGTTTGCGATCTAAATATTGATATGATAGGGCGAATAGATCCCGATAAAAAAGAAAATCCCAATTACCTTTATTTAATTGGAAGCAATAAATTAAGTCAAGAATTGCAGGATATTTCAACGGAAGTAAATAACAAATACACCCATTTGGAACTTGATTATAAATTTGATGACCCCAACGATCCCAACCGTTTCTATTACCGAAGTGATCATTATAATTTCGCCAAAAATAATGTCCCCATTATTTTCTATTTCAATGGAGTTCATGAAGATTACCACAAATCCACAGACACTCCCGATAAAATAGAATACGAACTAATGGCAAAACGCGCCAAGCTCATTTTTCTTACTGCTTGGGAAATAGCGAACCGTGACAACAGAATTAAGCTTAATAAATAATTGCTATTTGATAAAAAAATTTCGATAGCTACCCTATGGGAATTTTAATTCCACAAAAAAAGCCCTTCATTTCTGAAGGGCTTTTGCTTTTGGGTGGAAGACCGGGTTCGAACCGGCGACCTCTTGAACCACAATCAAGCGCTCTAACCAACTGAGCTACAACCACCATTTATTGTACGCTAAGAAACTATCTCCTTAAGCGGATGCAAATATAAATCAATATTTACGGTTGCGCAATACTATACTCCAAGAAATTTTATTTCAAATCGAATAATGAATCTACAGCAACGTACCGTTCCGTGGTAAATCCTTCCCCGTGTTCAACACCAATTAACCTTCCCAAGTCCATAGCGCGATAGGTAAGGCTTTCCTTAAAGTTTTC
This sequence comes from Flavobacteriales bacterium, assembly GCA_038215845.1. Lineage (GTDB taxonomy): Bacteria > Bacteroidota > Bacteroidia > Flavobacteriales > Flavobacteriaceae > Aequorivita. Next base: position 4,665 of record JBBQQN010000010.1, on the reverse strand, counting down.
GGATGCAATGGGCGTCATAGGTTCATTTGAAGTAGCATCGTGAAACTGACTTTTATAGGCAAATACTGTTTCCAGCTTTTTATCCATAAAACCTGAAACATCTACCACAAAATCCGGTTCTATATTTTTCCATTGAATATAATGGTATACATGCTTTGGTCGCCACGCGCCTTGATGGTTCCCATCAAGGATGGTTTCTATTTTTCGAAGTCCACTTAAAAAGCAGGCATCACTTACAAGTTTACTCGCTTTTGCGTGATCGATATGCCTATCATCTACCGCATTGCAAAGCACTATCTCTGGCTGATATTTTCTAATGATTTTAATAATCTCCAACTGTGAGGCTGCATTATTAACAAGAAATCCATCCGAAAATTCCAAATTGTGCCGAAACTTTACCCCGAGAATTTTAGCTGCATCTGCTGCTTCTTCATCCCTTATTTCAGCACTTCCGCGTGTGCCCAATTCGCCACGGGTAAGGTCCAATATTCCTACTTTTTTACCGTTTTCTATTTCCTTTGCCAAGGTTGCCCCGCAGCCTAATTCCACATCATCTGGGTGTGCCCCCACGGCAAGAATGTCAATCTTCATAAATTAGTATTTTAAATTTTTTCCATTTTTGAAACGCTTTTAAAAGCTCCTTCCAAGTCGGCAATAATATCCTCGGTTTCCTCAATTCCTACTGAAAAACGCAACAACCCATCCCTGATTCCCTGCCGTTCTCTTTCTTCGGCCGTCAGTAATGCGTGTGAAGTTTTTGTGGGGGAAAGTATGGTAGATTCTACTCCTGCCAAACTCATGGATTGTTTTATCATTTTTAATGATTTCATAAAATCCTCAGCGCTTAGGGATTCGTTTATTTCAAATGAGAGCATGCCCGTACCGCCCTTCATTTGTCTTTTAGCCAATTCATAATTGGGATGGCTCTTGAGCCTTGGATAATAAACTTTAGCTACCAAAGGGTGTTTTTCTAACCAACGCGCCAGTTTTTTTGCATTTCTATTCTGGGCCTTTACTCGAATTGCCATCGTTTTCATACTGCGCTCCAAAAGCCACACGGTATAATCGCTAAGGCTCCCACCCAAGTTTTTGGCAAGGTTCCATATTTGTTTTATATGCGCTTCGCTTCCTGCCACTGCTCCTGCGCAAATATCACTATGGCCTCCCATATATTTTGTGGCGCTGTGGATCATAATATCAATGCCAAAATCCACTGGAGTTTGGTTCACAGGCGAAGCAAAGGTGTTGTCGATCATCGTTACAATCCCCCGCGGTTTTGCTATGCGGCTTATCATTTCCAAATCGGTAATGTGCATTAATGGATTGGAGGGGGTTTCAGTGTAAATCACTTTTGTGTTATCTTGTATTTTTTCAGAAAAATCCTTTTCGGAAAAACCTTCAGCAAAAGAATATTCAATCCCAAATTTACCGAACTCTTCCACAATAAAATTGTAGGTTCCGCCGTACAAAGTGGGCGGAAGCACAACATGGTCGCCCTTTTGCAAAAATGCCAGCATCGAAGTACTTACAGCAGCCATCCCGCTTCCAAAGATTAGGGCAGCTTCACTTTTTTCCAGCATGGCAATTTTTTTGCACAGCCCTTCTTGGTTTGGGGTGTTGAAATAACGTGGGTATCGTTTAACATCCACGTTTTCATAAGCATAGCTACTGGACATATATAAAGGTGAAATTGCCCCTTTAAATTGTTTGTCTTCCACTTCGCCCACGTGGGCGCAGATGGTATTTATACCGATTTTCTTTTTGTTCATTTTCCTAAATTTCTGGTTGGTTAAAGGTATAAAATTATATTTCAATTTTTATAAAGAAACCGAATGGTGAAAAATCTGCAAACAAGGCTTTGTAGGGTTTCATTGTAAGCTCCACATTTCTTTCTTTTATATGTCATTTTCCTTTAAGGGCAAGCAGCCTTCCTCTCAGGATTTTTTTATCTTTATCAAAAACAAATTGCTATAAAACCACTACCATGAAATTACTTCTTACCCATATAAAAGAATTGCTACAGGTACGCGAGACTTCTCCCGTGAAATTGAGCGGCGCGGAAATGAAAGAACTTCCCACTCTTAAAAACGCATGGCTCTTTATCAACCACGGCATTATCGAGGATTACGGATCTATGGACAAAATGGGCCCGCACCAAGGGTTTAAGACCTTGGATTGCACGGGCAAAATAGTACTGCCCACTTGGTGCGATTCACATAGCCACATTGTTTATGCAGGAAATCGAGAACAGGAATTTGTGGACAGGATAAATGGGCTTACCTATCAGGAAATAGCGGCAAAAGGAGGCGGAATTGTAAACAGCGCTAAAAAACTTCAGGAAACCTCGGAAGAAGATCTTTACAAACAATCCAAAAAACGGCTGAAGGAAGTGATGCGTTTGGGTACGGGGGCTTTGGAAATTAAAAGTGGTTACGGTCTTACCACGGAAGCAGAAATTAAAATGCTCCGGGTAGCGAAAAAATTGGATGCGGAATATCCCATTACCATTAAGACAACATTTTTGGGTGCCCACGCGGTTCCTACTGAATATAAAAATAATAAAGAAGGATATATCGATTTGATTTGCAATGAAATGCTTCCCAGAGTCGCAAAGGAAAAACTTGCTGAATATGTGGATATTTTCTGTGAGGAAGGTTATTTTTCAGTTGCCGATATGGACCGAATCCTTTCCGAAGCGAAAAAACACAAACTCACCCCAAAAGTACACGTCAACCAATTCAACTCCATTGGAGGCATCGAAGCCGCTGTAAAACATAAGGCTTTAAGTGTGGACCATTTGGAAGTTTTGACTGACGCAGATATTGAAGCTCTGAAAAATTCCAATACAATGCCCGTAGCACTTCCCTCCTGCTCCTACTTTTTGAGTATTCCTTACACCCCGGGCAGAAAAATAATTGATGCAGGATTACCCTTGGCCATTGCCAGCGACTATAATCCGGGTTCCACGCCCAGTGGAAATATGAATTTTGTGGTGGCCACAGCCTGTATAAAAATGCGGCTTACGCCCGAAGAAGCCATCAATGCGGCAACTGTAAATGGCGCTTATGCTATGGGTCTTAGCCGCACCCACGGCAGTATCACCCGAGGAAAAACAGCCAACCTCATCATTACAAAACCTATTCCTTCCTACGGATATTTGCCCTATGCTTTTGGAAGTAATCTTATAGATTCTGTAATCCTAAACGGAAATGAAGTAAAATGAGTTTACTGAAAATTTATTCAGAAAAAGATATCGCCCAATTTGTAAAGAAGCGCGCAGGTGAAACCAAATTTGGGGAAAGAATTGGCTTTGTGAAAAGCATTGACGATTTAAAAAACCATCCTTCAAAATATGTTCTTTTGGGAATTCCAGAAGATATTGGGGTACGCGCCAATTTAGGAAATGCTGGAACTTCCAAAGCTTGGGAAGCCGCATTGGGGAGTTTGTTGAACATTCAGCAAAATCATCTAACAAATGCTGAGAACGCAATTCTTTTAGGTGAAATTGATTGCGAAACCCAAAGGAAACAGGCCGAAAAAATTTCGGCGGAAGGACCTCATTCGGTTGAAAAACTGGTCGAACTCGTCACTCCAATTGACCATAAAGTTTCAGAAGTGGTAAAGGCAATTATTGAAGCTGGGAAGTTTCCCGTTATTATCGGCGGCGGCCATAACAACAGTTATGGAAACTTAAAAGGCACTTCCGAAGCATTGCAAAAAACAATAAACTGTATCAATTTTGATGCGCATACCGATTTCCGTTCCTTGGAGCACCGCCATAGCGGCAATGGGTTTTCGTATGCTTTTGAAAATGGGTTTTTGGAAAAATACTTCATCTTCGGACTTCACCGAAACTATACTTCCGAAAAGGTTTTCGATTCGATGGGAAAACATCCCGAAAGAATCAAATTCAATTTGTTTGAAGATATTTCAGTAAATGAAAACAAAACTTTTCGCGAAGCCTTAAAGGAAGCGGAAAATTTCTGTAGCAATAGTGATTTCGGAATTGAGCTTGATATGGACGCCATTGAAAATATGGGCAGCAGTGCCATTTCGCCCAGCGGATTTACACTCACCGAAGCCAGAAAATTTGTTTCCCACTTTTCAAAAAACAAAAATGCCAAATACCTTCATATCTGCGAAGGTTCGCCTTCGGTGGGAATTTTCCCGAATCAAGTAGGCAAATCTATTGCATATTTGGTGAGCGATGTACTTTCCTAAAACACTCATAAATCTCTGACTTTAATTGTTTTGAGAATTATAAACACCCGAAATATTTCGTTTATATCTTTTATTTCCCCTTTCGTCTACTGAAGGCTACCCTTCATGGATTTGCCATTTCGGGCGCCCTTCTATTTTTTCACATTTGCTTCATAAACATTAAAACACAGAAATCATGAAAACACTTTTCAAATTACTGTTGTTACTGATTATTGCAAGCATAAGCTGGAATATGGAAGGGCAACAAACACACAAAGACCACAACTACTGGCAATTTAGCCCACGCGTTGGGTACGATTTCCCCACTTATGACAACAATACACCTTATATAGATTATAAGGGTGGTTTGGAATTGGGGCTCTCAGTCGATTATTACTGGCGCTGGCTAGGGCTGGGTTTTGATTTTGATTATATAAAAAATAAACCGGAAAGCACCTATCCTAC
>JBBQQN010000009.1:0-43888 GCA_038215845.1 Flavobacteriales bacterium | reverse complement strand
CCTTCGCAGCAAAACGGCTGCTTCCTTCGATTATTTTTCGACAAATACTTCTGAAAGTGCACAAATTAAAGCAACCTTAGATGGGTATATTTCGTCCCAAATAAATGAAGTATTTCCAAATACTATGGTTACAGCTGCCCCCGGGATTGCTGGTCAAGTAGCGGATGGTAGTAGCACTCGTTATATAAGCGGAAAAGGTTTGGAGTACAATCAAGCCTTTGCTAAAAGTCTGCTGGGAGCACTAATGACAGACCAAATGTTGAACAATTATCTTAGTTCCTCGGTACTGGACGAGGGCAATAACCGCCAAAATAATGACAATAATGTTCTGGAAGCAGATAAATCTTACACTGCAATGGAACACAAATGGGATGAGGCTTATGGCTATCTATACGGTACCTCTGCCAATTCAGAGATCCCTAATTTGACAATTGGCGAGGATGACAAATTTTTGAACGAATATGTGGGACGTGTTAACGACGACCCGGATTTTTCCACAATTGCTGCTGAAATATTTGACGCCTTTAAACTGGGCCGTGCCGCAATTGAAGCAAAAAATTATGACGTACGGGACGAACAGGCTGCAATAATCCGTGAGAAAGTTTCTGAAGTAATTGCCGTTCGCGGAATATATTATCTACAGGCCGGAAAAAACAAAATTATTGATGACAACCGCCAAGGGGCTTTCCATGCACTTTCTGAAGCTTATGGGTTTGTTTATAGCCTTCGTTTTACAAGAAAATCAGATAGCGCAACCCCACTTTTTACAAGAGCTGAAGTGGATGCTTTGTTAGGTATGTTAATGGATTCAGCCGAAAATGGGTATTGGAACATTACCCCTGAAACATTGGATGCAGTTTCAGAAGCAATGGCAGCTAAATTTGACTTTACCGTTGCCCAGGCAGCAAGCAATTAAAAAAATGAATTAGCCACCAGCCAGCCCTAATAAAAGGATCTGGCTGGTTTTCATTAATTATAAAAATCAAAAGAAATGAAATACTGGAAAATTGCAAGTTTATTGCTTGTCTTGGGAATAGCGATAGCCTGTTCAAGCGATAGCGATAACCCGGAAGATACTACAGACAGCTTTGATCGGGGTGCCATGCTAGCAAATTGGGCGGACAATATCATTGTGCCTGCTTATGGAAGTTTTAATGCAGATGCTTCGGAAATGAAAACTGCAACGACAGTTTTTAATGAAAATCCGACGGTCGAAAATTTACAAGCTCTCCGGACCGCTTGGAAAAAAGCCTATGTATCCTTTCAAAATGTTTCTATGTTTGAAATTGGCAAGGCAGAAGATGTTCGTTTCAGAAATAGGTTGAATATTTATCCTACCAATTCTAGCAAGATTGAAGAACTTATAGCAAATGGCTCCTATGATTTTTCGTTACCGTCAAATATCGATGTTCAGGGTTTTCCGGCACTCGATTATCTGATTAATGGATTGGCAACCAGTGATGCCGAGATCATTTCATTTTATTCAACCCATACCAATGCGGAAGCCTATAGGAACTATCTTCAGTTACTTTCCGAAACTATTTCAACCCTAACCAATCAAGTGCTTACGGATTGGACAGGAGGTTACCGCGATACTTTTGTGGCCAATACCAGTGCTTCCGCTTCGGGATCTGTGGATAAGCTTACCAACGATTATATTTTATATTTTGAAAAATCCCTGCGCGCCGGAAAAGTAGGTATTCCTGCAGGAGTCTTTTCACAACAGCCTTTACCGCAAAATGTGGAAGGGTTTTACAAAAAGGATATTTCAAAAGAATTGTTATTAGAAGCCCTTGATGCCAGTAATGATTTCTTCATCGGAAAAAATTTCAACGGAAATACAAATGGACAAAGCTTCAAAAGCTATCTTGACTATTTGAATACCATTAAAAATGGCGGGGATTTAAGTTCGCTGATTAACGCACAATTTGCCGCCGCAAAAAACAAGGCTAACCAATTGGATGCAAGCTTCATTCAACAAATTGAAACGGATAACTCCAAAATGCAGGATACGTACGATGAACTGCAACGGATTGTAATCCTTCTAAAAGTAGATATGGTCCAAGCTCTGGACATAAGTATCGATTATGTTGATAGTGACGGAGATTAATGTTTGGCACAGTTTCAAGATATCTAAATAAAACCACGGAAGCCGCGCCCCTTGCGGTTTTCCGTGTTTTTTTTGGTTTAATGATGGTCTTGAGTATTTTTCGGTTTTGGGAAAAAGGCTGGATCGATAAACTTTACATTAAACCCAAATTCTTCTTTAGTTATTACGGTTTCGATTGGGTACAGCCAATTGGCAACTATACCTATATTATTTTTGCCATTTGTGGAATAGCTTCCCTCTTTGTGGCCTTGGGCTATAAATACCGAATTTCCATCATTCTTTTTTTTCTGAGTTTTACTTATATAGAATTGATGGATAAAACCACCTATCTCAATCATTATTACTTTATAAGTTGCGTTGGGTTTTTAATGGTTTTTCTTCCCGCAAATGCCTATTTTTCGGTTGATGCTTATAAAAATCCTTCCAAAGCATTTCAAAAAATTCCAAAGTGGACGGTCGATTGCATTAAGCTTTTACTTTGCACGGTTTATTTTTATGCCGGTCTTGCCAAGTTAAATAGCGATTGGCTATTAAAAGCGATGCCGTTAAAAATATGGCTTCCCTCAAAATACGATATTCCTTTTTTGGGAAATCTCTTTCAGCAGGAATGGGTGCACTACGCCTTTAGCTGGAGCGGCGCGCTGTACGATCTTGCCATTCCCTTTTTGTTGCTTTACAAGCGTACGCGCTGGTTTGCCTTTGCTTTGGTAGTTGTCTTTCATGTTCTGACGCGTGTGCTGTTTCCCATTGGCATGTTTCCGTACATTATGATTGTAAGTGCACTCATATTTTTTGATGCCGGCGTTCACCACAAAATAATTCGCTCCCTTTCAAAAATTTTAAGGGTCGATTATCAAAGAATAATTTCTGTAGCAGAAACAAAAAAATACCGCTTCACATCAAAAATCGGTCTTATAGTTATTGCCCTTTTCTTTATGGTACAACTACTGCTGCCGTGGCGTTATTTGGCCTATCCCAATGAGCTTTTTTGGAACGAGGAAGGATATCGATTTTCGTGGCGGGTTATGTTGATGGAAAAAGCGGGCTACGCACAATTCAAAGTGGTTGACGAGAAAACGGGAAACCGCTTTTATGTGAATAACAAAGATTTTTTGACCCCTTTTCAGGAAAAACAAATGAGCACACAGCCCGACTTTATTTTGCAGTATGCACATTATTTGGGGAAGCATTTTGCTTCGCAGGGACATAAAAATGTGGCAATTTATGTGGAAAGTTTTGTGGCGCTCAATGGTAGGTTAAGTCAACCGTATATTGATCCAAATGTTGATTTAATGAAAGAAAGGGAATCGTTTGCACATAAGGATTGGGTGCTTCCGTTTAACGATAAAATAAAAGGATTATAAAAATTTCAGGATGTTTAAAAAATATTTAGTTGTTGCATTTCTTTTTTGTGGAATCTCGGGGTTTTCACAATATTCAATTTCCGGAAAAGTGGTTTCCGAAATAAACAATACCGCCATTTCAAATGCCGAAATTTATATTACAACCTTGGGGAAATCAACCATTGCAGATTCAAACGGAAACTTTCAGTTTTTAAATATTCCGGCGGGAAGCTATGAATTTGCTGTTTTCAGTTTTGAATATGAAGTTTTGAAAAAGGAGTTGAACATTTCGAAAAAAACAACACTTAATTTTAAACTGAAACTTCTTGGGGAGCAACTTTCCGAAGTGATTATTGCAAAGCGAAAGGAAGAAATTTTTGCCCTTCGGAATTTAAGACAGGTGGAAGGAACTGCCATTTATGCCGGTAAAAAAAGTGAAGTCGTCATGATGGATAATCTCACTTTAAACACTGCAACCAACAATGCCCGTCAAATTTATGCACAGGTGGTTGGGCTAAATATTTACGAAAATAATGACGGTGGCCTACAACTGAACATTGGTGGCCGGGGCTTGAATCCGAATAGAACCGCCAATTTCAACACCCGCCAAAACGGGTACGATATTTCCGCAGACGTTTTGGGCTATCCGGAAAGTTACTACACCCCGCCCGCTGATGCAATCAGCGAGATTGAAGTGGTTCGCGGCGCGGCTTCGCTTCAGTACGGAACGCAGTTTGGCGGCTTGATAAATTTTAAGTTGAACCAACCCAATCCCCACAAAAAGGTTGAGTGGATTTCCCGCCAATCCTTGGGTTCGTATAATTTGTTCAACAGTTTCAACAGTTTCAGCGGCACCGTTGGGAAAGTAGGTTATTACACTTATTACAATTATAAAACGGGTGATGATTTTCGTCCAAACTCCCAATTTGATTCTAAAAATGCCTACGCACATGTCGATTATAATTTTTCGGAAAAAACGAAACTGGCTTTTGAAATGAGTTATTTAAAATATCTCGCACAGCAACCGGGTGGACTTACAGATAGACAGTTTGAGGAAGATCCAACTTTCAGCAACCGCACCCGAAACTGGTTTGATGTGGATTGGAAACTTTATTCGTTGCGGTTGGACCATTCTTTTTCGGGAAAAACTGATTTCAGATTAAATCTTTTTGCATTGGATGCTTCACGAAAAACAGTTGGGTTTAGGGAAAACAGAGTTTCCCAGGAAGATGATTTGGAGAAACCTAGAGAATTGATTTCAGGGAAATTCAATAACTGGGGCGCGGAAGCCAGATTGTTGACTCACTATAATTTATTCAACCAAGAAAATACCGCACTCGTTGGGGGAAAATATTACCAATCCAACAACAGTGAGCGCCAAGGGCCGGGAACAAATGGTAGTGATGCCAATTTCAGTTTTGCTTCCGAAGAGTATCCCGATTACTCTCGCCAAAGTGATTTTGAATTTCCGAATTTAAACTTTGCCTTTTTTGGTGAAAATATATTCAATCTAACTTCCAAACTTTCAGTTACACCCGGTTTTCGCTTTGAATACATAAAAACAAAAAGCGAGGGCGAATACAAAAAAATAAATTTTGACATTGCCGGAAACCCAATTTTGAATGAGGACGTTGCCGATAATCGCAATTTCGAGAGATCCTTTGTTTTATTAGGGGTTGGCTTAAGCTATAAACCCGCGAAGATGGTTGAGGTGTATGGAAACATCAGTCAAAATTATCGTTCGGTTACCTTTAATGATATTCGCATTACCAACCCTTCGTTGGTAGTGGACCCCAATATTACGGACGAACAAGGATTTACCTTCGATCTTGGCGCAAGGGGAAGATTCGGGAAATATGTTTCGTATGATATTGGTGGATTTTTTCTTAGTTATGAGGATAGGCTAGGGGTGATTGTTCGTAAAGTTAGCGATATACAGGAGGAACGTTTCCGTGGAAATATTGGTGACGCCGTGACGTACGGATTGGAAAGTTTCATTGATTGGAATGTATGGGAAACATTTAATGGATCAAATAATTTCAGATTGAACACATTTTTAAATTTGGCTTATACAGAAAGCGAATACACCTCTTCAAAAGAAGTAAACGTGGAAGGAAAGGAAGTGGAATTTATTCCGAAAATAAATGTAAAAACAGGAATGGGCTTTGGCTATAAAAATTTCTTGGGAAGCATTCAATATACCTATTTAAGTAAGCAGTTTACAGATGCCACCAATAGTGACCGCGATTTTGAAAGCCAAAGCGGAATTATTGGTGAAATTCCTGCCTATGATATTTTGGACCTTTCTTTATCGTACAGTTTCAGACGCTTTAAGATTGAAAGCGGAATCAATAATGTTTTGAGTAATAGCTATTTTACACGCAGGGCAACGGGTTATCCCGGGCCGGGAATTCTGCCCAGCCAACCCCGTACTTGGTATGCTACGCTGCAGGTTAAGTTATAAATACTCAAGAACTAATAATTCTGATTTAAATAACGTACATTTGCACGCAATTAATCCATAACTAATTTCGGTACTTCGAAAGATAAATTAATTGCAATGACCGCACACGACAACAAAATTCTTGGAGAAGGACTAACTTACGACGACGTACTTTTAGTGCCTGCCTATTCTGAAGTTTTACCACGAGAGGTTTCCATCGTTACCCATTTCTCACGCAATATTACTCTTAATGTTCCCATTGTTTCCGCAGCAATGGATACCGTTACCGAAAGCGCTATGGCAATTGCCATTGCCCGCGAAGGTGGCATTGGGGTACTTCACAAAAACATGAGCATTGAAGATCAGGCTGCTGAGGTACGGAAAGTAAAACGTGCCGAAAGCGGGATGATCATTGACCCGATTACACTAAAGAAAACCGCCACGGTGGGCGATGCGCAAAAAACTATGCGCGAATACAGTATAGGTGGAATTCCTATAACAGATGATGCCGGAAAACTGATAGGAATAGTCACCAACCGCGATCTGCGCTTTGAAAAGGATTTAAAACGCCCCTTAAGTGAGGTTATGACTTCAGAAAACTTAGTGACCGTCGCCCAAGGTACTTCCTTAAAGGAGGCGGAGATAATTCTTCAAAAAAATAAAATTGAAAAACTTCCTGTAGTAAGCGATGAAGGAAAACTTCTGGGGCTTATTACTTTTAGAGATATTACAAAACTTACCCAAAAACCAAGCGCAAATAAGGATAAATACGGAAGACTTAGAGTAGCTGCAGCACTTGGTGTAACGCCCGATGCGGTTGAAAGAGCCGAAGCTTTGGTAAATGCACAAGTTGATGCCGTTATTATAGACACTGCCCATGGGCATACCAAAGGAGTGGTAGAAGTTTTAAAGCAAGTAAAACAAAGATTCCCAGAACTTGATGTGGTGGTTGGTAACATTGCCACAGCGGACGCCGCCAAATATTTGGTAGAAGCCGGTGCTGATGCCGTTAAGGTTGGTATTGGGCCAGGTTCCATTTGTACAACGCGGATAATTGCTGGGGTTGGTTTTCCGCAGTTTTCTGCAGTGCTTGAAGTTGCCGCTGCCATAAAAGGTAGCGGAGTTCCCGTAATTGCCGATGGTGGAATCCGTTATACGGGCGATATTCCAAAGGCGATTGCTGCTGGTGCCGATTGTGTAATGCTGGGTTCTTTATTGGCCGGAACTAAGGAATCTCCGGGAGAGACTATTATTTACGAAGGAAGAAAATTCAAATCATACCGAGGGATGGGATCTGTTGAAGCGATGAAGCAAGGTTCTAAAGATCGTTATTTTCAAGATGTGGAGGACGATATTAAAAAACTGGTTCCCGAAGGAATTGTAGGGCGAGTGCCTTATAAAGGTGACTTGGTTGAGAGTATGACGCAGTTTATAGGCGGTCTTAGAGCCGGAATGGGTTATTGCGGCGCAAAGGATATTGAGGCTTTAAAAGAGAGCGGAAGGTTTGTGAAGATTACAGCCTCCGGTATCAATGAGAGCCATCCACATGACGTTACCATTACCAAAGAATCCCCGAATTATAGCCGTTAGTATAAATGCTGCAAATAAAAAAAACGCGGAGCTTATATAAGCTCCGCGTTTTTTATTTTTTAAAAGAGTTAGATTATTTCCCCGCTTCGTCGGCTGTAACCGTTATTCCAAGTTCTGTAAGTATGGCTACGGTAAGATCAAAGTTAGGGTCTAAATAAACCATATCGCCAGTGGTTTGCATTACTTGTGTATAGCCCTGTGCTTTGGCCACTTTGTCCAATGCTTCGCCAATTTTTTTATAAAGGGGCTGGAGATATTCGTTTCGTTTAATATCCATAAGCTTGACACCGTTTTGTTGAAACTTTTGGATATCGGTTTCCAGATTGATAATTGCAGTCTGTTTTTCCTTTTTCTGTGCGTCAGTAAAGGTTGCTTCGCCAGTTTTGTATTCTTCGGCTAGTTTTTTATATTCCTCTACTTTCTTGTTTAGGTCTGCATCCAGTTTTTTTCCATAGATATCTACCTGTTCTTGCACATTCGTTAATTCCGGCATTTTTGAAAGGATATAATCTATATCCACAGCCCCCACTTTGCTTTGTGCAATTGTGGTAAGCCCAATAAAAAATACAGCGATTTTTAAAAATTTCATTTTATGTGTTTTAAAAAATTATGACCGCAATATTACTATAATTATTGCAAATATAGGTCTGTATGCTTAGCGTTTATAAAAAATATAGTCCGTTATAATAGGTTCAACCCCACTGCTTTTTAATAAACTTATCAGTTGTCCGCGATGATATGTGGAGTGGTTGATTATGTGGAAAAAAATATCTGATATCGAATTTTTATAGTCGTGGCCAAGGCTGTTGGTGTATTCAATTTCAGCGTCTAATGATTTTTGGTGAAGTAGTTCTATACTATAAATATGGTTTTCGTCATTGATAATCTGCAAGTCTTTAATTTCCAAAAGTTGCCCAACGCTTAGTGCAGGTTGAACCTTGTATATTCTATGGTTCCAAATATGATGTGCATTTAAGGTGTGGCTTGCCAGAAATTTGATTCGGTCCTTGTAGGTCTCCGGATTTTTCAGCAAAACATTTATAAGCTGCTGATTGGAATGATGGGTGTATTCAAACTTTTCTTTAAAAAACGCTTTCATTTTTCATCATAAATTTGTCCGCGGTTGGGCTTGAGGGTTTCCCGAAGGCTGTTCATCAAATGTTTTTCAACCACTAAAAACGCGGTGTGGTGCATGGGTGTAATTTCTTCTTCGCCAGAAAGGGTGTGCTGCAGCTCTTCTGTTTTTGCAAATTCGGCAAGGTGCTTGGCATGGTGCTGGGCAATGGGCAAGGCATTGGGCCCTCTAAAATCCCATATAAGTTTTACTCTTTCAGTCATTTTATAATATTTAGGAATAGCAGTTTTTCTATGAAAAAAGTATCTTTCCCCTAAGTTTATACTATGGCAAGTTACGGGTTTTCTTTTATAATTTAAAGTGAATTAAACACTACGGGCCAGTAAAATTCGTTTGTGTTTCATACTTGTGTTACCATTGCTTTTTGCTATTTTTGCCACACTTCAATAAAAATAAAATTATTCAAAAAATGAAAAATAACATTTCTCTTTTCTTTTTGTTCGTTTTATGTACGGCCGCAGTTTTTTCCCAAAACAAAAAAGATGTTTTGATGACCGTAAACGGAAACCCAGTTTATGCCAATGAATTCAAACGTGTTTACAAAAAAAATCTTGACCTGGTGCAGGATGAATCACAAAAGGACATTGATGGCTATCTGCAGCTTTTTATTGATTATAAATTAAAGATCGCGGAAGCGCAGGCCCAAAAACTGGATGAGCAAAAATCCTATAAAACCGAGCTTTCGCAATATAGGGACCAACTTTCCCGAAATTATATTTTTGAAAATAAAGTAGCTCAGGAACTTGCAGAGGAGGCATATAAGCGGGGGAAGGAAGAGGTGAATGCTTCGCATATATTAATTCGCGTGGGCTATGATGCGGTGCCACAGGATACTTTAGCGGCTTACAACAAAATAAAAATGGTCCGCGAAAAAGCATTAAAGGGAGCAGATTTTGGGGAGCTGGCAAAAACTTTCTCCGAAGAACCTGGAGCTAAGGAAAGTGAAGGAAAATTGGGATATTTTTCTGTATTCTCCATGGTATATCCTTTTGAAACTGCCGCCTATAATACAAAAAAAGGTGAAATTTCTGATATTGTCCGCACCCAGTTTGGCTACCATATTTTGAAGGTCAACGATCGGCGGGAAAAAGCTCCAAAAATTTGGGTGTCACATATTATGATATCTTCAAATAAAGGCGCCCGTACTTTTGATCCCAAAGAACGCATAGAAGAAATTTATACCTTATTACAACAAGGAGAGTCCTTTGAGAGTCTTGCGAAACAATTTTCGGACGATAAAAATTCAGCGGTAAAAGGAGGGAAGTTGAACCCTTTTAGTAGAGGTGACCTTCGTTCGCCAGAATTTGAAGAAGCCGCATACCAACTTAAAAATCCGGGCGATTTGAGCAAACCTATTAAATCTGAATTTGGGTGGCATATTATTCGCCTTGACGAAAAACTTCCCGAAGAAACTTTCGAGCAGCAAAAAACAATGCTGGAAAAAAAGGTAAGTGAAGGCGACAGGTCTAAAATTGTGACCAATGCGGTAAATAAAAAAATAAAGGAAAAATACGGTTTTAAAAAAGGAGAAAACTATCTACCGTTTTTTGAAACCTATGTGAGCGATGACGTTTTAAGCAGAAAGTGGGTAATGGATACCCTAAAGGGAGCACAAAACAAAACCTTATTTACAGTGGGTAAACATGAAGTACATTTTAGCGATTTTGCCAATTTTATTTCAGATCGCCAACGCACAACACGCCCATACCAATCAAAAGAAACCTTGTTGATTGATCTATATGATGAATTTGAAACAGCGGAACTAAAAGATTTCTTTATGCAAAAACTGGAGGAAGAAAATGAAGATTATGCTGCCCTTCTTGGGGAATACCGCGATGGCCTGCTTATTTTTGATGTAATGAACAACAACATTTGGCAAAAGGCGAAAAATGATTCATTGGGAATCCAAAAGTATTACGAAAGAACCAAAGCGCAGTATAATTGGAAAGAGCGGGTTGAAGCAGATGTATTGTCGGCAACTTCAGGAGCAACTGCACAACAAGTAAAGGAAATGCTTGCCAATGGCAAAACACCCGAAGAAATTAAAGCAACATTAAATACCGATGATAAAATAAATGTAATTCTTACCCAAGGCACATTTGAAGAGGATCAGCGGGAACTGCCAAAAAATCTTGAAATAAAGGAAGGAGTTTCTTCAATATATCCCAGTAACAATTCGTTTATAGTAGTTAACATAAAAAAAATAGTTCCCCCAGGCGCTAAGTCGCTTGAGGATGTTAAAGGAAAGGTTTTGAGCAACTATCAAAACGACATTGAAGCACAATGGATGCAGGAACTCCATGATAAATATGAAGTGGAAATAAATAAAAAAACCTTGAAAAACTTGAAGAAGGAATTAAAATGAAGCGAATAGCCGTTTTCATATTATGCTGCAGTGGCTTGTTTGTTTCCTGTGATTATTTTAAACAGGAAACGGAACAGGTGCCGGTAGCGCGTGTAAACGACACCTATTTGTATAAAAAGGATATTCAAAAATTAATTCCCGTAAATACCACTTCAGAGGATAGTACAATAATTGTAAGTAATTACATTACCCGTTGGGCCACGCAACAATTGCTTATTGAACAAGCTAAAATAAACCTTACGGCAGACAAAATGGCCGAGTACAATAAACTGGTTCAGGAATATCAAAACGATCTGCTTACCGAAGCATACAAAAATGTAATTGTAAGCAGGCAATTGGACAGCGTAATTTCAAATCAGGAATACCAAGATTATTACCAAGCCAATAAGGTTAACTTTAAGCTAAACGATGCCCTCGTTAAAATGCGTTATGTACAGCTCCCTAAAGATTACAGTGGTCTGGCCACGGTTAAGGAAAAGTTCAATCGTTATAATGAAAAGGACAAAGCCGTCCTAAATACTCAGGAATTTAAGTTTATTTCGTATAATTTTAATGATTCCACTTGGATAAAAAAGGAGGCATTGTTAAAGGTTTTACCTGTATTGAATGCCCAAACGGACCAAGTGTTAAAAAATTCTAATTTTACGCAACTGCAAGATTCATTAGGAGTATATTTGGTGAAAATTGAAAAAGTGCTCAATCCCAATGATACTGCACCACTTTCCTATATTAAGCCGATGTTGGAGGAAATTATTCTCAGTAAAAGAAAACTGGAACTTATAAAAAAACTTGAAACAGATATTACAAAAGATGCTATTAAAACAAATAATTTTGAAATCTATAAAAATGAATAATTTCTTAGTGATATTATTGCTTTCCACACTCGGTCTTCAAGCACAAAATGTTGTGGTTGCCGATAGTATGGGAATTGTAAAAAGTAACGATACGCTTGTTGAAGAAACCCGCGTGGTTTTGAAGGATACTTTAAAACCTTTTAAAAGATTTAAAGCGGAAGGCGTTAGCGCAGTGGTTGGAGAGTACGTTATTTTGGATAGCGATATAGACAAAGCGTATGTGGAAATGCAGTCGCAAGGCATATCCATAGACGGTATTACCCGCTGCCAGCTGATGGGGAAACTGATGGAAGACAAACTCTACGCCCACCAAGCCAAACAGGACAGTATTTTGGTGCCGGATGCTGAAATAAATGGAATGATCGATCAGCAGCTCCAGTATATGATAAGTGAATTGGGAAGCGAGGAAAAAGTTGCTTCTTACTATAAGAAAGACAATCTTGCCGATTTAAGAAAAGACCTTTTTGAAGCAAATAAAAACATCAAACTTGCCAGTTTGATGCAACAAAAAGTTATTGAAAAAGTTGAAATAACCCCAGAGGAGGTACGCACCTTCTTTTTCTCTATTCCCGAAGCGGAACGCCCAGTATTTGGCGCAGAGCTGGAATTGGCCCAAATAGTGGTAGAGCCGGAAATAACAAAAGAAGCCAGAAATGCGGTAATTGCAAAGCTCAATGCAATGCGCGCCGATATTATTGATAATGGCGCAAGCTTTTCAACAAAGGCAGTACTTTATTCAAAAGATCCCGGTTCTGCATCAAAAGGTGGGCTATATGCCGGTGTTAAAAGAGATTCGCCTTGGGCAAAGGAATTCAAGGATCAAGCATTCTCCCTTTTGGAAGGCGAAATAAGTGAGCCCTTTGAAACCGAGTTCGGATGGCATATTCTTCAAGTAGAAAAAATACGCGGACAGGAAGTAGACGTGCGGCACATCCTTCTCTTTCCAGAAGTATCACAGGAATCCATTGATAAGGCCCAAAAGAAAATGGAAGATATCCGTAACAAAATAGCATCGGGCGAACTTACTTTTGCCGAAGCGGCACGTCAATTTTCAGATGATAAAGAAACCCGTAACAACGGTGGGCAGTTGGTAAACCCTGTTACCTTTGACACTAAATTCGATCTTACAAAAATGGATCCAACCCTAAGTGCCCAGGTTTACAATCTTAAAGAGGGAGAAGTTTCAAAAGTCTACACAGATAGAGACCATACTGGTAAAAGTGCTTTAAAGATTATTACCGTTACCAAAAAATATACAGAACATCCTGCAGATTATGCAAAGGATTATGAGCGCATAAAACAATTGGCGCTCCGCGAAAAACAAATTAAAGTCATTAACGATTGGCAAAATGAAAAAATTGAGGAAACCTATATAATGGTAAATCAAGATTATCAGAACTGTGAATATTCCGGAAATTGGCTTAAAAATAGTATCGAAAAATAAAGTATGTCAGACGTAGCAGCAGTTTCCCAACTTGTTTCAAAGTACAACGCACTAAAAAAGGAAATTAAAAAAGTAATTGTTGGCCAAGATGAAGTGGTTGAGCAGGTGCTGCTTGCTATATTTTCGGGAGGTCACGCGTTGCTTATTGGTGTCCCGGGACTTGCAAAAACACTATTAGTAAATACGGTTGCGGAAGCATTGGGATTGAAATTCAAAAGAATTCAATTTACGCCAGATTTAATGCCCAGTGATATTTTGGGTTCGGAAATTCTGGATCAAAACCGTGATTTCAAATTTATAAAAGGACCCATCTTCGCCAATATTATTTTGGCAGATGAAATAAACCGAACTCCTCCAAAAACACAGGCTGCCCTCTTGGAAGCCATGCAGGAAAGGGCGGTTACCGTTGCCGGAAATAATTATGTTTTGGACTTGCCCTACTTCGTATTGGCCACACAAAACCCTATTGAACAGGAGGGAACCTATCCTTTGCCAGAGGCACAGCTAGACCGTTTTATGTTCGCCATTAATCTTGATTACCCATCGTTTTCGGAAGAAGTGGAAGTAGTGAAAAAAACTACAGCTGGGGAAAATGAAAAAGTAAATGCCCTTTTTACCGCTTCTGAAATTATTGAATTTCAACAGTTGATAAGAAGGATTCCAGTTGCAGATAATGTAGTGGAGTACGCAGTTTCTTTAGTGGGAAAAACCCGTCCCAATAGCCCATCTGCTCCCGAAAACGTAAAAAAATACATTGATTGGGGAGCTGGTCCCCGTGCTTCACAAAACCTTATTTTGGCTGCAAAAACACAAGCCGCACTCCACGGGAAATTTTCTCCGGATATTACCGATGTGCAACAAGCTGCGGTTGGTATACTTCGCCACCGTTTGATCAAAAACTACAAAGCCGAGGCGGAAGGTTTAAGTATCGAAGAAATTATTAAAAGTCTGTATTAATTAATTATTTCTAAAGGAATCGTTTTCTTTTCAACTCTTTTCATCTGAAATTTCTCACATTTTCTTTCTGAAATGCTTTAAATGTAATATTGGGTATTTCCTGAATTCTCATTTTTGATGTTTAAAAATTGCATTTTTATTAATATAGTGTAATATAATTTGTGTTTATATAAATTATTTTCATCAAAACAGCATATTCTTTAAATATTTTTAAATTATTTCAAAATTTTGTAGTTTTGCTTCACTTCAAAAAACTAAAAACACATCTATGGCATTTGATATTGATATGATTAAAAAGGTTTATTCCCAAATGGCTGAACGTGTAGATAAAGCACGTGAAGTTGTTGGAAAACCGCTTACCCTTTCTGAAAAAATACTTTATTCCCACCTTTGGGATGGCAATCCTACTAAACCACTTAAACGTGGCAAGGACTATGTAGATTTTGCTCCAGACCGCATTGCGTGTCAAGACGCTACGGCGCAAATGGCACTTCTACAATTTATGCAGGCCGGAAAGAAAACCGTTGCAGTACCAACTACGGTACATTGTGATCACCTTATTCAGGCGAAGCAAGGTGCTGCGCCAGATTTAAAGCGAGCCAATGAAACAAGTAATGAGGTTTTTGATTTTCTTGAATCTGTTTCCAATAAATATGGAATTGGTTTCTGGAGACCCGGAGCTGGAATTATTCACCAAGTAGTACTTGAAAACTATGCATTTCCTGGTGGGATGATGATTGGTACCGATAGTCATACCGTAAATGCCGGCGGATTGGGAATGGTTGCCATTGGAGTAGGTGGAGCCGATGCCGTTGATGTTATGGCCGGAATGCCTTGGGAGCTAAAATTCCCAAAACTTATTGGTGTAAAATTGACAGGCGAATTGAACGGCTGGACTGCTTCAAAGGATGTTATTTTGAAAGTGGCCGGAATTCTTACCGTAAAAGGAGGAACCGGTGCTATTGTTGAATATTTTGGACCAGGCGCGAAAAACCTATCCTGTACGGGAAAAGGTACTATTTGTAATATGGGGGCTGAAATTGGAGCTACCACTTCAACCTTTGGTTATGATGATGCCATGGAACGCTTTCTTCGTGCCACAGATCGTTCAGATATTGCTGATGAAGCTAATAAAATACGTGAACATTTAACTGGTGACGATGAGGTGTACGCTAATCCTGAAGCCTATTTTGATCAAGTTATTGAAATTGATTTAAGCACACTACGTCCACATTTAAATGGACCTTTCACTCCAGATTTGGCTACTCCGGTAGGTGAGCTGGGAGAAAAAGCAAGAAGAAATGATTGGCCATTAAAAGTAGATTGGGGCTTGATTGGCTCTTGTACCAACTCTTCCTATGAAGATTTAACACGCGCAGCGTCCATCGCACAACAGGCAATCGATAAAAATTTAAGACCAAAAAGTGATTTCGGTATCAATCCAGGTTCGGAACAGATTCGCTTTACAGCTGAAAGGGATGGACTTTTACAGGTTTTTGAAAACTTGGGTGCGACCGTTTTCACGAATGCCTGTGGCCCATGTATCGGGCAATGGGATAGGAGCGATAGAAAAGGGGATGAGAAAAATACAATCGTCCATTCTTTTAATAGAAACTTTTCAAAACGTGCCGATGGAAACCCAAATACGCACGCTTTTGTGGGCTCTCCAGAAATGGTTGCGGCAATCGCAATTTCAGGACGTTTGGATTTCGATCCAATGAACGATACCTTATTAAATGAAGATGGAGAAGAAGTAAAATTGGATATACCAGTAGGTCTTGAACTTCCGCCAAAAGGTTTTGAGGTGGACGATAACGGCTACTTAGCACCAAAAGAAGATGGAAGTACAGTTGAGGTAAGAGTTGCCTCTGACAGCGAACGCCTTCAATTATTGGAGCCTTTTTTACCAATAAAGGATTCAGAATTGCAAGGAGTAAAATTACTTATAAAAGCTTTCGGGAAATGTACCACAGACCATATTTCAATGGCCGGGCCGTGGTTGCGCTATCGCGGACATTTGGACAATATAGCCAACAATACCTTGATTGGTGCAGTAAATGCTTTCAACAAAAAGACCAATTTCGTAAAAGACCAATTTACAGGCGAATACGGCGGCGTTCCTGACGTGCAACGTGAATATAAAGCAAAAGGAATTAAAACCATTGTTGTGGGTGACCATAATTACGGGGAAGGTTCCTCGCGGGAACATGCAGCAATGCAGCCTAGATTTTTAGGAGTAGCAGCGGTTTTGGTAAAATCCTTTGCCCGAATCCACGAAACTAATTTGAAGAAACAAGGAATGCTTGGCCTTACTTTTGCCAATGAAGCGGATTACGATTTAATTCAAGAGGACGATACCTTTAACTTTGTGGATATTTCAAACTTTTCTGAAAACACGCCACTTACCATTGAAATTGTTCATGGTGATGGCAGCAAGGATAGCATAAAGGTTAACCATACTTACAACGATGCCCAGATAAAATGGTATCGTGAAGGTTCAGCTTTAAATTTGATCAAGAAGCAGAACGATTAATTTTTTTTTACATCTAAAAGCCTAACAGTTTTTAAAAATTGTTAGGCTTTTTTATTCCATCAATTCATGAAATTCATAAAAAAAAATTGGAGTAACATACTGTTTTTTGCTGTTATGGCACTGTTGATTATACCGCAAACTCGTATGCCTATTCAGGTTTTTGTGCAAAGATTGATTTCATTTAGCCCTTCTGAAACAAAGGAAGATGACCGAAAAATTATAACAGATTTCAATTGGAGTTTAACAAGTATAAATTCGGAGGAAATAAATTTTTCCCGTTCCAAAAACAAAGTAGTTTTAATAAACTTTTGGGCAACGTGGTGTCCGCCGTGTGCCGCAGAAATGCCGTCGCTCCAGAAATTGTACAATGTTTATGGCGAAAAAGTGGACTTCTATTTTATTACTTCAGAAGAGCCTGCTAGAGTTCAAAAATTCATGGCCAAAAACAATTATAATTTTCCCGTATTTCTTCAAAGAAACCAATCCCCGAAGGAGTTGGAATCGTCAGCATTGCCAACCACATTTGTTATATCCAAATCCGGTGAAATTGTAATTGAAGAAGAAGGAGCTGCAGACTGGAACAGCAATAGCACCAAAAAAATAATTGATGGCCTTTTGGAAAATTAAACTACCTTTTTGAACTTACTTCAGCATATCCATTTTCTGCGTAATAAATTTTTAGGATCGATTTCATTTCTTTTTTTCCTTCAGCAATTTTAGTTACTTCGTCCCATAAATTGGGGGAAATCAATTCTTTTAAAGGTTGCTCCAGTTTTGGAATTTTGTGGAATACATTCAACATTTGTTTGTCCCATACCTCGTGAAAGTTCAATAAATCATCCGGATAAACCGTCTTGCGCTCGGTGCCTTCGTCTACTCCCGTAAATGGTTCGGAAACATTTAAATAGCCATAATCATCGGTAAGCTCTTCGCCCGGATGAATATCCCTGATTGCAATTTCAAAATCATAGGCGGTGGAAACGCAGTTGCTTTTAAAGCTATGGTTTACATACCTTCCATAATCCCAGCAAAGCACAAAGTTTCCTTTGTTGTTTCGGTAGCAGTAGGTATCAACAATATTTTTGTAGATGGGCTTCATCTTATCAATATCCTTTGGGGTAAATTCCCGGTCGAGTTCATCAAGAACCCAGGTTATTGTTCCTGCCGGTATAAATTCTTTGGCTACTACTCCATAGCCAATTTCCTTGCTTATAAGTTTCAATTCAGTTTTAGGATGTATCATAAATTTATTAGTTGAATATCATTAAAAGTACAATATCTTCTTTAATATTAAAAGAACCCCAAAGAAGGAATTGTTTTTTTTTGCACAATTATTAACCCAAATGAAAGTGTTGGAATTCAGTATTTTGCGGTATTTCCTTGAAATTTTTCCATCAGCGCATATACGGTCAACAACATTCCAAGAGCGTATATGCTGTCTTCAATGGGAACGGTGCCAATACGGATTGCAAGGTTTTCAGCATTGTTGTACCACACCACTTCTTCATGCACCCAACTTCCGGTAAGGATGCCGTTTACAATAAAGAAAGGAATTAATATAACCAAAAATGTGGGAAAAAAGGAATTGAGCAATTCTCTTTTATAATTATAAACCAAGCCCAAAATGATGATGGCGTAGGCAAAATTCACTAAAGTATACCAACGGTCATAAAAGTATAAAAGCACAATAATTAATATGGTTTGGAGTGAAAAGTAAATTATTGAGGTAGCTTTTTCTGAAAATATAAATTTCGGAAAAAAATATTTCAGCGAGTAATGTGTAAACATACAGGCATAGGGAATACAAATAAAAAACATCCACTCCTCAATGGGCAGGCCAGCAATTTTATAACCGGTGGTGTAAATATCGTTAAAGCCCCAGATTCCATTTTGGGTGAATAGAATATCCCACGGTATAAAAAAAGCCATCATTATAAAGATGGCGGGAAATAGATATTTCCATTTTTTGTAGAATTTCAATTTGGGATGAAAACTGAACAAAAAAGGAACACTAAAAGAAGCAAGATTCAACCAAAGGTATAGATGCTCCATTGTTATTTCTTAAAATATTTTAAAGGCGGCATCAGCATTCCGAAGCATTCGCCTTTATCCTTTCCCAAATGTTTATGGTGCATTTTATGGGCGCGGCGGATTCCGCGTGAATACCAATTGTTTGCATTTCTAAAAAGCTTAAACCGTTGGTGGATAAAAATATCATGAACAAGAAAGTAGGAAAGACCATAAACGAAAATCCCAAGGCCAATGGGTAAACCTGCCCAAAACCCATAATAACTCCAACCAATAAAACAACCGATGCTTACAAGTGCGTAGAAGAGAAAAAAGTAATCGTTTCGCTCCCACCAACTACCGTGATCTTTGTGATGGTGGTCTTTATGGAGTTTCCATAAAAAACCGTGCATGACGTATTTATGTGTAAACCACGCCATAAATTCCATAATGCAAAAAGTGGTTATAAAAATCAATATCCAAAAAACTGTGGTCATTTTTAGTGTTTATTTCACCAAATTTAATTGATATTTTACATAACTGCGAGTTAAAAGGCCCAGTTTCTCAACATTGGGAACGCGAATGCGTTTGTTCTTAATCTCAACTGCCGGGGTTTGCTGAAGTTTTTTCAATAATCTTCTGTAGTATCTGTAGGCAACAAAAACACCGAGTTTTGCCTCGTGCGGAAGAAGTAAGATTCCTTTATAGCCTTTGTTGAAATTGTCTTCAATCTCAAGGATTATATTTTGCTTTGAATTTTCATCGAGGGCTTCAAAGTTAGTATTTGGAAAGTAGGAGCGACTAAGTGTTTCGTAATCCTCCTTTAAATCGCGTAGAAAATTTACTTTTTGAAAGGCAGAGCCTAAATTCATTGCGGCATCTTTTAGATCCTCATATTTTTGGGAATCTCCCTTCACAAAAACCTTTAAGCACATTAGGCCCACTACATCTGCCGAACCGTAGATATAGTCCTTAAATTCTTGGTCTGTGGTATAAATTGCTTTAGAAAGATCCATCCGCATACTATCCATAAATGAGGTTATCAGCTCGTTATCAATATTATATCGATGAACCGTATGTTGAAAGGAGTTTAAGATAGGGTTTAAACTGATCCTATCCGTTAAGGCATCCTTCATTGATTGTTCAAAGCGAGTGAAAAGAAGTTCTTTGTCATAACCGTGGAAAGAATCTACAATTTCGTCCGCAAAACGCACAAATCCGTAAATGTTATAAATGTCCTGCCGAATGGATGGACCGAGCATTCGTGTAGCCAACGAAAAGGAAGTGCTATACGTTTCTGTTACATTTTTACTGCAATTCTGGGATACTATGTCGAAAATTTCTTTCACTTGTTGTTTTCTTTTTCAATGAGGGCGGCTGCCAATTTTCCCGAAATAAGTGAAGGTGGCACACCAGGACCAGGAACTGTAAGTTGTCCTGTAAAAAACAGATTCTTAACTTTTTTGCTTTTTAGTTTCGGTCTTAAAAATGCTGTTTGCAAAAGTGTATTGGCAAGCCCATAAGCATTGCCCTTATAACTATTGTATTCAGAAATGAAGTCGTTAATACAGAATGACTCTTTAAATATAACGTATTTTTTTGCCTCTTGGTTGGTGATTTTTTCAAAACGGGCCATTATTTTACCAAAATATTCTTCCCTTAATTCTGGAATATCATCCAAGCCGGGTGCTAACGGAATTAAAAAAATTCCAGCTTCTTTTCCTTCGGGTGCTGCGCTACTATCTGTTTTTGAAGGAAAACTGGCATAGAAAAGTGGATCTTCCGGCCATTGAGGTAAATCATAAATTTCCTGTGAATGTTTTTCAAAATCCACATCAAAAAATAAAGTGTGGTGGTCTACATTTTCAATCTTTCTATCAAAACCTACATAAAACATCAAGGCGGAAGGAGCAAAAGTTTTATTGGCCCAATATTTTTCTGAATACTGCCTGAATGGTTTGTCGAGCAATGTTTCGGTATGGTGGTAATCTGCGCCACTTAAAATTACTTCCGCTTTTATTTCCTTGCCGTCAATTATTACAGCTGAAGCTGTGTTATTTTCAACAATTATCTTTTCAATATTTTGATTGGTTTTAATAACTACACCCAACTTTTCGGCAAGATTTTTCATCCCTTCAATTACGCTGTACATTCCATTTTTGGGATGGAAAGTACCAAGTCCAAAATCTGCGTAATTCATAAAACTATAAAAAGCAGGAGTGTTTGAAGGTTTGGCGCCCAAGAACAAAACAGGAAATTCCAGAATTGAAATTAATTTTGGGTTTTTAAACTCATTTCTTACTTCCTTGCTTATGGTGCTAAAAAACTGCCCGATTTTTTTTATAGTAGTAGGTGTAACCAATTCCAAGGGAGATACTCCCGGCCGATAAACCAGATCTTTAATGGCTATATTATAATTGTCCTGGGCTTGTGCCATAAACTCTTTCAGCTTAATTGAACTTCCGGGCTCTTCTTTTTCAAATGCGTTTGTTATTTTTTCAAGAGTATCTTCAATGGTTATATAATCGTCGTGGCCAAAATATACCCTATACGCAGGATTGAGTTTTATAAGCTCATAATAATCGGATGGTTTTTTTCCGAAGTCTGTAAAAAACCGCTCGAAAACATCTGGCATCCAGTACCATGTTGGGCCCATGTCAAAAGTAAAACCATCTCTTTTAAGTTGTCTGGCTCTGCCGCCAACAGTGCTGTTTTTTTCATAAATGGTTACATCGTGCCCCGCTTTTGCCAAATAGCAAACTGCTGCGAGTGAGGAAAATCCAGAACCAATGACAACGACCTTCATATTTATATTGTTTAACAAATTTACATTTTATTTAAACAAAAAACGATCGGTTGAAAAAAAAATTATGCTATCGCCAAATTTTCAATTTGTTCAAAAAAGGATTTTATGTTTTTAAAGATGCGAACGTTTGGAGGATTTTTGGAGATTAGGGCAGATTTTCTTCCCATTATCCATAGTTCGCAATTGGCAGTGGAGTTTACTTTTTCTTGAAAATCCCTCATATATTTTTTTAAATCATGCTGCTCAGGGTGAACGGTGAAAGAAGTTAGAAAAATTACATTTTTCTTTTGCTGAAGCACATGGCTTAAACTGTCTAAGGGTACGTTTGGCCCTAAATAAATAGTGTTATGTCCTGCGGACAGCAGTTCATAATTTGCATATAAGAGGCCAATTTCGTGAATTTCTGCATAGGGAAGGTATAAAACGAAGGTTGGGTAGCCCGCTTTATTATTTACTCGTCGAGCCTCTTCAATTTTCCAAATAATTTTATGTTTTATCATTTCAGAAATAAAATGCTCGTGCGAAGGATCTACAGTGCCTGAATGCCATAGCACGCCAACTTCGTTCAACAACGGAAGGAAAATTTCGGTGAAGATTTCCCTAAAAGTTTTGGTTTTCTCCAATTTCTCAAAAGTGGCATCAAAAAGCTCCGAGTTGAAATCGAACATCATTGACTTAAATATCTGCAACATATAATCTGCATTTAAGTCGGTAAGATTGGATTTTATTAATTCCTCTAACTGGGCAGGCTGAAGACTGGCCAAAGTTGAAATTTTATGGCCAGATTGGTAGAGGTATGAAATATTTAAAAGTTTTTTAAGATTATCAAGGCTGTACTTCCTGATGTTTGTATCCGTACGTTCTGGCTCTAGCAGATTATAGCGTTTTTCCCAAATGCGTATGGTATGGGCCTTTATATTGGAGAGGTTCTCCAAATCCTTGATGCCGAATTCCGTTTTAATCACGAAACATATATTTTTTAAATTAGAAAGTAAGGTAATAAAAAGAAGTGAAAAAGTGTTTATTAAAATTAGAAATTACATAAACAAATTAAAAAAAATTGTACCCGAAGCGGGACTTGAACCCGCACGCTCTAATGAACACATGGCCCTCAACCATGCCTGTCTACCAATTCCAGCATCCGGGCTGAGACTCCTTTCAAAAAAAAAAAGGAATGAACATAGGTAGAAAATAATTAAACCAAAAAAAGTTTGTTTCTACCCAGCTTTTTGGCGGCTACAAATATAAATATTTTTAATTGGTTTTGGGATTTGATAGAAATTTAAACATTTTTTTATTGAACAAATTAAACAAATTTACACTCCGTTTTTAGTAGCACGGATACTGATATTTATCATACTAACTGAGCTACTTCTTTAATAATTTTATGACTTCATTTTTTTAAAAACCTTTCAATGGACATAAAACAAACCAACATCCACGGACTAACAGACGCACAAGTGTTGGCTTCCCAAGAAAAACATGGAAAGAATATAATAGAAAGCAAGAAAAAAAATCCGCTTCTAGTCGCGTTAAAAGGACTAGTAAAGGAGCCAATGATTTTGTTGTTGTTTGTGACCGCTACCATCTATTACCTGACCGGTAACCCTGGAGATGCCATTTTTTTGACGCTGTCCATAGCTCTTGTAGCTACCATTTCACTGTATCAGGACAACAAATCGCACAACGCCATTGAAAATTTGAAAAAACTTTCCCAGCCTCACTGTAAAGTAATTCGAAACGGAGAAGTATGCGAAATTAAAAGTGAGGATGTTGCCGTGGGCGATTATTTGATAGTGGAAGAAGGCGTTACCATAGTTGCTGATGCAACCATTGTTCATTCCAATGATTTTTCGGTGAACGAATCCATTCTTACAGGCGAATCTTTTTCGGCAAATAAAAATGCCAATTCAACAGATAACCAAATATTCAGCGGTACCCAGGTATCTGGCGGGTTAGCTATAGGGAAGGTTACTACCATTGGTAAAAACACTAAAATTGGGATGATAGGGAAACAACTTGAAACCATAACTTCCGAGAAGTCATTACTGGAAAAACAAATAAATAATTTTGTAAAAAAAATGGTTATAGCCGGAACCATTATTTTTTTCTTGGTTTGGGGAATTAACTATTACAATTCTTTAAATGTACTGGAAAGTCTTTTGAAGGCCCTAACCTTGGCTATGAGTATTCTGCCAGAGGAAATTCCAGTAGCGTTCACCACTTTTATGGCATTGGGAACATGGCGTCTGCTGAATATGGGAGTTATAGTAAAACAAATGAAAACAGTAGAAGCTTTGGGTAGCGCTACAGTTATCTGCGTGGACAAAACGGGCACCATTACAGAAAATAAAATGCGATTGGATAAGATCTTCGCTTTAAGGGAAAACAAAATAACCTCTGTTGGCGAACCCTTTTCCGAAAGCGAAAAAGACCTTATTGTTACCGCCATGTGGGCAAGTGAGCCGATTCCTTTTGACTCAATGGAACAATCCCTGCACAGTTTTTATGCCTCTGTTACCGCTATTGATGAAAGACCCGAATATAGAATGATTCACGAATATCCATTAAGCGGAAAGCCACCAATGATGACCCATATTTTTGAAAACAGCAAGGGCCAACGCATAATTGCAGCCAAAGGTGCCCCGGAAGCTTTATTGGAAGTATCCAATCTAAGTGAAGATGAAAAAAGTAATATAAAGCAACAGATTACCGCTTTTGCCCAACAGGGATACCGTGTTTTGGGAGTAGGCCAATCCCAATTTATTGGAACCAATTGGCCAAAAAGACAACAGGATTTCAAATTTGACTTTAAAGGTTTGGTAGCATTTTACGATCCTCCAAAACAAAACATTAATAAGGTATTCACTGATTTTTATACTGCTGGTATAGAAGTTAAAATAATTACGGGAGATATAGCCGAAACCACTGTGGCAATCGCAAAAAAAGTAGGATTTCGAGGATATGATAAAATTATTTCTGGTGATGAACTTATGGAAATTTCAGATACGGATTTGCAAAAAACAGTTTTGGAAACCAATGTTTTTGCACGAATGTTTCCAGAAGCAAAGTTGAAAATAATTAACAACCTAAAATCGGCCGGACATGTGGTGGCTATGACCGGGGATGGAGTAAACGATGGCCCTGCATTGAAAGCGGCAAATATTGGAATAGCAATGGGGAAAAAAGGAACAGAGATTGCCAAACAAGCTGCTTCATTGGTATTGGTGGACGATGATCTTTCAAAAATGGTATCGGCTGTGGCCATTGGTAGAAAGATTTATTCAAACCTTAAAAAAGCCATTCAGTACATTATAAGTATCCATATTCCCATTATTCTCACGGTATTTATTCCTTTGGTTTTGGGTTGGGTCTATCCAAATATTTTCACCCCCGTTCATATCATATTATTGGAATTGATAATGGGTCCTACCTGTTCAATCGTTTATGAAAATGAACCCATTGAAAAAGATTTAATGTTTCGTAAACCGAGGTCTTCTAGCAGTACTTTCTTTAACTGGAAGGAATTAATTACTAGTATCATTCAAGGATTGGTCATTACGGCTGGTGTGCTTACGGTTTATCAAATAGCTGTGAATTTAGGTTCCAATCAGGCTGTAACCCGGACTATGGTATTTACTGCGCTCATTGCGGCAAACATAATGCTCACTTTCGTAAACCGATCTTTTATTTATTCTGTTTTTACAACATTTAATTACAAGAATAATATGGTTCCCCTTATTGTTGGGGTTACTGTTGGTATCACATTACTGCTTCTTTTTGTTCAGCCGTTCACTAATTTTTTTGGGTTTGAGTTGCTTACTCCAAATGAAATTGGCATCAGCGTGGGTATGGGAATTGTGAGCGTTGTGTGGTATGAAGCAGTAAAGTGGTGGAAACGGCACCAGTTCTCAAAAAACAAAAAGGCTGCCCTTTTGGTGCCCCGGTAAAGAAAGGGGCAGTAAACAAATAGATTAAAACAGTTTATTCATTACTGATATTAATCATTTTTTGCCCCCTGTGTATAACCTAAATTTGAATCATAATTAGACAACACTTTTGAATTCTTCATTAAAAAATAACAATAACCCAACCCATTAATTATGAAAAAAATATTAGTTCCCGTAGATTTCTCGGAAAATTCAGAATACGCTTTGGAAGTGGCCGCAACCATAGCCAAAAAACAGAATGCCGAAATAATCGCACTGCATATGATGGGTCTCAGTGATGCCGTTATTACACGTGACGAAAGCAAAGAGGTTTTTGAAGCAATGTACTATATGAAATTGGCCGAAAAACGCTTTGCCGAATTATTGGACAAGGATTATCTAAAAGGTATAACCGTAACCGAGACCGTTCATAATTATAAAATTTTTAGCGAACTCAACGATGTTGCTCAAGATTTAAACGCCGATTTAATAGTAATGGGCTCACATGGAACCAGTGGTCTAAAAGAGGTGTTTGTTGGAAGTAATACCGAAAAAGTAGTACGTACTTCTGACATTCCTGTGCTGGTAATAAAACATCGCGCCGAGAAATTCAATCCACAATCTGGAGTATTTGCTTGCGACTTTTTGGAAAGCTCAGTGATCCCCTACAAACGCGCACAAAAAATGTTTGATGTCTTGGGAATTAAAATGCAAATGCTCTATATAAATCTATCAGGTGATTTCCGCAGCACTCGGGAAATTGAAAAACGGATCCTTAATTTTTTGAATAAAGCGGGCGATCCAAACCCTTTGCAGAGTTTGAACAAAGTTGTGCAGTACAATGATTATTCAGTAGAGGCAGGAATTTTCGGTTACAGCCAGGTGAGCAATGCAGATATTATTGCCCTGCCCACACATGGCCGCCAAGGCTTGGCGCATTTCTTTTCCGGGAGTATTGGCGAAGATGTGGTAAACCATTCTGAGTTGCCAGTGATTACATTTAAGGTTTAGTTAATTGCTATCGACAAACAATTAACCTAAAAGCAGGAATTGCAAATGTTTGCATTCCTGCTTTTTTTTTATGGAGAATAGAAGCTTTTTTTTAGGAAAAGTATTCGGTATTTATTTCAATTGCTGTGTTGCTTGATTATTGAAGTCAAATCGTTTTTCTGCAACACACCACTTTGCCGCCAAAGCTGTTTTCCATTTTTAAAAAGTATCATCGTTGGCACGCCGCGGACTTGAAATTCTGACGCGAGCGGCTGGTTTTTGTCTACGTCTATTTTTACAATTTTTACGCTGTCGCCCAACTCGTCCTTTACCTGTTTCAGTATAGGGGCAAGAGCTTTACACGGGCCGCACCAATCCGCGAAAAAATCGACCAGTACTGGTGTTTCTGAATTGATCATTTCCTTAAAATTACTTTTCATTTTTGTTTCGTTTTAACCAATCAGCGGGTTCTTCTTATTTCTCCTCAAAACAGGCATCAATAATTTCAATGGAATTTTTATAGAATAGGTGCCGGTATAGGAGGGACAGATAATACAATCGTCAAAGTAAAATTCCACAAAATTATCGTCTATTACAAAATTATTTTTGGCGTCAAAAAAATCATCGAATGAAATCTCCCAACAATCGTAAAACAGTTCGCCGGAATTTATTTTTTTACGTAAAAGGTCGTTGAGTATTTCGTGCATTTCCTCTTCGGAACCATTGTTGAAAAAATCCTCATAATTCATAAAAACGGACCGTTGCAGATCGAAGTTCAAACAATCAAAGGTATAGGCAGCATGCGCAGCGCCGGTATAATGGTTTTCCTTGTAAAAAAGCACACTAATAAGGCGGTCGTTGAGGTTGTATATTTTGTAATCTACCAAGCGTTTTTCATCTTCTTTGGGGCATCCCAGCGAATCACAAAGGCGTTTTTCTTCCAAAATTTCCTTTTCAACGCCTTCGGCATCCAAATAATACTTTTCAATATATTCGTTAAAATTTTCGAAGGAAGGTTTTATTTTTTCGTTTAGATACGGATATTTAAAATCCATGGTGTACCAATCTCCCTGTTTGAAAAATGATTTGGAAATGAGCAAATTCTCCAATTCATCCTTGCTATCCTTTTTTTCGATGAGCTCTTGGCGCTTTAGATTGAAGGTTTTGTTTTGCATCTCAAAATCTTTATCCGAAACCCGCAATGAATCAACGGTTTCTTCGGAATAGATATCTGGGTTTTCCTCTATTACCGTTTTTTTTGGATCGTTTTTGCAAGCAAAAATTGTAAGGGAAATAAGAATGGTGAAAAAGATCTTCATGGTATTTGATTTAATGAGAAAATTAAGAAAAAGTGGTTACTTCTAAAAGAATTAGTCTAGCAAAAGGCTTTTAAGTTTGGCGAGCATGATCAGTTCGCTTTTGTTTGTTCCCGAAAAGGAAGTTGCTATAGCGGTGGCGGTTTTCCAGATCAGTTCTTTTCGCGCTGTGCTAAAGAGTCGTGGATTCTCGTTTTTATAATCGGCAAAGCTGTCAAAACAATCCTTGGCATCCAGCTGTTCATAGTCAAACCAATCAAAGACCACCTCTATTTGGTAG
Organism: Flavobacteriales bacterium; assembly: GCA_038215845.1. GTDB lineage: Bacteria > Bacteroidota > Bacteroidia > Flavobacteriales > Flavobacteriaceae > Aequorivita. The sequence continues at coordinate 15,786 of JBBQQN010000009.1, read as the reverse complement.
GCTGCATCTGTCCCGAAAGAATCCTCAAAGCTATCCAATTTTTTCCATTGCTCTGCTACAATCTTCTTTAACGTATTGTATTCCTCTTTTCGCACCACATTGTCTGCCGCTGCAATTGCATAAAAAAGCTCACCCATTTTCTGGTAAAAAAGCAGTTGGAGCTTATCTATAGTTCCCATTTTTTATATATTTTAATTTCATTTAAAGAGGTAAAACTAATGGGATTTCTTTTTAAATTTTATGACATTGCTCAGTTCGTTAAAACTGTTTAAAATCGTTACTTTTGGATAATGAAGGTTTTTGAGGTAAATAAAGATAATATATTCAATATTCTGTCCGAAGCAATATCAGAGGGCATCATTATCGTTAACGAAAAACAGGAGATTGTTACTTCCAATGAAGCGGCAGACCGTATGTTTGGCTATGAGGCTAAAGAACTTCTGGGAGAAAACCTAAGTATACTGATTCCCCGAGAATACCATCCCACCCACCATAAACAGGTAGATGATTTTATTAAGAAAAGCGACCCCCGGCAAATGGGCCATGGGCGCGACCTATACGGGCGGCGGAAGGACGGAAGCAATTTTCCGGTAGAGGCGGGACTCAACCCTTTTGAAGTTTACGGAGGTAAGTTTGTAATGGCTCTGGTTACCGATATTTCGGTGCGCAAAAAACAGGAATTGCAAATAATGGAAATGAACACTCAACTTGAACAAAAAGTTGAGGAACGTACCGTAGCGCTTCAAAAAAGTATAGGCGAATTGAAGGACGAGATTACAAAACGAAAGCAAGCCGAGCACAAAATAAAGGAATCCCTTCGAAAAGAAAGGGATCTAAATGATCTTAAAACAAAATTTTTGTCATTGGTATCGCACGAATTTAAAACCCCATTGAGTGGGATACTTACCTCGGCAACCTTGGCGGGAAAATACGTCGACACGGAACAACAGGAAAAACGCGAAAAGCATCTAAAAACCATTCGAAACAAGGTAAAATTTCTTAACAATATTTTGAACGATTTCCTGTCCATTGAGCGATTGGAATCTGGTAAAGCCACTTATAAATTTGACACATTTCCGCTCAGCAAAGTAGTGAATGAAGTAATCTACAATGCCAATATGATGCTGAAAGATGGCCAGAAAATAAACTATCCCAGTAATATTGATGAAATAACCATGAATTTTGATGAAAAAATCCTGGAACTTTCATTGACAAACTTGATAAACAACGCCATAAAATATTCTCAGGAACACACAACCATAGACGTGATTATTACTTCTGAAAAAGAGGCCTTTATTATAAAAATTATTGACCAAGGGATAGGAATTCCTGAGAAGGAGCAGAAATTTATTTTCAATAGATATTTTCGGGCCGAAAATGCCCTTTTGGACCAAGGCACCGGAATTGGTCTGAACATTGTAAAAAGCCATCTGGAAAATCTTGGGGGTTCAATTGCTTTTGAAAGTGAGGAAAACAAGGGCAGTACTTTTACCCTTACATTTCCAATAAAAAATAACCCCAATTAATATGAAAACAATACTGCTTATTGAAGACGATACAGCACTGAGAGAGAATACCGCCGAACTTTTGGAGCTTTCCCATTATAAAGTACATACCGCTCCCAATGGTAAAATTGGGATTGAAAAGGCCAAAAAAGAGATCCCAGATATAATTGTCTGCGATATTATGATGCCCGAAATAGATGGCTATGGGGTTTTAGAGGCTGTGGTTTCCGATTCTTCAACAAGCCAGATCCCTTTTATTTTTCTTTCGGCTAAAACCGAACACAAGGAAATTCGCAAAGGAATGGATATGGGGGCAGATGATTACCTAACCAAACCCTTTGAGGAGGAAGAATTATTGAGCGCTATAGAAAGCAGGTTGGCCAAGGCTAGTATACTTTCAAAAATTGATGAACAAGCCAAGGAATTTAATGTTGATAATCCTAGCAATATCAATCAATTAAAGAATTTTTTCTGTGATGAAGGCGAACAGATCGATTTTAAAAAAGGCGAAATAATTTATAGCAAAGGCGACCATTCCAATAAACTGTTTCTTATTTTAAAGGGCGTGGTGAAAACCCATAGTATGGATGCCAATGCAAAGGAATTAATTACCGCTCTTTACAAAGCAGATGATTTTTTGGGCTTCACTTCCTTTGATGACAACATCCCGTACAATGAATCTGCCACAGCTGTGGAGGATACGGAATTAGTGGGAATTTCAAAAAAGAAGGTAAAAGATATTTTAAAAAAAAGCCAGGATGTTTCCTTGGAACTTATGAATTTACTTACCGATAATCTTTCCGAAATCAAAAAACAATTATTGAAAATGGCATATAGCTCCGTTCGTAAAAAGACTGCGAGCACCATCCTTCAATTTGTTGAAATTATGAACACCAACCAAGGCAACGCCATAAAAATTTCCCGGAGCGATCTGGCTACAACTGCTGGAATTGCTACCGAAAGCCTTATCCGTACACTTTCAGATTTTAAAAAAGATGGCTTGATTGAAATTGAAGGAAGAAACATTAAAGTGGTCGATGTGAAAAAACTGCGGGCTATAGAATAGCGCCTTATTTTCCAAAACTGATTATTATCATCCTCTGTGAAGATTTATAGAAATACTTTTGCGCGTAAGCTACCACGCCATGAAGAATATTTTGATCCCAACGGATTTTTCGGAAAATTCAAGAAATGCCATAAAATATGCCCAGGAATATTTTTCTGATATTCCGGTAAATTTTTACTTGCTTCACGTTTCCCCGAACAAGCCATCTGAAATAAGAGAACCGGCTCAACCCTTTGAAAGTGAAAGCCAGCAGGTAATTGACTCCCCCGTAACACAATTGCTGGAAGAAATAAAAATCTGTAAATCCCTTACCTTAAATCCCCTTCACATTTTTTTCAGTATTTATGAAAATATTTCATTGGTTGAATCCATTCGGAAACAGTTGGTGGAGAAAGAAATAGATTATATTCTTATGGGAACCAGAGGGGCTTCCAATATAGCTAGAACCGATATCGGCAGCAATACCAGTGAAGTAATCACCAAAGTGAAATGCCCCGTACTGGTAATTCCGCCACAGGCCAAATTTAAAGGTGTCAAGAACATTGCTTTTCCTACAAATTATAATTGTATTTATAAAAATAGGGTAGTAAGCACCCTCTTTGAAACGTTGAAACTTCAAAACGCTGCGCTGCGAATCCTCCACATAAAATCCAGCGGCCAAAACTTGAACCAAGAACAAGTGGACAATAAAAACTTTATACAGGATTTTTTAAAGGAAACAAAACACAGTTTCCATATTTTGGAAAACAACAATATAGAAATGGGAATTCAGGATTTTGTGGAAACTTGGGAAATAGACATGATTGCGATAGTGGCCAAAAACCTTAACATTATTCAGCGCTTGCTTTTCAATCCCATGGATAAAACAGTAAGCTATCACAATGAAATTCCTTTTTTGGTAATGCACGAATAGACTATTAAAGTTTATAAAAACCTATTCCCCAATTTAAACTAACGAATGTTTTTTTCCGCTCTTCCAATGGGATAATCCTCATACAAATCATCAAAAGTCTTATCGGTTGTATACTTGTCCTTCAAAACTCTTATTACAGTAAGTACCCAAAAAACCTGACCAAAAACCATACTGTAGAACACCCAGCCAAATGGGAAACCCATAGTTGCAAAAATAGTTACAGTTAAAAGTAGTAGCGTGGTTATTATAATATATGTAATAGCAGATACTTTCATAATTTTTGATATTAAATTACAAAATTTATAAACTCCTTGTTATTAAGGATACCTTAAAAGTTACTCCCTTAGCTGACATATATCATTTTTTTCGATTGAATAACATCCTAAGTTTGGGTGAAATTTAAGCAAGATGAAAAAAAGAATATTGATACCAACAGATTTTTCAAAAAACGCTTGGAATGCCGTTGCCTACGCAGCAGATCTTTATAAACGGGAAGAAGTTGATTTTTACCTTTTGCACGCATATGGCGATTCCCAAAAGGAAAATACCGCCGAAAATTCCGAAAAGGAATTTAAGAAAATCATGCAGCATCTTGCCATAAAAACCATTTATCAAGACCATACTTATTTCACTATTTCTTTGAAAAATTCATTGCTGCTGGCCATTAAGCAAACGGTAGAATCAAAGGACATCGAAATTGTGGTGATGGGTACCAAAGGCGAAACCGATTCCACCGCTGTTTTTTATGGTAGCAATACCATTGCTGCCATGGAACAAGTGCGCAACTGTCCCGTAATGGCTATTCCCAGAAATATAGTCTATCAAGACCCAAACGAAATAGTTTTCCCAACTAGTTTTAAAACACATTTTAAAAGAAGGGAGCTGAAGCATCTATTTGAAATTTCCAGGATTACCAACGCCCCAGTAAGAATACTGCATATAGTAAAAGAAAAAGGATTGACGAGCCAACAGAACAGTAATAAAAACCTATTGGAAGACAGTTTTGATGGATTGGATTATTCTTTTCATTGGTTGGAAAACGTGGAAGTGCAGGAAGGCCTTTTTAATTTTGTTACCGAACGCAGCAGTGGCATGATTGCTTTTATAAATAAAAAACATCTTTTATTTGGACGTATTTTTTCAAACCCAATGGTAAAGCAATTGGGCATCTATGCCACAGTGCCTGTTTTGGCCCTTCATGATTTAAGAAACTAAGAGGGTCGGATATGGTTTTATTTGTGGCAAAATAAGTAACTTCAAGCTATTGAATTTCAATCAACTAAAAATTAAAAAAATCATCATGAAAAAACAAATATTAATTCCCACAGACTTTTCAGATACTGCTTTTAATGCTATAAAGTTTGCGTTTGAGCTCTTCAAAAAGGAAGAATGTGAATTTCACATTCTGCATACCTATTTTCTGGCCGGCTACTCAACAGATGAGCTTCTTATTCCAGAACCCGATGATGCGCAATATCAAAAAGTGCGGGATACTTCTGACATGAAAATGGAAAGCTTGAAGAAAAAAATCGAATTATTTCCTGCCAACCCCAACCATAGCCTGCATTTTGAAAATGAATTTGGGCCACTTTTCGATGTGCTTAAAATAAAAGTAAAAAAGGATGGAATTTCACTTATCGTCATTGGCACACGTGGAGCAACCGATGATGTCGACGTTGCCTATGGCCGGAATTCGGTAAACATAATGGAAAAAGTGCGTGACTGTCCCGTTCTCGCTATTCCAAAATATTTGATATTTAAAGATTTGAGCGAAATTGTCTTCGTTACCAGTTTTAAAAGTGAATATAAATTGGAAGAGTTAAATTATTTGATTCAGATTGCCCAAAATGCCAATACCTCAATCAGTATTTTGCACATCGGGAAGGAAATGGAGCTAAGTGAAAAGCAACGAAAAAATAAAAAAATATTGGAAAACCATTTTGAAGGCCTTCAATATTCCTTTCACTGGCTTGAGAAAACAGGAGTGCAGGAAGGTATTTTTAAGTTCGTGGATGAACACAACAGCGGTATGATTGCCTTTGTGAACAAAAAGCATTGGTTCTTCGGAAGCGTATTTTCAAACCCTTTGGTAAAAAAATTGAGCATACATACCACAGTGCCGTTGCTGGCCCTTCACGATACGAGAAACTAAAACCTAATGAAGCAAGCATCTCCCGATATTCAGATTATAAAACATTCTGGCGAAAAAGTAAAATTTTCCACAGAGAAGCTCAAGGGTTCCCTCAGAAAAAGTGGAGCGGAAGAAGAGGTTATTACTGAAATTACAAATAAGGTTCGCGATGAATTGTTCCAAGGGATTACCACCAAGGAAATCTATAATCGGGCTTTTGCCTTACTCAAAAAAAGGAAAACCATTTTTGCTTCAAAATACAAACTGAAGAAAGCCATTTATGAGTTGGGACCAACCGGTTTTCCTTTCGAGAAATTTGTGGGGGCATTACTTAAGTACAGTGGTTACCAAGTAAAAACCGGGCAATTTATGATCGGAAAATGCGTAACCCACGAAGTGGATGTAGTAGCACATAAAAACGGAGAGTATATTGTGGCAGAATGTAAATTTCATAGTGAAGAAGGACGAAATTGTGACGTTAAAATACCACTGTATATTCATTCAAGATATAAGGATATTCTTGCGCATTTTAAAAACAATGACAAATCAAATTCAGTACCCAATGAATGCTGGGTGGTTACCAATACACGGTTTACCGAAGACGCTTTGCAATACGGCAAATGCAGCAGTCTTTTTCTTTTAAGTTGGGATTATCCTGTGGGCAACGGTATTAAAGACAGAATAGACCAGTTAGGACTTTATCCAATAACGGTCTCAACATTACTAAGCCAACGAGAAAAACAGTTTCTTTTGAGTAGGGATGTAGTGCTTTGCAGGCAGCTATTGGATGATGTTTTTTATATGGACCATTTGGGAATTTCCGAAAAAAGAAAAGCCCGAATCCTAAGTGAAATAAATCTTTTATGTGAAGAAAAATAACATGAAAAAAGTAAAAATAAATTTCCTAGGCGCTGCCGGAACTGTAACGGGTTCCAAATTTTTACTGCAAACCCCGGAGCAGAATATTTTGATCGATTGCGGAATGTTTCAGGGCTTAAAGGAACTTCGCAATAAAAATTGGGAAAACCTCCCCATAGATGTGTCAACCATTGATGTTGTTCTCCTTACCCATGGTCATTTGGATCATACAGGATATTTACCTCGATTGGTAAAACAAGGTTTCCGCGGAAAAATTATTGGTACTGCACCCACGCTTGCAATTACAAAAATTATCTTGCTGGACAGCGCCAAAATTCACGAGGAAGAAGCTGAAAAAGCCAATGAAGAAGGATATTCCAAACACAAACCTGCCGAACCATTTTATAGTGTGGAAGAAGCTGAGGTTACTTTGGGGTTTTTCCAAGCTGAAGAAAGAGACCAATGGATTGAACTTTCAGAAAATATAAAATATCGGTTTCGCTATAATGGGCACATTATTGGCGCAACCTTTATTGAGTTGGAGATTTTTGGAAAAACCTTTGTGTTTTCTGGAGATATTGGTCGTGAAGAAGATTTATTGCTTTTTCCACCAGAAAAACCCCAATGGGCGGACTATCTTTTTATGGAAAGTACTTATGGGAACAAACTTCATCCGCAGGAAAGTGTTTCAGATAAACTGGTGGAACTTATCAATAAAACCATTCACAATCGCGGCAATTTAATAATTCCTTCTTTTGCGGTAGAACGTTTACAGACGTTGATGTTTCTTCTTTGGAAACTCTATAACGAAAAACGAATCCCAAACATCCCAATATTTATTGACAGCCCAATGGGCAATAATGTGCTTTCGGTTTTTGAAAGTTTTCCCAGTTGGCACAAGTTGCCAATGAAGGATTTCAACGCAATGAACAACCGGATGAACATTATTACTTCCTATAAAGAAACTTGGGAAACCATTGATAATCCACAGCCCAAAGTAGTTATTGCCGGAAGCGGAATGGTAACGGGCGGAAGGGTTTTGACTTATTTGAAACAAATGATAGACAAACCCAACACTACGGTTTTGTTGGTAGGCTACCAAGCTGAAGGAACCCGAGGCAGGCAGCTACTGGAAGGGGCCCATGAATTGAAGTTCTTTGGAAAATATTATCCCGTAAAAGCCGAAATACATCATATAGAAAGCCTTTCGGCACATGCAGATCAGGCAGGTATTTTAGATTGGATAAGCGAAATTAAGAACATTCCGGAAGAGGTATTCCTAATTCATGGCGAACCTACCGCGCAGGATGCCTTACGGGTAAAACTTCGGGATATACATTCATGGAAGGTTACAATCCCGAAACTTTTTGAAACCAAGGAAATTATTATTAATATATAAAATATTGGTTATGAAAAAAATCTATTCAATATTAATAATGTCAATCCTACTATCTGCTTGTGGCACAAGTTCCTTGGTGCAACAATGGAAAAGCCCAGAAACTCCAAATTTTCAGGCCAATAAGGTATTGGTTATTGGTATGGGTAGCGATGCTGTCCTAAGGAGGGAATTTGAGGGAAAATTAGTCGAAGCTTTGGAAAAAAAAGGAGTTATTGCCGTTAAAAGCGTGGATTTTTTCCCAAGCTCCTTTACCAATTTAAAACAATCTGAAGCCCAATTGAACGAAATAGAAAACACCCTTATGGACGCTGGTTTTGACGCCGTATTATTTTCAAAAGTTACGGGACAGGAAAGTAAGGTTTCAATGGTGCAATCCTATCACAATTTCGCAAAATCCTTTGAGTCGTTCCGGGATTATTATTACAACAACCAGCAAATATACCAAAAGGAGCAAAGTCCGGAATACCGTATTTATAATACGGAAACTTCACTTTATTGCATTTGCCCAGGGAAAGAGCGGGAACTTTTATGGCGCGGGCAAATAGATATTGTAGCCCCAACCAAGGCCCAAAAAAGTATTAGGGATTATATAAAAACATTGCTTAGTGCCCTACAGGAAAATCATATTTTGATAATCCCATAAAATTACTCGTTTATAACCCCACAACCTAACAGTAAAAAAACCACTTACCTTTGAAGAAGTAATAATGGGACCTGAGTTCCATAGCTAATCTTTGCTGTTTCAGATTCGAAAATAAAACGTTCCACAAAAGTTTCAGCTTCTACAAATAAGGCATGAAAATCAATATCCAGCAATTGAGTTGCGGCATTGATCGCCATGGCGCGTGGTATTCCATTTATGTGATAAAATTCGTATTCAGTGTCGGGAAACAAATTACTTATACAAGTTTGTTTATTTGCCTTACTTTCCTTAGAAATAGCATCATCGGTTATGTCCAGTACCTTAAGCACGGATTGATGTATATTGAGTATTTCATGGAGAGGTTTTATTGCATTAAAATTGAAATCAACGCAGTTTACTGTTGAAAACAATATGTTGAAAATCCCTTTAAATTTATAATCTTCGGGAATGGCTAATACAGGCACTTTACTATTTCTTATTAGGTGAAGTGTATTACTCCCAAAAATCACTTCCCTTGCCCCAGTAGCCCCATTGGTTCCCATTATTATTAAATCAATAGAAATGGTTTCGAGGATTTGATTAATGGCTTCAGTCAAGTTATCAAAATCGAATAAGGATTTAAAGGTGTAGGTTTCAGATTTGTATTCCGTTTTGTATTTTTTGATAAGATTTTTGAGCTTCGTTTTGTTGTCTTGCGCAATAGTTTGATATACCGAAGAGGAGAGGGGAGAGCCCATAAAATCATCAGTAATATATTCTGAAGGTTTCTGCACATTGAGCACGTAAAAGGTACAGCTCCAGTTTTGAAAGAAATGCATGGCATAATCGATGGCATTTAGGGAGTTGTCTGAAAAGTCTGTGGGTAAAAGAATATTTTTCATAATTATAGTGATTCTTCAAAAATAACCAATTTCCAAAATTTCCAATATGATATTTCTCATTAAATAGGATGCCCATATAATTGATCTTTGGGGGTTAAATATTTAAATATCAGAACTTTTTTATGCTTTGTGAATAAAGGATAAAAAAGTCCGAATATGACTAAAGTCATATTCTATCTCTTTTTCTCGGGCTAATTTTGTGCATCAATTAATTCAAAGAAATATGAAAAACATAATGAGATCGCTAGCTGCAATTGCAATCATAACCTTGATTAGCTGTGGCGGGAAAGAAGAAAAAAAGAAGGACACTCTTCAAATTGGTGAAAAGCCGGCTACAGAAACTCAAAAGGTGGAACCCGTAGCAACTGAAAAGGGCACCGAAATGGTTGACTTAACAAACAAAGGTATCGGCCCAATAAAAAATGTTGAGCTTGGCGCTTCTGTGGATCAAGCAATGGCAGCCAAAGGAATGGAAGTTTACAAAACAAAATGTATGGCCTGTCATAAACCTGACCGAAAGTTTATTGGCCCTGCCCCAACAGGTGTATTGGAAAGACGTAGTCCAGAATGGATTATGAACATGATTCTAAACCCTGAGGAAATGGTGCAAAAAGACCCTATTGCAAAAGCACTTTTGACAGAATTTAACAATTCGCCTATGGCAAACCAAAACCTAACCGAAGAAGAAGCCAGACAAGTATTGGAATATTTCAGAACACTTTAATATACACCTAGACAACTAACCTCCCTTGCAGGGTAATTGCCCTGCAAGGTTTTAAAACTCAGTAGTAAAATGAAAACAACAATCAAATTACTGTTTGTTTTGGCTGCATTCCTCGTGTTTTCGGCTTGTAAAAACGAAACAAAAACCGATGCCAGCGGAACTGTTGCAGAAAGTTCTGCAAACAATGATGCTGAAACAGCTAAACAGGGACAAGCATTTATTGAAAATGATGAATCAAAGCCTAATTTGCTTCAAATTGCTATGGGATCACCGGACCATACTACACTTGTAGCTGCAGTTAAAGCTGCAGACTTGGAAAATTCACTTGTAAATGCAGGCCCATTAATGGTCTTTGCCCCCACAAATGCTGCATTTGATGCGTTGCCTGAAGGCACTGTTGAAAACCTTTTGAAACCGGAAAACAAGGAGCAACTGGCTAGCATATTGAAAAATCATGTTACTCCTGGCAATTATTCAAAAGATTTTTTAAAGAAATTCAAAAAACTAGGTCAAGCAGGTGGTGAAAGCATTTCCGTGGAAGTTAAAGGTGAAGATGTTTACGTAGGCGGAACCAAAATTATTGCGAGCATTCCAGCCGGTAATGGAATAGTGCACGTAGTGGACAAAGTAATATTGCCAGCAAACTAATCAGTTAAATAATATAAATAATAGAACAATGAGAAAAGCAATTAATATTTTGGTCTCCCTTATTATGGTCGCCGGTTTGGTGAGTTGTAATAATGGCGGAAACAAAAAAGGAAATAAAGGGCAAGGCGGTTTGGCTACTAATGCTGCTGAAAAAGTATACGTAGCTCCTGGCGATCACGATGAGTTTTATGCTTTTGTATCAGGTGGTTTTAGTGGACAGCTTGCTGTTTACGGATTGCCTTCAGGACGTTTGTTTAAAGTGATTCCTGTATTTTCACAAGATCCTGAAAAAGCTTATGGTTACAACGAAGAAAGCAAACCAATGTTGGAAACTTCCTATGGATTTATTCCTTGGGGAGATGCCCATCACCCAGATATTTCACAAACAAATGGAGTGCTTGATGGACGTTGGGTTTTTATAAATGAAAACAACACGCCCCGTATTGCGCGTATTGATCTAACTACTTTTGAAACTGCGGAAATTTTAGAAGTTCCAAATAGTGCAGGTAACCACAGTTCTTCCTTCGTCACTGAAAATACAGAATATGTGGTAGCGGGAACTCGTTTCTCAGTGCCAATTCCACAGCGCGATATGCCTATTAAGGATTATAAAGGAAATTTTAAAGGAGCACTTTCATTTATAAGTGTAGAACCCGAAACAGGGCGTATGTCTATTAAATTTCAATTGTTGATGCCCGGTTTTGATTATGACCTTTCGCATCCCGGTCGCGACAAATCTCACGGTTGGTTTTTCTTTACCACTTATAACACAGAAGAAGCAAACTCATTGTTGGAAGTAAACGCTTCCCAAAATGATAAGGATTTTATTGCAGCCGTAAACTGGAAGAAAATCGAAGAATATGTAAATAACGGCGGAGGAACAAAAGTTCCTACAAAATATGCACACAATGTTTATAGTGATGAAACACATTCGGCCACTTCAACAATGATGGACGAAGTGCTTACGGTAAATCCATTGGATGTGCCCGGAGCCATATTTTTCCTTCCAACTCCAAAATCACCTCACGGTTGTGATGTTGATCCAACGGGAGAATATATTGTTGGTAATGGAAAACTTTCAGCCGACTTAACAGTGCATTCATTCACCAAAATGCTTGCCGCTATCAAAAACAAGAAATTTGATGGGGAAGCTTACGGTATTCCAATCTTAAATTTCGAAGATGTACTTGCAGGAACTGTAAAGCAAGCAGGTCTTGGCCCCTTGCACACAGAGTTTGATGATAAGGGAAATGCTTATACGTCTTTCTTTATTTCTTCTGAAGTAGTAAAATGGAAATTGGGTACTTGGGAAGTTGAAGATAGACAACCCGTATTTTATTCTGTTGGACACGTAATGATTCCGGGCGGAAATTCTCGCAAACCTTTTGGAAAATATTTGTTGTCTATGAATAAAATTACAAAAGACAGATATTTACCCACCGGACCAGAGGTAACCCAGTCCGCACAATTGTTTGATATTAGCGGTGATAAAATGGAACTGTTGTTGGATTTCCCAACCATTGGAGAGCCACACTATGCCGCTGGTATTCCTGCAGATATTATAGCCAAAAATTCAAAACAAATTTTCAAATTGGCAGATAATAAACACCCCTACGCTACACTTACTGATGGCGACGCAAGGGTAGAGCGCAAAGGAAACGAAGTGCATATTTATATGACGATGATCCGAAGCCACTTTAACCCAGACAATATTGAAGGTGTAAAAGTTGGCGATAAAGTGTTCTTCCACGTTACAAACCACGAGCAGGATTACGATGTGCCACACGGTATTAGTATGATTGGAGCAAATACATCCGAGTTGCTTATTATGCCAGGACAGACAGAAACCTTTATTTGGGAACCAAAACTCCCAGGCGTATGGCCATTTTACTGTACCGATTTCTGTTCTGCATTGCACCAAGAAATGCAAGGGTATGTTCGTGTAAGCCCTGCAGGTTCTGGAACAGAACTTAAATGGTCCTTAGGCGAAGATTAAAATTGTTTTTAGTTGTGAATATTCATTCAATGATTGATAGTATTTTCAAAAAAAGACGGGGGTTCGTTGATTTCCCCCGTCTTTTAAAAAACATTACGGAAACCATTTAATTTCCCAAATTAGAAAAAAGCCACAAAATCTGAGCAATTACTTAAAACAAACCAACCACACACAGACGTTTAAGACTTAAAATTTAAACACAATGAAAAAAGCAGGAATATTAATGATAATTGGCTCTTTGCTGTTGTTGGGACTTTTTAAATTCCCTTTGTGGAACATCATGCTTGGCGCTCCCCAATACCCAGACCCATTGGGAATGGATATTTATATTGAAGGAATTCAAGGGGTAAAGGAGTTTGACATTCAGAATATTGATGGATTGAACCATTATATTGGTATGAAAACAATTCCCGAACCAAAAGATATGTGGGAATTTCAAATTTTTCCTTTGGTAATTGGCGGTATGGTTGCAATTGGGGTTATTATCGGGTTGCTTGGTTTCTTTGGAAAAGTAAGTTATAAATGGTTTATTGGTTGGTTTCTTGTGATGTCAGTTTTGGGGATTATGGGAATGTACGATTTCAATTCATGGCTTATTGATTACGGAACCGATCTAAACCCAAAAGCCATTATGAAACTGCTCAACCCAGACGGTACACCCATGACCTATAAACCACCGCTTATGGGGTATCAAAAAATGCTGAATTTTGATGTAGATTCTTGGCCAGCAACCGGCGCATATATGATGTTTGTTGGAATGATGCTAACCATTGTCGCCTTCTTCGTTGGAAAGAAAGAATATAAAAAGATTACTGAAAAATCATCTTTAAAACCCATAAGGGCATAATGAAACTCCCATTTTTAAGATTTAAACCAGTAAAGTTTTACTAAGGATATTTCATACCTTACTGGGCACAGTACACATATGACCTTTAAAAATAATAGCATAGACACATGAAACATTTCATCTTTTTGGGTATTATTACTGTGTTGCTTGTTTCTTGCAACGTGAGCCCACAACATATAGAGTACGGAACCGATTCCTGCCATTACTGTAATATGACCATTGTGGACAGGCAGCACGCTTCGCAAATTGTTACCGCAAAAGGAAAAGCATTTAAATATGACGCCATAGAATGTATGGTCCATTCCTTACAGGATGAATTGACAGACACTGAAATCGCGCTGTATTTGGCTTCAGATTTCGACCAACCGGGACAGTTGTTGGATGCTACAATGGCCACTTATTTGGTAAGCAATCAAATTTCGAGCCCCATGGGCGCAAATCTTTCCGCTTTTGAAAATGAAATGGCCGCCCAAAAAGCAAAGGAAAAATTTACAGGAGAATTGTTTTCTTGGGAAGAAATTCAGAATCATTTAAAAAAATAAACTATGTTTCAAGTAAACGATATCATTAAGAACCAAGGTTTCAACAAGCTCCAGGTTTCAAAACTGAACGACGGACCGGCTGAAACCCTTCTTATTAGTTTAGAGAAGGGCGCAACTTTTCCTGAGCATACTGCGCCACGGGATGCACAATTAATTGTTTTGGAGGGCGAAATAAATTTTCACATTAATTCAGAAGTATTTAATATAAAAACCCACCAGGATTTCAAGTTTGCAAAGGAAATACCGCATTGGGTAAAAGCCGTGGAAAATTCAAAATTCCTGATTATCCGCTGAATTATTACCTCACTCTTTTCGCTCACTAATTTCACTTCAAATTTGAAAAAAACACTCCATATATTCGTTTTTGTTTTACTGGTTTTCAGTACCGCAACGGCTTTGGCAAAAACCATAACCGTTTGCAGTTCCTGTGCCGTGAAAACAATTCAGGAAGGAATTGCCGAAGCTTCGGTCGGGGATACGGTTTTGGTGAAAAAGGGTATTTATAAGGAAATAAACATTACCATCAACAAAAGTATTATTCTGTTGGGCGAAAATCTTCCAACCATCGATGGCGAAAACAGAGGCGAAATAATAAAAATTGTTGCAGACAATGTTACCGTGGACGGTTTCAAAATTATAAATGTGGGTACCAGTTACACCTCAGATTATGCAGCCGTTCGGGTAATTAAGAAAGATGGTTTTTTAATTCAGAATTTAGAATTGGAAAGACTTTTCTTTGGAATTTATCTTGAAAAATCCAACAACGGAAAAGTTCTCAATAACAAAATAAAGGGCGACGCCGTAAACGAATACAATTCCGGTAACGGCATCCAACTTTGGTACTGCAAAGGTGTTGAGGTAAGCGGAAACACAGTAGAAAATGTTCGCGACGGTATTTATCTTGAATTTTCAGATAACATTAAAATCAGCCACAATGTAAGCAGGAACAATTTGCGGTACGGGCTTCATTTTATGTTTAGTAATAATGATATTTATGAGTACAATATTTTTGAGAACAATGGGGCGGGAGTGGCCGTCATGTTTTCGAAATTTGTGGATATGAACCATAATATTTTCAAGAAAAACTGGGGCACGGCAGCATTCGGACTTTTGCTAAAAGAAATAAACGATGCCAAGATTACCAATAATGTTTTTCAGGACAACACCATTGGTATCAACGTTGAAGGCAGTAACCGTATTGAGTATTCACACAACGATTTTATAAGTAACGGTTGGGCAGTAAAGGTACGTGGCGCATGCTATGCCAATACCTATGCGCAAAATAATTTTCTGTACAACTCTTTTGATATTTCCTATAACAGCGGGATGAACGACAATGTTTTCAACAGTAATTACTGGAGCAATTACGCGGGTTACGATCTTGACAAAAATGGAATTGGCGATGTGGCGTACCGACCCGTAAAACTGTTTTCGTATATAGTAAACCGCACACCGGAGACCATTATTTTACTTCGAAGCCTTTTTATAGACCTAATTGATTTTTCGGAAAAAGTTTCCCCCGTTTTCACCCCCGATAATTTGGTGGACGAAAACCCACAAATGAGAAAGATAAAACATGATAGAAGTTAAGGAACTGTACAAAAAATTTGGAAAAAATGAAGTGCTCAAGGGC
>JBBQQN010000008.1:0-44620 GCA_038215845.1 Flavobacteriales bacterium | reverse complement strand
CACAACCCACAACCCACAACCCACAACCCACAACCCACAACTCACAACCCACAACCCACAACTCACAACTCACAACTCACAACCCACAACTCACAACTCACAACTCATAACTAACCTTTACCCCCCCAAACCAATTTCTCGGATTTCCCGGATAATAATAACGTGGTTCCGAATTTCCAAAACCCGTGGCATTGATCAAGACCGAAGAGGCGTATTTTTCATCCGTAAAGTTGTTTATCCCGCCATTTATTTCAAGCTGTATATTTTTGGAAACCGTTTTTTTATACGAAGCTTTTACATTAAAAATATGGTACGGATTACTAAAAAGTGAATTGGAATCGTTTAAGGGAATTTTACTGACATAAAGATAATTGGTATTTAAAGAGAAGCCTTTATTACTGAAAAAATTTATTCCTGCATTTATCTTTTTATCGGGAACACCGGTAAGTTGGTTTCCAGAAAAATTATCGTCCCCATCAACAAAATCAACAAATTTATGGTCGTTGAATTCCGCATTCAAATAGGGAGAAACATAAAAGTTTTTGTTTACTGAAATAGTGTAGTATGTGTTTATTTCAATTCCCTTATGCTCCGTTTTTCCGGCATTTCGGCCAATATATTGGTCGTCGCCTACGCGTTCCGCCACCAACAGATCATCAATCTTCAAAACATAGGCCGCTACTTGCAAATGAAGTTTTCTTCCTAAGAAAAACAATTCACTTCCCACTTCATAATTAAATCCTTTTTCGGGACCAAGATCAGGATTTATAATGCCTGCCGGAGTAAGTGTTTCCTCGATAGATGGATAGTTAAAGCCACGGCTGAAATTGAAATAGGAGCTTATGTTTTCCGTAAATTGATATAGCAGATTTACATTCGGCGCAAAAATAGGATCGAAATTTCTTTTTGCGCTTTTATCTACTTCATCAAAGTAAAATTCATCCTTAAAATCGTAATTGATTGTATTGAAATTAAGACCCAATTGCGCTTTTAATTTTTCAGTAAAGGGAAGGGTTACAGTTGCAAAAACGTTAAGGTTGTTGCGAATTTCCAAATTATCGCTCAATAAGTTGCCTTCCAGACTTCCATTGCCATTGTTTTCCTCGTAAAGGTTTTCAATCGTTTTCCAATTATATTCATCTTTTAAGAATTCACCGCCAAAACTTAAGTTCGCTTTATCTTTCAGAAAAGAAAAGTTTTTGGCAAAGACCGTCCGCGCTCCATAACCGTTGGTAAACTCATCTAGAATATTAAAAGGCCTCGGTTCGTAATGATCCAAATACGTATAAAAAACACTGCTGGTATTGCTAAAATTTTCCGAAAACCTATGCGTGTAGCTTAAACCGGCAAGCGTCTGTTTATTGTCTTCAAAACCTTTTGCCTGCGCCCACGTAAATGCGGCTTGTGAAGGATCATCCTCAAAATCGGTTTTACCAATGGAACTGGGAATTTGCGCCAAATAATCAATATAATTGAAAAGAACTCCGAGTTCATTTTTCGTGTCAAATGTATATTTTGAAGTAAGCAATATCGTTTTTCGATTATAGTCGCTATTCTCCCGAAAACCTTCAGTTTCCATATGGTCGTAATTAAGGTTTAGGGAAAATTTTTCATTGGAAGTTGTCGTGGAGATGCTGTTTTTTAAAAGACCAAAGGATCCTATAGTGATATTACTTTTAAAAGAAGTTTCTCCAATTGCAGCCTGTTTTGAATTGAGTAAAAGTGTACCGCCAAGATTCGTTCCGTATTGTGTGGCTTTTGGGCCTTTTACTATTTCAAGGTTTTGCAGATCTTCGGGGTCATAAATATCGATTGCAGTTTCGCCGGTGCCATTGGTAATGGGTATTCCGTTGAAATAGGCCCGAATTTTATTTGTTCCGTAAAGCGTGCGCGAACCCACCCCGCGAATTACAATTCTATTGGTGTTTAGCGCTCCGCTTTGAATATAGACGCCGGGCGTTTCGTTGATTGCAGATACCAAATCAATGGGACTGTATTGCTCAAATTTTTCTGCTGAAATTTTTGCTGTGGGAATTATGACCTTGCTTTCTTTTTGAAAAACTGATGAAATGATTACTTCCTCAAGGTCTTCAGTTTTTGATAATTGTGAAAGAAAAAAGGTAGTTTCATTTTCAATGATTTCAATATTTTTTATGAAATAATCAGTATGTTCCAAACGAATTGAAAGTGGCAATTTTAATTTTTCAGGAAGAACAAATTCACCATTGCTATCGGTTTTCGCAATATTTTCATTTTTAAAAAAAACCGAAACATTTTCAATGGGAAGATTTCCTTCCGAATAAACAAAACCCGTTACTTCTTGAGCGAACGAAGCATTAAAAAAGGCGGTCAAAAATATAACCGCCATTGTTTTTTGAAAAAAGAACTTCATTTTTTCATTGTTTATTTTTAGGAATTAGGGAAAAGAGAAAAGAGAAAAGAGAAAAGAGAAAAGCGAAAAGCGAAAAGCGAAGAGCGAAGCCTGAAAGATAGCGTATTCACAAATTCACAGATTCACAAATTCACGAATTCACTTTTTCGAATAACTCACTTTCCAAATAGTATTTCCGGAATCGTCGTTTACCAGCAAATCGCCGCTCGGGGTTACGGCTACGCCGACTGGGCGTCCATAAACTTCGGAGTCATTTTCATCCGCAATAAAACCTGTAAGGAAATCCTGTGGTTCGCCTGTAGGTTTTCCATTTTCAAAAGGAATAAAAACCACGCGATAGCCCGAAAGCGTCGAGCGGTTCCAAGAACCATGCTGGCCCACAAAAGCTCCGTTTTTGTATTTTGCGGGAAAACTGTCCGCAGTATAAAAAGCAAGCCCAAGGGAAGCGGTATGGGGTCCGACGGAAACATCCGGTACAATTGCTTTTGCTACAAGGTCAGCACCTTCGCCTTCCAACCTTGGATCTTTTAACTGCCCAAAATAGGAGTAAGGCCAGCCGTAGAATCCACCTTCCTTTACACTTGTTACGTAGTCGGGAACCAAATTGTCGCCAAGTTCATCCCGTTCGTTAACTGCTGTCCAAAGTTCACCATTTACAGGGTTCCAATCCATTCCCACGGGATTTCTAAGGCCGCTTGCGTATACTTTTTCGTTTTGCCCGTTTAAATCAACCTCCAGTATATTGGCTCTTCTTACTTCTTCATCCATGCCGTGCTCTGCCACATTGCTGGAAGAACCTACCGAAATGTATATTTTGTCTTTGGTTTTATTGGTAATTATGTTCCGGGTCCAGTGATTGTTGTATCCGCCTGCGGGAAGTTCAACAATTTTCTGTCCTTTTGAATTTTTCAATGAGGTCTGTCCTTCTTTATATGGGTATTTATAAAGTCCGTCCGTATTTGCCACATAAAAATTGTTGTTTAAAACAAGCATTCCCAATGGAGCGTTTAGATCATCCAAAAATATTTCCCTAACCTCTGGAGTCCCGTCTTTATTGGCATCACGCAAAAGTGTGATTCGGTCTACACCTCTTCGTCCAGATTCAGCGACAAACATATCGCCATTTGGGGCAATATAAGTCCAACGTGGGTTTTTAAAACCATCGGCAAATTTTGTAACGGTAAAACCCGCTGGAGCGATGGGCATTTTACCTTCCGGCCAATCTACCAAACTATTTGAATTCCTAACGGATTTAGTGGCATAGGGTTTTGGAAGCACCAAGGGGCCAATGGCCGTCTGTACGGTATCTGCAGCTTGGCTAACTTGCGTAGTGGCCATTTCTTCTGAATTCTTTTTTTGTTCCGACTTGCAGGAATAGATAGAAAATGAGCTAAGCGCTAAGAGTAGTATATATTTTTTCATAGTTGTTGGTTTTTCTTAAAATTAACCATTTACTGTTTCATTTATAAAACTTTGCCGAAAGTTTAGATAATTTTTAACTTGTGAGTAGTGAGTAGTGAATAGTGAGTAGTGAGTAGTGAGTAGTGAGTTAGTGAGTAGTGAGTAGTAATAATTAATAAATAATTTTGAATCCTTGAGAGTTAATAAACACAATTAAGAAATTCACTCATTCACTCATTCACAAACTCACAAACTCACAAACTCACAAACTCACAAACTCACCATTAAAAAAATTACCTTTGCCGTCTATGAGTAAATTGGTTCAAATAGCGATATTGCCACGGCAGCAGGAAGATCTGGATTATATTCTTGAGTTGGTTTTGGAAAAAGAAAAGCTTAGGCGAGATGGTATAAGCGATTGGCGAATCAGAAAACGTTCCATAGATGCCAGGCGAAAACCCATCAAATTAAACCTTCAAATAGAACTTTGGGCAAAGGGAGAAAAGCGCGAAGTAATTTCGGCCTTTATACCCAAGGATGTTTCCGAATCCAAAGAAGTAGCAATCATTGGGGCAGGTCCTGCTGGATTATTTGCAGCATTGCGGGCAATTGAAGCAGGTTTGAAACCCATCATTTTTGAACGTGGGAAAGACGTACGCGAGCGCAGAAGGGATTTGGCTGCAATCAACAAAGACCTACTTGTAAATCCAGAAAGCAACTATTGTTTTGGGGAAGGGGGCGCAGGAACCTATTCCGACGGAAAGCTTTATACGCGCAGCAAAAAGCGGGGAAACGTATTAAAATCATTGGAATGGTTTGTTCATTTTGGTGCTGACGAAGATATTTTGGTTGATGCGCACCCACATATTGGCACCAACAAACTTCCGAAGATTATAACCGCTATGCGGGAAGCGATTATTGAAAATGGGGGAGAAGTACACTTCAATTCAAAGTTAACAGATATTAAGATTGAGAATAATTCTATTAATAGCATTCAAATAAATAATGAAAGTTGGTGCGATTTTGATAATGTGATATTGGCTACAGGCCATTCCGCAAGGGATATTTTTTATTTACTTCACGAAAAAAACATTAAGATTGAAGCTAAACCTTTCGCTATTGGCGTTCGCGTAGAGCATCAACAGGCGCTCATCGATTATATTCAATATCACAGCGAAGACGACAATCCGTATCTTCCACCGGCCAGTTATGCTTTAGTGGAACAAGTGGATGGACTGGGCGTTTACTCTTTTTGTATGTGCCCCGGCGGAATAATTGCCCCTTGCGCCACTGAACAAGAAGAAGTGGTAACCAATGGCTGGAGCCCTAGCAAGCGCAACAATCCATACGCAAATAGTGGGATTGTGGTAAGTGTGGAGCCGAAAGATTTACCCAATTTTAAAGAAGGAGATCCCTTTGTCTGCCTTGATTTTCAGAAATACGTTGAAAAACGCTGTTGGGAAGCTGGAGGGAAGACACAAAAAGTACCCGCCCAAAGGATGATAGATTTTGTTGAAGGAAAAGTTTCTGAAGATTTTCCGAAGACATCGTACCAACCGGGGATTGTTTCTGCAGATTTAAATGAAGTTTTGCCGCCCATGATTTCAAATAGATTAAAAAAAGCATTTGTTGCCTTTGGAAAAAAGATGAACGGTTACTACACCAACCAAGCTGTGCTACATGCGCCGGAGAGCAGGACTTCTTCGCCTATATCCATTCCGCGAAACACAGAAACTTTAGAACATATTGAAGTGAAAGGTTTATATCCCTGTGGGGAAGGGGCGGGTTATGCTGGAGGGATCATTTCAGCCGCCATTGATGGGATCAATTGTGTGGATGCCATTGCTTTAAAAGTGAATGGAAAATAGTGAATAGTGAATGGTGAAAAGTGAATGGTGAAAAGTGAATGGTTAATAGTGAATGGTTAATAGTGATTTTGGAATAATCAGACACCGGTCATTTCGGCTCCGCTCAATGACCTTACCCAATAAAAAAAGGCTACCATTTTGGCAGCCTTTTTCTTAATATATATTCTAGAAAATTACTTTATTTCAAGCAACTCCAGTTCAAAGGTTAGGTCTTGGCCGGCCAAGGGGTGATTGGCGTCCACGATAATAAAATCGTCCTTCACATCGGCTACACGCAATTGGCGTTCAGAACCGTCAGGATTTTTGGAAACAAGTCCCATGCCCACTTCAGGCTTAATTTCCTGCGGAAGGTTTGCATTGGGTATTTTTTGGAAAAGTTCTTTTTGTACTTCGCCGTAAGCTTCCTCTTTAGGGATGGTAATGGTTTTCTTTTCGTTTACTTTCATATCCACCAATCCTTTTTCAAAGCCGGGAATTAAT
Organism: Flavobacteriales bacterium; assembly: GCA_038215845.1. Taxonomy (GTDB): domain Bacteria; phylum Bacteroidota; class Bacteroidia; order Flavobacteriales; family Flavobacteriaceae; genus Aequorivita. Next base: position 38,479 of record JBBQQN010000008.1, on the reverse strand, counting down.
TGGCCTTGTCCTAAAGTAACCTCTAAAGGCTCTCTTTCTGCAGAACTGTCGAACACCTGTCCATCGTTCAATTTTCCGGTGTAGTGAAGTTTTACTGTTTCATTTCCTTGTACTTGACTCATAAGATTTGATTTTTTCAATTATTAATCAATAATGGGCAAAACTATGGGTTTGAATAGCCAATTCCACGGAATGAGCTGATTAATCTAGGGATTTAAGGAAATCTTAACGTTGTCTGCATTCCATAGTAAATAAATATTTTATCTCCTTCACCATAAAACAAATATCCTAAAGTGGAAGTTATTTTCTATCGAAAACTTTTTTTTAGGATAAATTTTCGTTCAGTGGGAATGATTATTAAATTAATCATAAATGCATTTATAATTTTTATATTTTAACTACCTTATAGAAATAATATTCAACGTATATGTTAAAACAATTGACAAAATCTGAAGAGCTTCTTGAAAGAAGGAAAAAAATTGTACCCAAGGGGGTAGGGGTTTTCAATACCGCTACCGCAAAAAATGCAAAAGGAGCCATCATTATTGATGAAGACGGGCGTGAACTTATTGATTTTGCTGGTGGAATAGGTGTAGTGAATGCTGGCCATTGTCCAGAATCGGTGGTAAAAGCCATACAGGAACAGGCAGAAAAATTTATTCATACCAGTTTTAATGTAGTTACTTATGAACCCTATATTGAACTTTGTGAAAAACTGGTTGAATTACTTCCACATGGCGAGCATACTAAGGCAATGCTTGTGAGTACAGGAGCCGAAGCCGTAGAAAATGCAATAAAAATAGCCCGCCAGGCTACAAAAAGGCAGGCCGTTTTATGTTTTACTGATGCCTTTCATGGCCGTACGCTCATGGCCATGACCCTAACCAGCAAAATTGATTATAAAATAAATTGTGGCCCGTATGCCCCTGAGGTTTATAGGCTTCCGTTTCCGAATTTTTACCGTTACCACGGTGATTTTAATATGGATGGATTTGTGGATCAGGAATTGAAGCGCTTGAAGGAAAGTGCCAAAAATTTAGTAGATCCCAATAATCTGGCGGCTATTATTATAGAGCCTATACAGGGAGAGGGGGGATTTAATCCAGTGCCTCAACGTTATTTTGAAGGCTTACGGGAATTTTGCGATGAATATGGTATTATTCTTATTGCGGACGAAATCCAAAGTGGTTTCGGAAGAACGGGAAACTGGGCCAGTTGGCAAAATTATAATGTAACTCCCGATATTAGTACATATGCAAAATCCCTAGGATCAGGGATGCCCATTGCTGCCATTTTGGGCAGAGCAGAAGTAATGGATTCCGCGGGGCCTAGTACTATTGGTGGAACCTATATTGGTAACCCGGTATGTTGTGCAGCTGCCTTGGCAACCATTCAATTTATGAAAGACAAAAACCTTAATCAACGTGGGGTTGAAGTTGGAAACATTATTGAAGAAAGATTTAAGCGTATTCAGCAAAAATATGAACAAGTGGGAGATGTTCGTGGTATGGGTGCCATGATGGCAATGGAGTTCGTTAAAAACAATGATCCCCACCAACCAGACGGAGAGCTTTGCGGCCAAATTGTAAAAAACTGTGCAGATAAGGGATTGATAATTATCAATGCGGGCACCTTCAAAAATATTATCCGGATACTTTGTCCCCTTGTAATTACTGATGAGCAGTTACACCAGGGCCTTGATATTCTTGAAAATGAAATTAACAACGTAATCAATAAAACTATATGAATCCATTTACAATTGCAGGTATCCAAATGAAAGTTTCTGCCACACAGAGCAATCTCGAAATGATGAAACTAAAATTGGACATTACTATGCATTTATATCCTTCAGTACAAATGGTGCTGTTCAGTGAGTTATGTGCTTATGGCCCCCTAACGTATTACGCCCAAGAGTTTCCGGGTGATTTTGAAAAGGAAATGCAGGCCATGGCCAAAAAATATGGCATCTGGCTTTTACCAGGTTCTATTTTTGAAAAAGAGGGAGATAAAATATACAATACCGCCACGGTCATTAACCCTCAGGGGGAAATTGTAAAGAGGTATCGTAAAATGTTTCCTTTTTATCCCTTTGAAGTGGGCATAACCCCTGGAAATGAATTCTGCACATTTGAAATTCCGGATGTAGGAATTTTTGGGGTATCCATCTGTTACGATATGTGGTTCCCAGAAACCGTGCGTACGTTGGCCGTAATGGGCGCCGAAGTAATTCTTCACCCAACCATGACCGCCACCATGGACCGGGAAATTGAACATTCCATAGCACAGACCATGGCAGCAGTAAACCAATGTTTCTTTTTCGATATCAACGGTTTGGAAACGGGTGGAATTGGCCGTTCAACTGTCTGTGGACCCGACGGGAGGATTTTATACAAAGCAGGTGCAACCGAAGAGATTTTCCCCATTGAAATAGATATGGAAAGGGTGAGAAGAAGCCGGGAACTAGGGGTAATGCGCTTAGGACAACCACTTAAAAGTTTTAGGGATCATTTAGGCAATTTCAATGTTTATCAACATGGTGTAGACCATCCTTATTTGGATTCACTTGGCCCACTCATAAAACCAACAAAAATGGACAAACTTGCACAACTTAAAGCAATGGAAAGCCAAATTGAAATGCCTTCCAGCGTAAGCTATAAGGGTGGTGATTTTGAAAAGTAAAGATTTATATCAGAAACAGAAAAATAATTTTTTTAATAATTGGGAATTTTTATCTCGCCCCGCTAAAGGAGGATAATTTAATAAGTTCATTAATAATAAAAATATAAGATGATGGGAACAATGCAATCAAAACCAAAAAGTGCAAATAGTAAAATGAAAGATTTCATTACTTGGTTCGAAATACCTGTACTCAATCTGCAACGGGCCACAGCTTTTTATAATAATATTTATGGCATCAAGATGGAAACCACGGAAATGAACGATTACTCCATGGCAATTTTTCCAGTGACCACCGGTATTGGAGGGGCCTTGGTACAAGGACAGGGCTGTGTGCCCAGTGAAACGGGTTCTTTGGTCTATTTAAACGGAGGCAAAAACCTTCAGCCAATATTAGATAAAGTGGAGGATGCCGGAGGGCGGGTTATTATGCCAAAAACCAAGATTAGTGATGAAGCTGGTCATTTTGCACTCTTCATAGACAGTGAGGGAAATAAACTTGCAATTAATTCCAAAAGATAAAAAATGCCAACCAAAAAGAAAAACATTAGTGCACCTTACTACAGTATCGGTCAGCTCCGTGTTGCCACATGGAGAGATTTGAAGTTGGAAAGTGCAGAACTCACCCAATGCAAAAAAGAATCAAAAAATGAAAAAGAGCACATCCACAAGGTAAAGGCATTATTGCATGACCTTAGTTCCATTGAACAATATTTTGTTTATCCAGGAAAGGTAAAGTTGGAAAAATTATGCAGTGCCTTGGAAAGACAAGAGTATGTATCCTTGGCCCATAATATTACCGAAATCAACAAACAGTTGGTGAGCGATAATTATTTGAACAATCCTTTTTCAAATACTTTAGAGGATAACGAACAGGGCCGCCCAGAGGACATCCGAGAACTTTCTTCAGGGCAAAAGAAAAATTATTTTGAAGTACTTTTTGTAGAAGACCTTCCTGCCCATGATGAGTTTGCGCTTCATGAAAAACTGCATGAGTTGCGCGAGCCCAATGAGCAATTTACCTATGATTTTTTGGTACAACGCTCTTTTCAAGATGCACTTATTGCCTTGCTTTTTAACCCAAATCTTCAGGCTGTGGTCATAAGGTACGCGCCTCCCTATGCCTCGGCAAATATTTCCCCCTTATTGGAACCCTATATTCAAAATGTTTTGAAAATAGATTTGGAACATATACAGGATTCGCAATTGGGTCCACTTTTAGGCGAATGCGTAAAGCAATTCCGGCCCGAACTCGATACCTATTATGTAACCGATACTTCACTGACCGATTTAAAGGACAGTACACTGCAGCAGTTTAGTCGTATTTATTACCGCAAAGAAGATTTACAGGAACTCCACCTTGGTATTATCCGAGGTGTTCGCGAACGTTTTGATACTCCATTTTTCACGGCCTTAAAGGAATACAGCCAAAAGCCAACGGGGGTTTTTCACGCCATGCCCATTTCTAGGGGAAATTCTGTTTTTAAGTCACGATGGATTAAGGATTTTGGCGAATTTTACGGAAGAAATATGTTCTTGGCCGAAACATCCTCAACCACAGGTGGCCTCGATTCCTTGCTACAGCCCACTGGCCCTTTAAAGAAAGCGCAGGAAATGGCAGCGGAAACCTATGGTGCCCAACGCACTTTTTTTGTAACCAATGGAACTTCCACGGCTAACAAGATTGTACTGCAGGCCATTATTGAACCCGGGGATCTGGTACTGATCGATAGGGACTGCCACAAAAGCCATCACTACGGAATGGTGCTTGCCGGCGCTTATCCAGTATATTTGGACTCATATCCCATTGAGGAGTATTCCATGTACGGGGCGGTTCCATTAGAGAGTATAAAAAATAAATTATTGCAGTTAAAGGAAGCAGGAAGGCTGGATAAAGTAAAGATGCTCCTGCTCACAAATTGCACGTTTGACGGTTTGGTTTATAATGTGGAAAAAGTGATGCAGGAAGTGCTCGCCATAAAACCAGATATGATTTTTCTTTGGGACGAAGCTTGGTTTGCATTTGCCGGTTTCACCTATATTTACAAGCAACGTACGGCAATGTTCTGCGCCCGGAAGCTTTTTAACAAATTCAAGAGTGAAGCGTATAGAAAGGAATACAAAGCCCATATAAAACATCTTTCGAACGGGGAACATCCCCGCATGCCCGATCCAGATAACGTTTGTGTTCGGGTTTATTCCACACAAAGCACCCATAAAACCTTGAGCAGTTTTAGGCAAGGTTCCATGATCCACATTTGGGACGAGGACTTTCGAAAAAAATCGGAAAACACCTTTTTGGAAGCCTATATGACGCACACCTCTACTTCGCCCAACTATCAAATGCTCGCATCGTTGGATGTGGGAAGGCGCCAAGTGGAATTTGAAGGTTTTGAGATGGTTGAAAAAAGTATTGAAATGGCGATGGTATTGCGCGCCAAAGTGAACAACAATCCACAATTGAGCAAATATTTTGATGTGCTTACGGTAAAGGATTTTATTCCCGATGAATACAGGGAGTCTGGTTTGGGAGAATATTATGACCCGGACAAAGGCTGGAACCGAATGGAAACGGCCTGGGAAAAGGACGAATTTATGCTGGATCCCACTAAAATAACACTTTTTATAGGTAGAACAGGGGTTGATGGAGATACTTTCAAAAATAAATATTTGATGGACCAATTCAACATACAGATAAACAAAACCTCACGGAATACCGTTTTGTTTATGACCAATATTGGTACTACCCGCGGTAGTGTAGCGTATCTTACCAATGCCCTTTTGAAGATTGCAGAGCAGTTGGATGAAGAGTTCAGATCGTTAAATAGCCGTGAAGCCGAGATTGCCGAAAAACGGATCCATTCCCTTATAAAAGATGTGCCACCGTTGCCGGATTTCAGTTATTTCCATTCCTCTTTCCGGGCAGTTCCTGGAGTTCCGGGCGGAAATATTCGCGAAGCTTTTTTTATGGCATACAATGAAAACAATTACGAATATATTTCGCTGAGTGATTGTAAAAAAGCAATGGAAAATGGGCGGGAACTAGTAGCCTCCTCCTTTGTAATCCCATATCCCCCAGGTTTTCCCGTGTTGGTGCCGGGACAGGTAGTAAGTGAGGAAATCATCAACTTTATGTCGGCCCTGGACGTAAAGGAAATACATGGATATAGGGCAGACCTCGGCCTGCGTATTTTCCGTGACAGTGTGCTCAACCGTCAAAAAACAGCAACGGCTTTAGGAGCAATAGCCATGGGTAATTCCAAAAAGAAAAAAGATTTAAATCTAAATTAAAAAACAACAATTATGAGTACCGATAAAACAACATCCAAAGCAAAGGCAAAATCTACAGCAGTAAAAAAAGCAAAGCCTTCGGCAAAAGATAAAATCCCAACTGCGACCAAGACGAAAAGCCGGGTTCCCGCAAAAAAGGTGACTAAGTCGGTTTCAAAACCCAAACAGGTGCTGGACGGAATCCCAGATTTGCGACGCTTTTTCCACAAAAACGAAACACCCATTTACTTTATAAGTGCCACCAACTTTAACCTTTTGGGGGCCGATGAGTGGATAAAAGGATTCAAATTCATTAACTATATTGAGTGTTTTGACGGACTTCACCCAAATGTTTTTTCGCCAAAAGAAGAAATTCCACACGACGAATTTGAAAGCATTGAGGACATCAACAATTACCTTTTGCAACATCCCGAAGTACAGGAATATATAAAATCCAGAAAAAAAGGAGGAAAGGCAGGAAAGGTCATGTTTTTGATGTTTAATGAAAAAACAGAGAAACTCGCCAAAAAACTTGGCCTTGAAATTATGTTCCCTTCCGCAAAGATGCGTACCTCCATGGACAACAAAGTAAACACCAACCGCCTTGCCGAAAAAGCGGGAGTGGCTTGCGTGCCTTACGTACTATCAAATGTAAAGGATTATGAACACCTTGAGAAAGTTTCGAAGAAATTGGGAAATGATCTGGTAATCCAAACGCCATTTGGCGATTCTGGGCATACCACTTTCTTTATTTCCAATAAAGAAGAATTCAAAAAACATGAGGATGAGATAATTGCAGAAAAAGAAGTAAAAATAATGAAACGCATTAATTGTCGTGGTTCTGCCATCGAAGCCTGCGTTACTAAACACGGAACGGTGGTGGCCCCTTTGATGACGGAGCTTGTAGGCTTTAAGGAACTTACACCTTATAAAGGCGGCTGGTGCGGAAATGAAATTTTTCCAGATGCATTTACACCGGCAATCCGTAAAAAAGCCAGGGAATATACCCAGCTTTTTGGTGATCAATTGAGGAAAGAAGGCTATAAGGGTTATTTTGAATTGGACTTTTTGATTGATAATGATAATGGCGAAATCTATTTGGGCGAATTGAACCCTCGGGTTACGGGAGCAAGTTCCATAACAAACCATGCGGTTTTTGCCCTTGCAGATGCACCTTTGTATCTGTTCCATATGTTGGAATGGATGGGAGTAGATTACGATCTTAACATAAAAGCCATAAACGATCGTTGGTCGAAACAGGAAAACATAGATAGCTGGAGCCAATTGATAGTAAAACACACCAAAAAAACCATCGAACATATAACCGAAGCACCAAAATCAGGAATTTGGAGAATTTTCGACAATGGACATATTCAGTTTAACCGTATGGATACCCACCGTAGATCTGTTGAAAGTGAAAACGAAGCTTTTTTCCTTCGCATCAGCAAAAAGGGCGATTATCTTTACGAAGGCGCCGACATGGGAATACTTGTTACGCGAGGTAGAATGATGACCGATAAGTTTCAGCTTACCCAACGTGCCAAAACTTGGATAAATGCCATTCATAACAACTATGCTTCCACAGTTGTTGAAAATAAAGAAGAACAACCTGAAATTATTGGAAACCTTACTAAATAGTCCAAAATAGAGCATTCAACTTAGAAATTGTCTTTTCTCGAAAATTTAAAATTATATGGAGTTCAAAAGTATCAATCCTTACAACGGGGAAACCGTGGGGAATTATATTGCAGAAACAGATGATGTGGTTAGGGACAAGCTGGAAAAAGCTGAAACTGCGTTTAAAAAATGGCGAAAAATACCACTGAAAGATCGCAGTTTGTTAATGGCCAAAGCAGGTGATATTTTGCGGCAAAACGTTGAAGAGTACGCAAAAATGATTACTTTGGAAATGGGCAAACCCATATCCGAATCTCGTTCAGAAGTAAATAAATGCGCATGGGTATGCGATTATTATGCTGAAAACGCCCAAAGATTTCTCATGGATGAGGTTGTTGAAACCGATGCCCAAAAAAGTTTTGTACGCCATGACCCAATAGGGGCCGTTTTTGCCATAATGCCTTGGAATTTCCCTTTTTGGCAGGTTTTCCGTTTTGCGGCACCTACATTGATGGCGGGAAACGTTGGCTTGTTAAAGCATGCCCCAAATGTTTTTGGCTGCGCCCAACAGATTGAGAATGTTTTTAAAAAAGCTGGTTTTCCGGAAGGTGTTTTTCAAAATTTGATAGTGCACCACGATAAAACCGAACTTATAATTGCACATGAAGCAGTAAAAGCAATAACACTAACTGGAAGTGAGGGCGCAGGTTCGGCTGTTGCACAGATTTCCGGAAAATATATAAAAAAAACATTATTAGAGCTGGGGGGTAATAACGCCTTCATAATTTGGGATGACGCCGATATTGATAAGGCTGTTGCCACAGCATTGACAGCTCGTATGCTCAACTGTGGGCAGAGCTGTATTGCAGCCAAGAGATTTATTCTGTTGGAAGGGATTTATGATGAATTTGTGTCAAAATTCACTGCTGCGGTAAAAAACCTAAAGTCAGGAGACCCACTTAAGGAAGGTATACAAGTAGGTCCCTTGGCTCGAAAGGACTTGGCGGACCAACTTCAACAACAAGTAAAAAAATCTGTTGAAATGGGAGCAGAGCTTCTATTGGGCGGAAACCAAAAAGGAGCGTACCATGAACCTACCATTTTAGGCAGCGTAGAGCCAGGAATGCCTGTTTTTGATGAAGAAACTTTTGGGCCCGTAGCTGCTATGACAAAAGTAAAAAACATCGATGAAGCTTTTGCACTTTCGGAACAATCAAGATATGGACTTGGGGTGACCGTCTGTACCACCAATATTGAAAAAGCGCTGGAATATGTGAGCGAGGTGAGCGATGGGGCATATTTTATTAATGAATTGGTGAAAAGTGATCCAAGACTTCCTTTTGGCGGTGAAAAACGTTCCGGCTATGGCCGAGAACTATCAAAAGATGGGATGATGGAATTTGTGAATAGGAAAACAGTTTATGTGAAGTAAACCAATAAAATATAGTATTTTTTTTGATGTATTTCTCGAATTACTTATATATAATAGTTTAAATATAAAAAACCTCCTCTGCCAATGAAAAACAATGAAGGGATCGACAAATAAAAGAAAGTAAGTTACTTTCCGATACAGAAATTGGCAAATATATTCCCCAAAAGTTCGTCATTGGTCACTTCTCCAGTGATTTCACCAAAATAGTAAAGTGCCTGTCTAATATCTATTGCTAACAAATCTCCGCTTAAACCGCTATCAATTCCTTCCTGTACTTTTATTATTTCTTCCAAAGCTTTCAACATAGCGTCATAATGGCGACTATTGGTGACGATGGTTTCGTTATTACGAAGGGCGCCAGTATTTACAAATTCCAATAATTTATTTTGGAGCTCTTCTACGCCTGCTCCCGTTTTGGCGGAAAGTAGTTGATAGGAAGACCCTTCGACTGCGCTCAGGGTGACCTTTATTTGTTTTGTTTCTTCTTCGGAAAGTTTATCAACCTTGTTGGCAACAATCACTAAGTTTTTTAAGGGATATTTGTTTTTGATGGTTTCAATCTCAAGCTGAAACTTGGAAGCCTTTCCCGAAACTTCGGGATGAAATTTTTCGGCATTAAATAAATAGATAACCACTTGGGCAGCTTCAATTTTTTCAAATGTTTTCTTTATTCCCAATCCTTCAATAATGTCCACCGTTTCACGGATTCCCGCCGTATCAATAAAGCGAAACCCGATTCCGCCTATGCTTATTTCATCCTCGATAGTATCGCGTGTAGTTCCTGCAATTTCTGAAACTATGGCACGGTCTTCATTTAAAAGGGAATTTAAAAGGGTAGATTTTCCAACATTGGGTTCGCCTACAATAGCCACTGGAATTCCATTTTTCAAAACATTTCCTGTTGCGAAGGAATCTATCAGCCTTTTTAAAACCTGTGTTATTTTTGAAACCAGTTTCTGAAATTCCTCGCGATTGGCAAATTCCACATCTTCTTCGGCAAAATCCAATTCAAGCTCTATAAGACTTGCAAAATTGAGTAATTCCTGGCGAAGCAACTTTATTTCGGATGAAAAGCCGCCCCGCATTTGTTGCATTGCCAATTGGTGGCTTGCTGCGCTTTCACTGGCAATTAGATCGGCGACCGCTTCGGCTTGACTAAGGTCCATTTTTCCGTTGAGGAAAGCGCGGAGCGTAAACTCACCCGCTTGTGCCATACGGCAACCTTTCCGAAGACAGAGTTGTATAATTTCTTGTTGAATGTAATTGCTACCGTGGCAGGATATCTCAACAACATCTTCGCCTGTATAACTGTTTGGATTTTTGAAAACTGTTGCCAACACTTCGTCAATCACGTGTTCCCCTTCCTTTATTTGTCCCAAATGGACGGTATGGGTTTTCTGTTTTGAAAGTTCTTTCCCTGAAATGGAGGTAAAAATGGAAGAAGTTATGTCAATTGCCTGTGGGCCCGAAAGGCGTAGTACGGCTATTGCACCCGCACCCGCAGGGGTTGCCATGGCCACTATGGTATCTGTGTATATCATTGGGTGCAAAGGTAACATTACTTTGGAAAAGTTTTACAAGTTGAAATTAACAACATAAAAAAAGGGTAGCTTAATGCAACCCTTTTTTTGTTATTTAAACATTTCATTTAATTAATAAGCAAAATTCTTAAAGTTTCCGTTCATTGTAATTGTTGGCCCAGCGCCTGATGTTGCTGTGATGGTAAAGTTGCCAGATATCAGCCGCCCATCCTCGCTTTCAGGATTTTCTTTATTTTCCGTAATATTTATCTCTCCATCGGAAGAGTTGTAAGTTACTTGATTGGTTTGATCTCTAATTATAACATTAGTTACAAATCCGTTGGGACCTACGTCTCCTACAATTTTAGTGATTCCACTTCCAAAGCCTCCCGTACTGTTCAAGAAAATGCGCACAATATTTGTGTTTTCGTCAGTTATGGCAAGTGTCAGGCCGCTGTCGTTGCCATAATCTGTTGAATAAAAGCCGAAACGGGAGGCATAATTGCTGCCAAAACCGCCGCCATTTATTGTGGCTTCAAATTCTGCTTCGGGAGCGCTTCCGCCATCATCGCCATCATCTTTTTTTGAACAAGAAATAATTAATACTGAAAGGAATAAAATGCTAAGTAATTTGAATTTTTTCATGAGTAAGGTATTTAGTTGATTTTGAGTTAATTATGAAGAATTAATTTTTTATGAAGCGAAGGTTAGAACCATTTGCTAGTGAAAGAATGTACGTGCCTTTTGCAAGGGTTTCTGTGTTTATTTTTTCGTTGGGAAAGAGTTGTCCTTCAGAAATTTTTGTTCCAAGAATACTATAGATATTATAAGAAACAGTTTCCTTTAGATTTGAAAGTTGAACAAAATCTTCTGCCGGATTCGGATATAATTTATGGTTGTTGTTAAAGTTGATATTATCTATTCCCAAAATATTTTCAACCTTAGATATTTTGTTGGCCCCACTTTCCAATATATAAAGAGTGCTTCCTGCAATTTCAATATCTAAGGGCAGATTGAGCCCTGTAACAAGATCTGTAGCGGTAGTGGTGCCATCAGTAACATTTTTTACTGAGATTTTGTTATCATTTCTTTCTGTGATATATAGGTTATTTCCTGACATCCGAATTCCAACGGGTCGGTTTACTCCCACCACAACATCAATAGGTTGGGTAACTCCACTTGAAACGTCAACCTTGGACACCCGATTGGAAATACCTTGGGCCATATATAATATATTGCCTTGAATTGCCATTCCGAGCGGGCTAAAGTTTACAGCAGAGGTTGCCACTATAACAGGAGTAGGATTTGGATCGGTTATGTCAATTCTTGCTACTATATTTTCGTTGTTGTCTGAATAGTATAAAAAGTTTCCAGAAAGCACTAAGCCATTAGGTGTATTAAGGCTAGATATTACAGTTTCCAAAGTTGGGATAGGATCTGTTATATCTATTTTTGAAATTCTGCCCGCATTGAATTCAGCTATATAAAGTATATTGTCTCCCAAGGCCAGTCCGGTTGCTGTAGTAAGCCCCCCAATTACCGAAACGGGGATTGCGGGATTTTGTGTAATATCAATTTTAAATACCTCACCAGGGGAGGAAAAATATAGATCATTCCCATTGAGCAATAATCGGGAAGGGCTGTCAAGGCCCGTAACCACATCGATAGTTTGGGAATGGAGGTCAAAAAAACTTAAGAATAAAATTGTGATAAAGGTCAAAATTGGTTTCATAACGTTTAGTTTTAAGGATTACTATCAGTACATCGTATAAAACCAAAAGTGTCATCATAAAAGAAATGACAATTTTATAAAAAATAAAAAATCCGCCTTTTGGACGGATTTTTAAAATATAATTTGTTTGTGAAATCTAGTTGTTCAGCATTACCGGCATTACCAGCATGGTAACGGTTTCTCCTTCATCCAAGCCATCAACGGGAGTAAGAATTCCGGCACGGTTGGGAAGGCTCATTTCCAATGAAACATCATCGCTTGTAAGGTTGTTCAACATTTCTGTTAGGAAACGGCTGTTGAAGCCTATCTGCATATCGTCGCCTTGGTAATCGCAAGTTAAACGTTCCTCGGCTTTATTGCTATAGTCTATGTCTTCCGCTGAAATATTCAGCTCGGCGCCAGCAATCTTTAAACGGATTTGGTGGGTAGTTTTACTGGAGAAAATAGAAACCCTACGGACAGAATTCAAAAACTGATTTCTGTCAATCACCAATTTGTTTGGGTTTTCTTTTGGGATTACGGCTTCGTAATTTGGATATTTCCCATCAATCAAGCGGCAGATCATTTCGGTATTGTCGAAAATGAATTTCGCATTGCTATCATTATATTCAATAACCACTTCATCTTCACTACCAGCCAAAATACTTTTTAGCAGCGTCAAAGGTTTTTTCGGCATAATGAATTCCGCAGTCTGCGAAGCGCTAATATCATCGCGGGTATATTTTACCAATTTGTGTGCATCTGTTGCAACAAAAACAAGGTTATCAGTTGAAAACTGGAAGAATACTCCGCTCATTACCGGCCTTAAATCATCATTTCCCGAAGCGAAAATAGTTTTGCTTATTGCCGTAGCCAATACATCGCCCTGCACTACGGTAGAGGAAGGATCCTTTAATTCAACCGCACTTGGAAATTCTTCGCCACTTGCATACGCCAAGGCGTATTTACCATGGTCAGAACTTATTTCTATAATATTGTTGCCTTCAATGGTGAAAGTCAAGGGTTGCTCTGGAAATGTTTTAAGGGTTTCAAGCAACAGTCTTGCGGGAATGCAGACCAATCCTTTTTCGTTACTTTCAACTTGCAGCTTGGAGGAAATGGTAGTTTCCAAATCTGAAGCCGAAACAGTAAGGGATTTTCCATCTAAGTTGAAAAGAAAATTATCTAAAATGGGCAGGGTATTATTGTTATTGATAATACCGCCCAAAACTTGCAGTTGTTTTAATAAATACGAACTCGATACGATGAATTTCATTGAATATTTATTTTTTTAATCAGAATTATGATAAATGCCTTGTTTTTAGCATCCCTACAAATATATTTCAATTGGCTTGTTTGTTAAAACAAACTTATTAACATTTAGCGGGTGTATTTGCGTTTGCGATAGAAGGTAAAAGCTACCCCAAAAACCCCGAGTAATCCCAACGGTAGCAACAGGTTAAGGATTTGCCATTTGGTGCGTTGTTCCACTGTTTTTTGGGGATCGAGAAATGGGACCGCAATTTGCCTTGTTCGAATGTTTATAAGTCCACTGTCGTCAAGAAGGTAATTGACGGTATTCAGCAGAAATTCCTTATTTCCGTAGAAAGTATTCGTCATTTTATCGAAGCCAAGTTCCAGCGGACGATTGCCCTGCATTTGGTTTTTAATAACATCGCCATCGCTTATTACAACCATCTTTGAAGGTTTCCCGTCATCAATATTTTTCAGACTGCCTTCCAGTTTTATGGGCTTCACTCTATTTTTATAGGCCGAAGTAAATTCGCCTTCCAATAAAACAGCCAAAGGAACCTCCCCTGCATTGTATTCATTTGGTTTTGGCCCCTCGTTAACCACTTGTAGATTTTGGGGTATTTCCGTATCAAAATCAATGGGAGCAGGAAGTCCAACTATTTTCGTAATGGGAGAAGTGGAAAGCAAAACGGTTTTTTTGATATTATTTGGCAGGGTATCAATGGCGCTGGCATAGTTGAATTTTACCGCTTCAATATTGGAAACGATGGGATGATTGTTGGCACTGCTGCTCAACGGACTGAAAAACCAAGGATAACTATTATACTGGGCTTCGCGCTCATCGCCACTAGCCAAAACTATTGGAGCTGAATACACATCCTTCACTAAATTTGGATTGATGCGGATACCGTATTTAAAGAAGAAATCGTTCAAGTTCAAATCCTTTCCGAAGGCGAAGGTTCTACCTGATACAGAATCGGTTTGCATTAGGGTTGCATCCAAAAGCCAGAGGGTTTTGCCTCCGTTCATCAAATATTGGTCGAGAATATATTTTTCGGCATCACTGAAAGCTTCCGTTGGTTGTGCGGCCACCACAAGATCATAACCCTGCAAAGTTTTTAGCGTTTTTTCGGGATTTACGCTTACCGAATCCAAAGTAAAAGGAGCTATATAATAGTATTCCCGCAAAGAAGAAAAGAAGTCTGCAATATAGCGGTCATCGTATTCGCCGTTACCTTTTAAAACTGCTACTTTTTTGGACTTTTCAGAAGAAAGCTTTTTAAACCCATCTGCAAATGCATATTGCAGGTTTTGAATAGAACTGCTAACCCGTTCCTCGGAAGTGGCGCCCAAATCGTTTTTAAGCAACGGAATTTTTACGGTTTTTCCGTTGTAATAGGCGAGAGCCCACGGATAAACCAATTCGGTGCTTTGCTTGCCATTTTCCGTAACGGAAATTTGAGCGGGAGTCAATCCAAATTTTTCTGATTGCTGTTGAAATGTTTCAAGATTTTTACCTTCCTCGAGCGGATTTATAAATTCAAATTTTATGTTTGGATTGAAGGCTGAAAATTCCTTCAAAAGTTGTTCGGTTTCATTTTGAAGCCGTTGAAATTCGGGTGGAAAATTTCCTTTTAGAAAAACATCGACAACAATGGGTGAATCTACTTTTTCAACTATATCCTTTGCGGCTTCAGAAAGGGTAAAACGTTTGTCCTGTGTAAGGTCAAAGCGTTGGTAGAAATAATTTCCAAGGATATTCAGAAGAATTAAACCCACTATCAGAAATGCCAAGGAAACGATATTTTTTTTGATTGAAGTCTTCATCATTGTTTCTTCAATTTAAAAATTGTCAAGGCAATAAAAAATACTGTTACACTTAAAAAGTAAATTAAATCTCGCGTATCCAAAACCCCGCGCGCCACGCTGTCAAAATGCGCTTTCATGCCAAGTCCGGATATATTGAAAGTGGAAGAAGCAAACCCTTCAAATCCATAATACAGCGCGAAACATAAAAAAACAGCAATTATAAACGAAACGATTTGGTTTTGTGAAAGGGTGGAGGAAAATATGCCGATAGAAGTATAGGCAAGCACCAAAAACAGCAAGCCAATATAAGAACCGATGGTACTGCCCACATCCCAATTGCCGGGCGGATTTCCAAGTTCCGAAATCGTGAAAACATATAAAACTGTTGGGACCAAAGAAATCAATATGAGAATTACCGCCCCAAAGTATTTTCCTAAAACTATTTGTTTTAATGAATGGGGTTTGGTAAGCAAAAGCTCCAAGGTGCCCATTTTCATTTCATCACTGAAAGCGCGCATACATACTGCGGGAATCAAAAAAAGCAGCACCCAGGGCGCGAGCTCAAAATATGGCGAAAGATCTGCAAAGCCCGAATCGAGTATGTTGTAATTTCCGCCAAAAACCCAAAGAAACAATCCGTTTATCACCAAAAAAATCGCGATTACCAAATACCCAATGGTACTGGAGAAAAAGGAGTTTATTTCGCGTTTAATTAATGTGAGCATATTTTTTTAAACTTTTACTTTCAGTTACAATGGCCTATTGAATACTTACGAGCTTATCAACACTCCACGCCTCAGCTTTCGATTTGAACATAGGTTTTGTTACGCTCCAAACTTCTTTAAAAAGGTCGCTGTTTCTATAGTTTTCCAAATCACTTTCTTCATTCCAACGGCTATAGGTAAAAAAGATTGTTTTGTTGTTTTTATCGCGGTACAGTTCCAAAAAGGCACAACCGGGAAAACTGCGGATTTTCATTTTCACTTGTTCAAAATTAGAAAGAAAGGTGGGGATGTTTTCTTTTTCAAAATCCATTTTTACAATTCTTGTAAACATATTTTACTTATTGGTTAAAATTAACGGTAATTGTATCGCGAAATTCCAAACCAAATAAGGTAGAGGCACCGCCAATGGAGGTGGGATTGCTTTTATAGATGGCAAGTTCCAAATATCCGGACGAATTCCAAATGGCCAATTTTTTGCCATCTTCTTCCCTTTTTTCCGGCGGGAGGTCAAAATTTATTGCATCGCTGTAGTGGGTGTGTATTTGGGTGAATTTTGCCGTGCGGGCATTCACAATAAATTCCCTCCCACGGCCTATCGTTTCGAAAATTTTTTTGCTGATATTGCTGATTACGTTTCCGTAATTGTCAATGTAGATTACATTTCCAATTATCTGACTTTCCTTATTGCTGATTACTGGGCGGATGCCCGTCAATTCCTTTATTTCTGAAATATTTTTGCCAATAACATCTAAGGTGCCACCCCGGGCGATGTGCCCCGCCACTTTCACAAAAACGTCCAAAACCGGAAAATTGCTGATAATTCTATCGTGGATATTTATTTCAACTATTTTTTCTGGTTTTATTTCTGAGGTAAGCATCGAAATAATGCCATTGTCCGCACAAATAAAATAATGGCCATCCATATAAACAGCAAGATGCTTGTTTTCGGGATTCAATTCAGAATCTATGCCAATTACATGAATGCTGCCTTCGGGAAAACTGCGATAGGCATTTTGGATTATGTAGGCAGCTTCGTGCAAATGGAAGGGGGAAATGGAATGAGAGATATCAACAATTTTGGCATCTTCCAGTTCCGTATAAATAGCCCCTTTTACAGCGCCAACAAAGTGATCTTTTTCGCCGAAGTCGGTAGTAAGGGTTATTATAGCCATAAAAGCATTGTTGATATTTTATTAAAACAGTTACCACAAAAATAGGTTACTTTTGTTAGTGGCAAAACTATTTTTTGCTTTATACAATTAATAAAATATACGCCTTTTGAACGAACTCGTCATCGAACTTTTAGAGATTAGCCCAAGGGATTTCTTCGGCCTTGAAAACGCTAATATAGATTTACTTAAAAAATATTTTCCCAAGTTAAAAATTGTAGCACGCGGTAACAAGGTTAAAGCTTACGGCGATGAAGACGTGCTCGAGGAATTTGATAGGCGAATCAGTATGCTTCTGGAGCATTTCGGGAAATACAACAAACTCGACGAAAACGTTATTGAACGTGTGCTTTTAAGCAGAAACAAGGAAGAGTACGAAACGCCTGCGGGAAGCGGGGATGTAATTGTACATGGAGTGAGCGGAAAACCGGTTAGGCCACAAACAGCAAATCAGCGAAAACTGGTAGCGCTTATGGGCAAGAACGATATGGTTTTTGCCGTTGGGCCCGCAGGAACCGGAAAAACCTACACTGGGGTTGCATTGGCTGTAAAAGCATTAAAAGATAAAGAAGTAAAAAAGATAATCTTAACAAGGCCTGCGGTAGAAGCGGGTGAAAATTTAGGTTTCCTCCCGGGCGATTTAAAGGAAAAATTAGATCCCTATATGCAACCTTTGTACGATGCACTTCGGGATATGATTCCTGCGGAAAAGTTGGCGTCACATATTGAAACGGGAGTGATACAGATTGCACCTTTAGCCTTTATGCGCGGTCGGACCTTGGACAATGCCTTTGTAATTTTGGACGAGGCCCAAAACACTACCCACGCACAGATGAAAATGTTTTTGACCCGTATGGGGAAAAACGCCAAGTTTATGATTACCGGAGATCCGGGTCAAATAGATTTACCGCGTCGTGTTATTTCAGGATTGAAGGAAGCTTTGTTGGTTTTGAAAGATGTAAAAGGGGTGGGCATGATTTATTTGGACGATAAGGATGTAATACGTCACCGCTTGGTTAAAGAAGTTATTGCCGCATATAAGAATATTGAAAACGTAGACTAAAAAAGGCTGTCAGTAGCAGCAAGCAGTTGCAGGTTTATAAATTCCAAATTCGAAAATTGTAAATAAAAATGAGTAACACTATAATTTCAACAGATTTCAACTTTCCGGGACAAAAAAGTGTTTACCACGGAAAGGTTCGCGAAGTCTATACTTTAGAAGATAATATTTTATTGATGGTGGCTACGGACAGGCTCAGTGCTTTTGATGTAGTGATGCCAAAAGGAATTCCGTACAAGGGACAAATTCTAAATCAGATTGCCACCAAGATGATGCGTGATACTGCAGACATTGTTCCCAATTGGTTAATTGCAACGCCAGACCCAAATGTCGCTATTGGTGAAGCTTGCGAACCTTTTAAAGTTGAAATGGTAATCCGCGGTTATATGAGCGGACACGCTGCCCGGGAATATAAGGCTGGTAAAAGAATGCTTTGTGGGGTAGCTATGGCTGAGGGAATGAAGGAAAACGATAAATTCCCAACTCCTATAATCACACCAGCTACCAAAGCTCAAATGGGCGATCACGATGAAGATATTTCACGGGAAGACATTTTGAAAAGGGGGATTGTTTCGGAAGAAGATTACCTTCAATTGGAAGACTATACCCGTAAACTATTCCAGCGGGGAAGTGAGATTGCTTCAAAAAGAGGACTTATTTTGGTTGATACCAAGTATGAATTCGGAAAAACAAAAGATGGAAAAATCGTTCTTATTGATGAAATACACACCCCGGATTCTTCCCGATATTTTTATGCCGAAGGTTATGAAGAACGCCAAAAAACCAACGAACCCCAAAAACAGCTTTCTAAGGAATTTGTTCGTCAGTGGTTAATCGAGAATGGTTTTCAGGGATTGGAAGGCCAAAAGGTTCCCGCAATGACGGATGATTATAT
The DNA here is from genome assembly GCA_038215845.1 of Flavobacteriales bacterium. Taxonomy (GTDB): domain Bacteria; phylum Bacteroidota; class Bacteroidia; order Flavobacteriales; family Flavobacteriaceae; genus Aequorivita. The sequence goes on along the minus strand of JBBQQN010000008.1, from coordinate 19,341 downwards.
TGAAACAGTTTCGGAAAGATATATTGAACTCTACGAAAATATCACTGGAGAAAAATTTGATAAGGCCGATGTTTCAAATATACATACCCGGATTGAGCATAATGTGTGGAGATATTTGAGAAATAAGTAGTTCTGCTGTAGGATTTTTCTTAGCTTAAAATTAAGATTTGGCTTCTGCTAAATTTAACAAAACCCCTTTACGAGTTCTGGCTCCTAAAGGGGTTTTGCTGTTTTGGGGAAGCTATCCTTTTGTTAATGAAATTCTTTTTTTTTGAAATATTTAACAGATTGATATAAAACCAGTTTCATAATAGCTGCGTAAGTAATAGTTAAATAAAAGAATTGTCTAACGAAAACTACCAAGTATGAAACACTTATTTACTCGAAATTTTTTCTTATTAATTTCAATTACGATGATAACGGCCTTGTCCTACGGGCAATTTACCGTTTCCGATCCTGGTGACAATGCGGCCACGGTGGGTACATTTAGAAACGCAGTTGCGCAAGCAAACTCTTCTGGAGTTGCAAGTACAATCACATTTAATGCAGGTATAAACCCTAGCATTATAAATGGGGAAATTGTAGTGAATGTTCCGGTTACAATGACTGGAGCTGGCGCGGGAAACACATTAACCGCAGGAAATGCGAACCTGAACAGGATTCGATTTAACAATGCGGGACCGAGTTCTATACAAAATTTAACCTTTGCAAATTTTAATGGAGCGGCAACTACCAATAATGGTGCTGCTGTTGCAGTTGTTGGAGGAACAAGTTTTACGGCTACTAACTGTAGATTTAATAATAATACTTCCAATGGAGTTGTTGGTGGTGGTGCCATGCTTTTGAGAAGTGTAAACGCTACAATTACGGGTTCAACATTTAACGGAAATACCGCAACCAATACAGCTTCCGGTAGCGGAGGTGCTATTGTACAGGATGTTTCCGGAACCTTAACGGTAACCAATTCAACATTTACAAATAATACCGCGGTACGTGCCGGGGGTGCTATTGAAACAAATTCACCAGACGCCGTAACGGTTTCGGGGTCAACTTTTAGGTTCAATACTGCATTTGGTGTAACGGCTCCTGGAAACGGTGGTGCCTTTCATGCGGGTTCTGCAAATTCAACCTTTACAAATGTAACCGTAGAAAGAAATACGGCCGTTGAGGGCGGTGGACTTTGGAACGGTTCTGGAACCATGACCGTTTCTGGCGGGACGCTTAATACCAACGAAGCTACAGGAAATGATCCTGACCAAGGTGGAGGAGCACTTTACAACAATGGTGGAACTATGGTTGTAAACAACTTCGCGGATATATATAGTAATATAGCAACTGGAACCTCTGGTTCCGGGGGAGCTATTTTAAGTACTGGTGGTACACTTAATACCGATACTATTTTTCTTTCCTCAAACGGCGCCAACCGCGCTGGGGGCGGAATAGAGGTTATTGATGGTACGGCAAATTTATTGGATATTTCACTTATTCTAAATGATGTAAATGGTTTAGCAACAGGAGGAACTCCAAACCCAGGAAATGGGGGAGGACTTCACGTTACAGGAAATGAAGCAAACATTACGGTAAGCGGAATTATATTTTTAAACGAAGCAGCTTCCGAAGGGGGTGGACTATGGAACAATGGAGGAAGCATGACCATTCAAGGCGGTATTTTCTATGGAGATACCTATATTGACTTTAACAAAGCTTCGGGTAATGCTTCAGATAATGGCGGAGGTGGAATCTTCAATAATGGAGGAACACTTAGCGTTGCAAGCGGAACCCAAGTATTGAGAAATATTGCTGATGGAACTGCAGGTTCTGGTGGCGGTATATTCAACTTAACTCCTGGAACACTTTTAGTTGATGGAGTTTATTTTGAAGATAACTCAGCAAATCGTGCCGGGGGTGCAATTGAATTGAATGCAGCCGGTGAAAACTATTCCTTTTCAAATATCACATTAAATAGAAATATAGCTAACGGACCCGCTCCCGGCAATGGGGGTGGTTTCCATATTACTGGGGCAGGAAACATAACCTTTAATAATGGTAACGTAACAAACAACACAGCTTTTGAAGGTGGAGGTTTATGGAATGGAGCAGGTACCATGAATATCAATGGAACTACTATAACAGGAAATACAGCCAATGGTGATGCAACTGGTGGTGGTGGAATCTTCAATAATGGGGGAGTCCTAAATGTAAATGCGGCGACAAACCTTACAGGAAACATAGCAAACGGAACCAATGTTGGAGGCCGAGGAGGTGCCATATTCAACAATACGGGAGGTATTTTGAATTTGTCCAATGGTTTAAATATTGCCGGAAACTACGCAAGTAGAGCTGGTGGTGCCATTGAAGATAACTCAGGTGGCAACTTATTATTGAATGGAATTACTTTAGAAGGAAACGCAGCAGGAGTTGATATAGGTCTTGTGGGCACTGTTACACCAAACCCAGGAAATGGAGGGGCATTACACCTATCCGGAACTACCAGTGCTATAGTTACCGGGTTTAGTATGATTGCAAATAATCAAGCCGCTTCTGAAGGTGGTGGATTGTGGAATAACACAGGTACACTTAGCGTAAGCACTTCTTTTGTAAATGACAACATAGCCAGCGGAAACGATGCAGACAACGGCGGGGGTGGTATTTTCAATAATGGAGGTACTTTGGATATAAGTGTTGCAACAACAATTTTCAATAATATAGCTAATGGAACTTCCGGATCTGGTGGAGCTATTTTTAGTACTACAGGAAATGTAACTATTTCAGACGCTTTAATTTCCTTTAACCGTGCAAATCGCGCCGGGGGTGCAATTGAATTGATTGATGGAAATTTAATATTGAATGGAAATTTCAATATAAGTGAAAATAATGCAGGAGTTGCTCCAGCTCTTGCCGCTCCCGGAAATGGAGGGGGATTGCATATTACAGGTACAGCCAATGCAACTATTACTGATGGAACATTTTCTGCTAATAAAGCAGCAAGAGAAGGTGGTGCACTTTGGAATAGCACAGGAATTATGACTATCAACGGTACTTCAATTGATGCTAACATAGCCAGTGGTGCAGCAGCCGATGATGGTGGGGGAGGAATTTTCAATAACGGGGGTAGCCTAATTCTTCAAAATGGAGCTACGGTATCAAACAATATTGCAGATGGAACCTTAGGTTCAGGAGGTGGAATTTTCACTTTGACTCCAGGAACAGTAAATGTTGATGGAATTACAATTTCACAAAATACAGCAAATCGTGCTGGGGGTGGTATAGAAATCAACTCAGCAGGAACTGAAACATATACTTTTAACAACGTAGTTCTTGACGGAAATACCGTAAATGCGCCGGCTCCCGGAAATGGAGGTGGATTGCATATATCCGGCCCAGGAAATGTTACTTATAATGGCGGTTCAGTAATAAACAATACTGCTTTTGAAGGTGGTGGATTGTGGAACGGAACCGGAACAATGAACGTAAACGGAACTGCCATTACTGGAAACACTGCCAACGGCGATGCAACCGGTGGAGGTGGAATCTTCAACAACGGAGGGATTCTAAATGTTGATTCTGCTACAAATCTATCAGAAAATATTGCAATGGGCGCTACTCCCGGAGGACGTGGTGGCGCATTGTTTAATAACACAGGGGGTACATTAAATGTTTCTGTGGGAAGTACGATTTCAGGAAATTACGCTAGCCGTGCGGGTGGTGCAATTGAAGATTCATCAGGAAATATACTTCTTTTAGATGGCGTTACTTTGGAAAACAATTCCGCCGGTGTTGATATAGGATTGGGAGCAATGGCAAACCCAGGGAATGGGGGAGCAGTTCACCTTTCAGGAACAAGTAATGCAACTATTTCAAACAGTACAATTCAAAACAATCAAGCCGCCCAAGAAGGAGGTGGTCTTTGGAACAGTACAGGTACAATGACTGTTGGAACAAGTTCCCTTTCCGGAAACATTGCAAGCGGAGTTCTTGCCGATGATGGAGGAGGAGCAATCTTCAATAATGGTGGAACTTTAGATGTTTTGGCTGGTACAAATATTTTAAACAATAGAGCCAACGGAACTGCCGGTTCTGGAGGAGCTATTTTTTCAACTGACGGAACGGTTACAATCGCAAACATCAGTATCATTCAGAATTACGCAAACCGCGCTGGGGGTGCAATTGAAGTAATAAATGGCGCGTTAAACCTTAATGGAACTGCCGTTGCTTTTAACGATGTAAACGGAACGGCTGGAACTCCAAATCCAGGAAACGGTGGAGGTGTTCATATTTCTGGCGTTGCAACTACAAATATTAACGATGCAATTATTTCAGCAAATCAAGCCTTCAATCAAGGTGGTGGTCTGTGGAACCAAGCAGGAAGTGTGATGAATGTTTTTGGTACTATGGTTAATTTGAATACAGCCATTAGTGGTGCTGGAGGTGGTGGAATTTATAATAACGGAGGAAACCTTGGGATTATAGATGGAACCATTCAAAGTAATAATGCCACTGGAGCTTCAGGCTCAGGGGGTGGAATTTTAACTACTGATGGGGAAGTCGCTATAATTGGCGGAATGATTGATGCCAATGCAGCTAACCGCGCAGGTGGTGGGATTGAAATTGTAGCCGGTAACCTTAATATGACCAATGCTTCCTTAATTTCAAATAACGTTGATGGTTCAGCTGGAACGCCTGCCCCTGGAAACGGAGGTGGAATGCACGTTAGTGGAGTTGCAAATATTATGATTTCTGCAAGTACAATTAGCGATAACGATGCCGCCAGTGAAGGTGGGGGTCTTTGGAACCAAGCTGGAAGTAACATGACCGTGGATAGTTCTTTATTGGATAATAACGCCGCTGGAGGTGATGATGCAACCAACGGTGGAGGTGGAATTTTCAACAACGGAGGTACGTTGATGGTGCAGAATTCTACTACTATCACAAATAATGCTGCTACAGGACTCGCAGGTTCTGGTGGTGGGATTCAAAATGTGGATGGTGGAACTATCACTGTAAACAATACCGTAATTTCGAATAATTCCGCTAAGAGAGCTGGGGGTGGTATTGAAGACAATTCTTCAGTTACACCAGGAAACCTTACTATATTAAATGTAACCTTAAATGAAAACACTGCAGGAAATGCCCCAGGAAATGGAGGTGGACTTCATATAACTGGAGCCGGAACTGCCAATATAACCAACGGTACGGTAAACGCAAACACAGCAACTGCCGAGGGTGGTGGCTTATGGAACGGAAGTGGAACCATGACTGTCAACAATGTTGATATTGATGGAAACACCGCAAGCGGAAATGACCCAGACCAAGGTGGTGGTGGTATTTTTAATGAAGGTGGTATTTTGATTATTCAAAATGGAACTACAATTAGCAATAACATCGCGAATGGAGCTGCTGGTTCTGGTGGAGGAATTTTAAACAATCTTGGAACGTTGACCGTTTCAGATTCTGAACTGATTGGAAATACCTCAATGAGAGCTGGAGGTGGAATTGAAGAAAATTCAGTCGCTGGCAGTCTTTTAACCTTGACCAATGCAGATTTAACAAACAACAGTACAGCTTCCGCTCCCGGAAACGGAGGTGGATTACATATGAGTGGCGCCGGTGATTCAAACATTACTGGAGGTACCGTAAGTGGAAACACAGCTTCTCAAGAAGGGGGTGGACTGTGGAATGGCGCTGGACTTATGACTGTTGATGGAACTACAATAGATGCAAACACTGCAAGCGGTCCTTTGGCTGATGATGGTGGTGCAGGTATCTTTAACAACGGAGGTACATTGAATGTATTGAATGCTACACTTTCGAATAATATTGCTGACGGAACCGCTAGTTCTGGAGGTGGTATTTTGAATAACGAAGGAACGTTGACAGTTACCGATTCTGAATTTACTGGAAATACATCAATGCGTGCCGGTGGTGCCATTGAAGAAAGATCTGTTGCTGGAAGTCTTTTAACGTTGACCAACGCTAATTTGATGAACAATAGCACGGCATCGGCCCCCGGAAACGGAGGTGGATTGCACATAACTGGCGCGGGTGATTCAAATATTGTAGGAGGAACTGCAAGTGGAAATACTGCATCTGCTGAAGGTGGAGCCTATTGGAATGGAGCGGGAATAATGACAATTGATGGAACAAATGTAGATGGCAATACCGCAAGTGGAGCCGATGCAGACCAAGGTGGTGGAGGAATCTTCAACGAAATGGGAACCTTGAATGTGTTGAATGCTACAATTTCAAATAACATCGCAAACGGAGCCGCTGGTTCTGGTGGTGGTATTTTGAACAATGCTGGATCCTTAACAGTTGCAGATACTGAATTGAGTGGAAATAGTTCAATGAGAGCTGGTGGTGCCATTGAAGAAAATTCAATAGCTGGCAGTGTTTTAACCTTGAACAATATAGTTTTTGCTTCAAATACAGCCTCTGCTGCTCCAGGAAATGGGGGAGGACTTCACATAACCGGTCCTGGGGATTCAAACATCACAAGCGGTTCAGCTACTGGAAACATTGCAGCTGCTGAAGGTGGTGCCCTTTGGAATGGTGCTGGTATAATGACCGTTGACGGAATGACCATTGATGGAAATACCGCACAAGGAGCCGATGCCGATAATGGTGGAGGTGGAGTTTTCAATAATGGAGGAACCTTGAATATTGTTAATGGAACCCTAATTACAAGCAACCTTTCTACGGGAGCTTCTGGTTCTGGAGGTGGCTTGTTGAGTACTGCAGGTGATGTTACAATTACAGATTCATCATTAAGTGGAAACGCAGCCAACAGAGCTGGGGGTGCCATCGAATTAATTGATGGAACGCTTACTTTCAACAATTCTGATATGACCGGCAACGATGTAAACGGAACTGCCGGAACAGCTGCACCTGGAAACGGGGGTGGTCTTCACGTAACTGGAAATGCTGGTTTAATTACTATTTCTGGAAGTATAGTTTCAGGAAACGAAGCTGCCCGTGAAGGGGGTGGACTTTGGAACCAAAGTGGAACGGTAATGAGCATTGACACATCAACCATTGATGGAAACAGTTCCTTTGGAAGTGCTACAGATGATGGTGGGGCTGGTATTTTCAATAATGGCGGTATGCTTGAAGTGGTTACTTCAACCCTTTCAAACAATATTGCAGCTGGAGCCACAAGTTCTGGTGGAGCTATCCACAATGCTGCCGGAGGAGATGTAACTGTAATGAGAAGTACTATTTCCACAAACTCGGCCAATGGAGCAGGGGGTGGAATTTATAACAACGGTGCAAGCTTTAGTTTAAATGCGGTTACTGTAGCTATGAATGATGCTTTGGCAACAGGTGGAGGTATCGAAAGCGCTACAAACACTTCTTTGAAAAACACTTTAGTTGCTTTAAATACTGGAACTTCAGGTACTGAAGTGAATGGAACCTTTGTATCAAATAATTATAATTTGATTGGTACTGATGATGCAGGTTCATTCCCAGAACAAGCCAACGATATTGAAGAAGTTGATCCTATGGTAGGACCACTTCAAAATAACGGAGGACTTACTGCCACCCACGAACTTTTAATGGGTTCTGTGGCTTACAATGCTGGAGATCCTGCTGATTTGTTCAACGATCAAATTGAGCAAGCTGTTTTTGGAGGAATTAGAGATATTGGAGCTTTTGAAGCACAGACTATTCTACTTTCTGTTGAAGATATAACTGAAGGCGGAAGCGGAATTGTAATCTATCCAAACCCGTCCAGAGGCTTCGCAACTGCCAGAATTCCTGCAACCTTTGGTACTGATGTTCAAATAACGATTGTTGAATTGGGTTCTGGTAAAATCGTTCGCGACTACAGAACCACAAATGGAGAAAGAGATTTGGATTTCAGTGGATATTCAGATGGAGTCTATGTAATAAAAATAGTTTCGGAAACTTCAACTTCAACCCACAGATTAATTTTGGCCAAATAAGTTTTTTTAAGTTAATCAATGCAAAACCCTTCCAATTTGGAAGGGTTTTTTTATTGTTTTTCCGTAAAATTGAAATTATGGACATATCCCATGCTTAGTTCTGAAAAGTCTGCTTGACCCAAGTTGGTATTAATGTGTGCCCCGACATAAATATTATTTTTAGGAGTTTTTAAGGTTCCGATTAAGTAATATTTTAAACCCAATCGGGAAGAAATGCGATACTTTTTATTGAATTTTGAACCGTATTCCCCCAACACCCAGTATTCAGGTATTTCTCTTGGCGTGTTATCCCAACCTTGATTGATGCGCCACTCCATTTTATAACCGGGTTTGTGAAAATTGTATCCCAGTTGCAGGTCGATACCCATATGATTCAAAAAAACTTCGCCGTGCAGGCTTAACCCAAAATTTGTGGCATACCGCCAAGGATCATTTTTGAAATAGTCGAATTCCCTTCCGTCTTGTACCAAAGATTCGTTTTCTTTTATATAATCGTAATAATGTTGGTAAAAGCGATAATAAAAACCAATCCCCAGTTTAAAGGTATTGTTGTAAACGCGGCCATATTCCCCGGCAATGGTGTAAACAGTTTTTTTATCGTTGAAGGCAAGTCCGAAAACGTTTTGGCCAATTCCACTTCGCAAACCAAAATAGGAATAGACCGTTTTTGGATAGGAAGGAATTTCCGGCAAACCCTCTTTTTCTGAACTTTTCAAAGGGTTTTTGATATCCGCGGAAAGACTCAGCAAAAATGAATTATACCCTTGATTGAGCAAACGAGTGTGGCCGTTGGAATGGTGAGAATAGCCGAGTCCCACTCGCCAATCAATAGTGGGTGTTGAAACAAACTGATAATAGAGATACATTCGGTACGCCCAAGTAAAATCGGTAGTTACTGCCATATTGTTTGGGTTTTTCTCTGCGTTAAATTTTTTTGAAAAATAAGAAATCCCCATTCCGGTAAGTAATTTGAACCTTTTACTACGGAAGGCATTAAACTCTATAAAAGGAATGGCCGTTAAGGCAATTCCCAAACTGTCCAAGTTTCCAAAATCGGTATAGCCAAAACCAATACCCGTTTTAGGCCCTTTCAATCGTTGCGCCCATTCTTGTGGATTGGTGAGGTGGGAACGACCAATATTAAAAATAACTTGCTTTTGAAGTTTGGTTGCAGGAAAGTTACTGTTGGCTTCAGCTGTTTTTCCCACTAGAATTTCAGGAGTAAAAACCAACGCACTTTTTTTCCAAAGAGTATCGTTTTGTGCACTTACCATTATAGGCAGAATAAGAAAAAATAGGGTCAGTTGTTTCATTTCGTCCTGCAAGTAACTATTTTTCAACAAACTTTAAAAATTTATGTTTTACATTCGTTAAAATTTAAAGCATTTCGCCTTGAAAAAAGTAGACCAATTTATTGCAGATTTAGCCTCTCTTGCTTGGGGTTTGCCGCTTTTGATAATTTTAATTGGAGGTGGGCTTTATCTTTTAATCCGTATCAGGTTTTTGCCATTTCGATATTTAGGCCATGCAGTAGCAGTACTCCGCGGAAAATACGACAATGAAAGCGATGCCGGTGAAATAACCCATTTTCAGGCATTAACTACTGCTCTATCTGCAACGGTTGGGATGGGAAATATCGCTGGAGTAGCTGTGGCCATTGCCATTGGAGGACCCGGGGCGGTTTTTTGGATGTGGGTAAGCGCAGTAATTGGGATGTCTACCAAATTTTTTACAGCTACTCTCGCCATTCTGTACCGCGGAAAGGACAGTGAAGGAAAAATACAGGGTGGCCCAATGTATTTTATTACCGAAGGCTTGGGGAAAAAATGGAAAGGGCTGGCTATTTTTTTCAGCATTGCAGGTCTTGTGGGGGCACTGCCTGTTTTTAATGTGAACCAATTAACCCAGGCCATCAATGATATTCTTTTAAAACCGGCAGGAATTTATAATGGATTTCAAACAGATTTGATAATTGGTTTGACCCTAGCTGCCATTACTTCAATCGTTATTCTTGGGGGACTTTCCAGAATAAGCAAAACTGCCTCCAAAATGGTTCCAAGTATGGTAATCCTTTATTTTGTTTTGGTGTTGATAATACTTGTAGTGCATATAGAGGTAGTGCCAAAATACATAGGTTTGATTTTTACGGATGCATTTTCGGCAAATTTTTATAAAGGTGATGCTTTTCTTGGCGGTGTTGTGGGCGGAATTATTTTATTGGGAATCCGTCGCGGTGCCTTTTCAAATGAAGCTGGGATTGGAACAGCGCCAATGGCTCACGGCGCGGCAAAAACCAATGAACCCATTCGCGAGGGTTTGGTAGCCATGCTCGGTCCCGCTATTGATACGCTATTAATATGTACCCTTACGGCACTTGCCATTTTGGTAACGGGAGTATGGCAAAGTAGTGATGCCAATGGCGTATCGTTAACCGCTTCAGCTTTTGAGGAAAGTATTCCCCACTTTGGTAAATATGGACTGTTGTTGTGTATTGCCATTTTCAGTATTTCTTCGCTGTTTTCTTATTCGTATTACGGAAACAAGTGCATGTCTTTTCTCTTTGGGGCCAAAAATAAGGGCATTTATAATTATTTTTATATTGCCAGCATCTTAATTGGTGCAACCACCTCTCTGAGCATGATGATCAATTTGATCGATACTTTTTTCGCACTAATGGCCATACCAACTATGACGGCAACCATTTTATTGGCACCGAGGGTTATTAAAGAAGCAAAAATTTATTTTGAAAAATTAAAGAGAAACTAATTAAGGCTATCAATCATTTTATTTACAAGCTCAGTAAACTTTTTTGCGCCCTTGGGGTTTAGGTGGTTTTCGTTCACAAAATCCTTCACCTTAAATTGAAGCGTATCGCTTTCTTCATTGAGGACACTTACATTGTTGTATTTCTTTTTTATCTCTTGTAAAATACTGTCCCTTCTGTGGAAAATTTCTGGCGTTCTTTCCTTTAAATAAGTTTTATAAAGCGGAACCGTACAGATTATTACTTTCAAATTTTCAGATCTGCAATATTCCAACATTTTGTAGAGGTAAGCGGTATTGGTTTTAAAAATCCGCAAACTTTTTGAATTGAGTATCCGAAAAGAGTGACTTGCTATTTCTTTTTCATTGTAATTTAATTTTGTAAAAGCCCCGTCGTAATTGTTGGTGTCGAAACCGTATTCATTAAATTTTGCATTATCCGTTTTATAAATATAATGCTTCATAAGTTTTAAGGAATAGAATTCTGGATTGGAAAGGTAGACCAGTTTATCATTAAAATAGGTAGTGCGGTCAAAGGCGTTTACCCCGTAATATTTAAGGTAAATGGAGTTTTTCCAATAATTGCTGGGGTGGTGGGGGAGCTCCAAATGATTATAGGATACTTCCAAAAGGATATATTGTAGGTTTGGAAGCCGTTCCCGGGTTTGCTGAAGAATCTGAAAATCTTCATTATGGTGCTGCGAAGTAGAGGCAAAATTGATAGCTTCCTTTTCAGAAAGGGCAGGATTGAAGGCATTTTTCATTTGCGAAGAACCCAAGGCCATTACTTGAATGCTTTTGGAGTGGGTATTTAAATAATTGCCAAACAATTTATAATTCATGGGCAGGTTTAGCGCCAATATTTCCAAAATAGTATAGCCCACCACTATGGGTAGAAAGAAGAGAAGGCAATACTTCAAAAACTTAAGTTGCGTTCTGCTAAAATTGAAAATAGATAAAGTTCTCTTTTGGCCCGGCATATCTAAAAATTAAAAAAATAAAAATGTAATAAATAACCCATCGCGTAGGTCTGTTAAAATACGTATCGATTTGGGTCAGCGGAAATTCTTTTGTACGGGTATAAACCTCCAAAACAATAAAAATACTCACAAATATTAAAAATTTTATAATGAAAATAAAGTCAAGATTATTACTTGGGGTTAAGGTGCCAATACGTTTAAAAATTAAAAAAACCTCATCCAGGTTTTTGCTTCGGAACAGGATACAGGATGTAGTTATAAAAAGGAAACTAAACACAGGAATCAATACGCGAGGAATTTTCCGCCTGCGTTGGAAAATACTTGAATTTCTGTAAGGACTTAAGGACGTTCGCTCAATAATCATTAAAACGGCATGGAATAGGCCGAAAAACAGGAAGGTCCAATTGGCCCCATGCCATAGGCCAATGAGACCCATAGTTAATAAAATGGCCAAATTTCGGCGCATTTTGCTTCGCAAATTTTTCTGGATGATGGGAAAATAAACGTAATCTGTAAACCATCTTGTAAGGGTAATGTGCCAGCGTTGCCAAAATTCCGCAACACTTTTTGATAAATAGGGAACGTTGAAGTTTTTTGAGAGTTTAAAACCAAAAAGCTTTGCACTACCAATGGCAATATCTGAATATCCCGAAAAATCCCCATATATCTGAAAGAAGAAAAGGACAGAAGCGTAAGTAAGTGAGAGGCTTCCGTATTCGTCGGGGTTGGCGTAGACCATGTTTACAATGAGTGCGGCATTATCCGCAATTACCATTTTTTTGAAAAGTCCCCATAAAATTTGCCGAAGTCCATCTTTAACCTGTTCTTTTTTAAACGAGCGTTTTTTATTGAATTGTGGCAGTAGATCTGATGCTTTTTCAATAGGGCCCGCTACCAATTGTGGAAAAAAACCAACAAAGCATAAAAAATTCAAGAGATTGGTTGAGGGCAAAATCCTTTTCTTATACACATCGATGCTATAGCTCATGGTTTGGAATGTGTAAAAACTCAAACCCACTGGAAGGATAAGTTTTAAAGAGCTGAAGGCATATTCGCCTTCTTGCAAGTTAAAGAGAATGCTAAATTCATCTATAAAGAAATTATAATATTTAAAAACAAACAGCACCCCAAGGTTCCAAAAAATACTGCTGTATAGAAAGAGTTTTCTTTTTATGCTGCTTTTGGAGTTATTAATTTGTTGCCCAGCGTAATAATCGACCAAAGAGCTTAAAATAATAAGCACTAAAAAGCGCCAATCCCATAAGCCATAGAAATAATAACTGGCAAGTAGTAAGATTAGATTTTGTGCTTTTACCCTTTTAAAACCTACGGCCCAATAGAGGAGAAGTATAATTGGCAAAAACAATCCATAAGAAAAGGATGAGAATAACAAATGCTTAACTTTTTGTTAAATATTTGCCAAATATAACAAAAACAGGGTGCTTAAAAATTTTTTACGATCTCTTATTAATAGTTTATTCGAGTACTATTTTATAATCGCTTAAAAGTTGTAAAAGGACAGTTTCGGAATGTGTGAGGTAAGTGTTTTTGTTTTGTGAAGATTTCATTTCAATAAAATACTTGTCCAGCTCGCCCGATTCGTATTTTTCGGGAAGGGCCGGGTGTACATAATATTTTTTACAAACAGTCCGTGTATTGCCCAAACCCTTTGCCGAAGCATCAAAGGCTTCATTCAAATTTTTATTTTTACCCGCTTGGGTTTCTTCTTTTTCAAAAGTGGCAAGGGTTTCAAAAAAAATCTTACTGGCTGCCCAAGTTCTAAAATCCTTGGCGGAAAAGAGATCCCCACTTATTTCGTGAATGTAATCGTTGACCATGCCACTGTCGATACTATGATGGTTTCCGTCTTCATCATAATACTGGAAAAGTTCCCATCCTGGAATTTCTTCACATTGTAAAACCAATTTTTGAAGTTTTTTATTATGAAGCGTAACGGAATGTTGCTTGCCCTTTTTTCCCACAAAATCAAATTTGAATTTGTTGTTTTTCTTTGCAAAATGCTTGGTGCGCATGGTTGAAAGGCCATAGGTTTTATTGTTTTTTGCGTAATAATCGTTCCCGATACGGATATGTGTTTCTTCCATTAAACTTAATATCAACGCAAGGCATTTGCGTTTTGTCATTTGCGGAAGCTTTAGGTCTTTTTCTACTTGTTTCCGTATTTCTGGCAGGGCATTTCCAAAAGCTGCCATTTTAAAGAACTTCGTTTTGTTCCGGAGTTGGTTCCAATGGGGATGATACCTATACTGTTTGCGTTGTTTCTGATCGCGGCCTACAACTTGTAAATGACCATTTTCTAAGGGAGTTATAAGTACATTTTCCCAAGCAGGCGGAATTACCAAGCTCTTGAATCGCTTTAAGTCCTCCTTGTTTTTTATTTTGGCATCGTTCTCCAAATAATAAAAACCTTTTCCATGCTTGCGTCTTTGGATGGTTAACCTATTTTCGGTAATATAAACTAAGTTGGCAAGCTTTGCCGCCATTCTGGAATTCTTCAAAAGTTTTTCAGCTTTGGGTCCATTTACTGTCATAGGTTAAAAATAGGGTATTGTTCAATTAGTTATTCTTAATGAAATACAAAAAAAGTGAAGTCGCTTCAATAGTGTTAATTTTAATAGTTGAATGTGTTATAATAAATATGAAAAAGGAATTTCTTTTATAAACTTAGTGTCCAGATATACACAAAAGGATTATTTTTTATTGGGTAATGACTTTTTTTTGTAAGTTTAAGTAATTTAACGTCCCAAAGAATGAAATACCTACTACTCTGGTCCCTTTTAATGGGTTTAGGATCTTTTGCGCAAAACAGTGTTTTTGACCCGGAAAACAGTAAAGGGCAATTATTTGAATATGCCGAGGTAGCCAATACTGGAAAATCAAATTTTACGTTGGCCCAAGTAAAGAAGGATTCTCTGCTCCCTTTTAAAAATCTGGAATCTGAAAACCAAAGTGCTGGATTTACTTCCGATAGTTATTGGTTACGTTTTAAGCTCCAAAACAGTAGCAACACTCCAAAAGATTATTATTTAGAAACTGCAAGACCTATAACTGATGAGGCCGATCTTTATCAAATAGGAAATGATATGGGTACGCTACATTTTAAAAGTGGTGATCAAATTCCTTTCAATGAGCGGCAAGTAGCTCACCGTTCCACTGTATTCAAGATAGAGCTTCCCCCAAATAGTATCCAAAATTTTTATCTTAACCTTAAGAGCGATGGCGAAACAATCAACTTGCCGCTTAATTTATACAGTGCCTCTTCTTTTTGGCAGGTTAACTATAAACAGCAAATGTTTCTTGGCATTTTTTATGGTTTATTGCTGTTGGCGGGAATCATTTATTTGTTTTTTTACTTTAGTTTAAAGGAAAAATCATTTCTGTATTATGGCAGCTACGTATTTTCAATTGGCCTGATGCAGGCTGCATTAGATGGATTTATTTTTCAATACGCTTTGCCACAGGGGGGATTTTTTAATGCAAGGGTAGTATTGGTGACCGCAATTTTGTCCAATTTTTTTCTTCTTAAGTATTCGGAACACTTTTTATATGTAAGTGATCATTTGCCCAGATTGTCCAAGGTTTTTATGGCTTTGTATGCACTTCTGGCGATTTCACTTTGTATGGTTTTTATCAGCCCAAAAACATTGGAACTGGCGTATCCATTTTGCAATATAAACGGTCTACTGAGCCTTATAACCATATTGGTAGCACTATTTACAATGCGATATAGGCGTATACCAATTGACCCCTATTTTTCCATTGGTATTTTTTTCCTTGTCATAGGTTTATTGGGGTTTGTTATGAATAATTTAAGCTTGCTTCCAAATAATTTTTACACTTTAAACAGTGCTAAATTTGGGACAGGATTTGAAATAATTTTCCTTTCCCTGTCCATGACTAATTTAATCCGAAAGTTAAGATTGGAAAAAGAGAAATCGCAGGAAGAGGCATTGCAAAAAGCTGAAGAAATTAGTGGGCTTAAAACATATTTCATGTCCAATATGAGCCATGAGTTGCGCACCCCACTCAATATTATAATGGGAATTGCAGAAATTGAAATCAGTAAACCGGGCAACAATGATCAACGCAAACAGTTTGAAATTATTAAAAATGCATCGTACAGCTTGTTGAGCAATGTGAATGATATTTTGGATTTTGAAAAAATTGAAAAGAAAGAAATTCAATTGAAGCATGAAGTATTCAACCCCTCTGTTGCGCTTACCCAAATCAGCAATAATTGGAAATCGGAGGCAGAGAACAAAGGCTTGAACTATCTATTTGAAATGGAGGGCGAAATACCCGCTTTAGTTAACGGAGATGCGGCGCGTTTTAGCCAGATAATCAATAACGTTTTGGGGAATGCGGTAAAATACACTGCCAATGGAAGTATAAATTTTAAGTTGCAAGTTATTAGAAAAAACAAAGGCCTGTTTTGTTTTTCCTTTAGTATCTCAGACACGGGGATAGGAATGAGCCAAGAATTCAAAAAGAATATTTTTGACAGCTTCAGTCAAATGCGTTTAAACCATACCAGACAATTCGGTGGTATTGGTTTGGGCCTAGCCATTGTAGGACATTTAGTTGAACTTCACCACGGCAGTATTACTATAGAAAGTAAGGAGTCCATCGGGACCAAAGTTATAATTGATTTACCTATTGAGGGTGTGGTGCAAGAACAACTTGGCGAAATTGAAACCGTCCCCCAAAAAAATCGAAATGATATTCTTCATGTTTTGGTTGTGGAGGACAATCTTCTCAATCAAATGGTAATGAAAAAGATGTTAAACAGTTACACAAATGTAAGTTTTTCAATGGCTAACAATGGCACCGAAGCTATAGACGCATTGAAAAAGGATAGTTATGATATTGTTTTAATGGATCTGCAAATGCCCATTATGGATGGTTATGAAGCTACCCGCATTATTAGAAGCGGGGAGCTTGGAAAAACTGTCTGCAATATCCCCATTATTGCAGTAACCGCAGATGCTATGGAGGAAACCCATAAGAAAGTTTTGGATATTGGTATGAATGATTATATGACCAAACCTATCAATAGAGATCTTTTATTCAAAAAAATGAACTTTTGCACCAATAGTATTTTACAAACAGCATAAAACTATATAAGACCTTTCAAATAAGAACATACAAATTGGTTACCTTAAAGTTTTATTCTTCAAAATAACTAAAGGTTTCCCCATCCTTAATTACTAATAAGGTTTCATAAATAAGTTTGATTACATTTTCTACATCGTCCCGGTGCACCATTTCAACAGTAGTGTGCATATAACGCAAAGGCAACGAAATTAGTGCGCTTGCAACGCCGCCATTACTGTAGGCGAAGGCATCTGTATCTGTTCCCGTGGCCCTGGAAACTGCAGATCGCTGAAAAGGAATCATTTTCTTTTCGGCGGTTTCAACAATTAAATCCCTCAGTTTTTGCTGTACGGCTGGGGCGTATGCTATAACGGGGCCGGAACCCATTTCAATAAGTCCTTCCTTTTTTCTTTCGATCATCGGGGTGGTTGTGTCGTGCGTTACGTCGGTTACGATTGCTATATTCGGTTTAATTCGTTGTGAAATCATTTCAGCTCCCCGCAACCCAATTTCTTCTTGTACAGAATTTGTTATATAAAGTCCAAAAGGAAGTTCATTTTCGTTTTCATGCAGTAATCTGGCCACTTCGGCAATCATAAAACCGCCCATTCTATTATCTAGGGCACGGCAAACAAACTTATCTTCATTAAGAATATGAAATTGGTCCGGATAAGTAATAACACAGCCCACATGGATTCCCATTTTTTCAACTTCCTCTTTATCTTTTGCGCCTACATCAATAAAAATATTATCGGGTTTGGGTGCTTCTTCCTTTGCTTTATCGCGTGTATGTATTGCTGGCCATCCAAAAACGCCTTTTTTTATTCCGTTTTTGGTGTGTATGTTCACTATTTTAGAAGGTGCTATTTGATGGTCGCTGCCGCCATTTCGGATTACATAAAGCAAGCCATTGTCGCTTATGTAGTTAACGTACCATGAAATTTCATCGGCATGCCCTTCAATGACAACTTTAAATTTAGCCTTGGGGTTAATAACCGCTACTGCGGTACCATAGGTGTCGGTAAAAAACTCGTCCACATAAGGTTTTAAGTATTCCATCCACAATTTTTGCCCGTCCCATTCATATCCGGTAGGAGCAGCATTGTTAAGATATTTTTCTAAAAATGAAAGAGATTGTTCGTTTAAAATGGAAGTAGTCATAAATTGTTTTATTTCAGAAATAATAAGAATGAGCGAAATTAGTCATTTCTTATATAGTGAGCCAAGGCAATTTGCTTATTTTTGGAACGTTTTTAGCTGATGTATAGTTCGAAATTAAAAATATGAAACCCTGCATACCTATATATATAATTTTATTAGCCTTCGCTACAAGCATTGGTTACGGACAAACGGATTCTGAATTTTTAAAAAAACAAACAGATTCTTCCGAGGTCATGTACTATATAATTGCAGGCGATACCATTGCCCGGGAGGTTATAGATTTGGATGAAGTGATTTTATTGGACAAGCTACAGTTCAAGTCTGAAAAGGACCGAAGGCGTTACCTTATACTTCGCCGAAAAACCAGAAAAGTGTATCCCTATGCCAAACTGGCCTCCGAGCGTTTAACCACCATGACCGAAAGGCTTAAAACAGTTAAGAAAAATAGGGATAGAAAGCGTTACACCAAACGCATTCAAAAATATATAGAAGAAGAGTTTTCTGAAAAATTGAAAAACCTGACACATACCGAAGGTCAGATTTTGGTAAAACTCATCCATAGGCAAACAGGCCGAACAGCTTTTGACTTGGTAAAAGAACTCCGTACGGGTTGGCGTGCCTTTTGGTACAACACTACGGCTAGTCTATTTGAAATATCCCTGAAAGAAGAATACCGTCCCTTTGAAGTAAAGGAAGATTATTTAATTGAAGACATTCTTCAAAGATCCTTTCAGGAGAATCTTTTAGAGCGCCAGTCCCCAGCTTTTCCTATCGATTACTTGGACTTGAAATCCCATTGGAACAAGAATACTACTGTTAATAAGTAAGTTTGAAGAAGGGTTGTGTAGAAGTTTAAAAGGTATTACTTTTGCAGTTCGCTCTTTTATATTTTGGATTTTTTAAACGGCCTTTAACAAGGCAGGTCTTTAGGTTTCCGCGATGCATTTGCCCCTTTTGATTGGTAGATTTAAATTGAATAAAGTTTTTTTATTCGTAATAATTTAGATCTCAACGGCTTAAAATAAGTTTAAAAAAATATTCAAAAAAAGTTCCAATTTAGTTTGGTAGTATAAAAAAAGAGGTTGTATATTTGCACCCGCTTAGAGATATAGGCACGGTCTTAGAAATGGTGAAAAGGAAACAATAGCAACGGTTCGAGTCCGTTCCGCCAACAAAGTGAGGCTTTATTTTTTAATAAAGTTAAGTTCATTGAGATATTGAAATTGACAGCGTAGGCGGGTATCGGAAACGGTGCCTGTCGACAAAGAAAACTAAACCAAGTAAGACACCTGAGATTTTTTTTGAGGAGTTGGACTCGTTAATGTATGGTCGCAATATTATTGAAGATTATACCATGAAGAGTTTGATCCTGGCTCAGG
>JBBQQN010000007.1:0-52202 GCA_038215845.1 Flavobacteriales bacterium | reverse complement strand
CGGCCCAACCCCCGTTGGACACATCTACGGCCACTGGAAAGTCCGAGCCTGGCACCGTCGTGGTCTCGGCATAAGCGGGACCACCAACTATAGGACTGGGTGTCTCAACTGAAACCCAGTAAACGGTTTCTGAACCAGCCGCCCCTGGCAACATAACCGGGGAAAGATCCAGAACGATCTCATTTACATCAAAGCCAAAATTAGAACCGATAACGGTAGACGAAGTGGGCACCACGGTCTGAAAACTTCCAATCTGGGCTCCCGGCAAACCGCCATTGTTTTCATAGAATCCTACCACCACATTATTAAAGCCTCCATTGTTGAATATATTTACAGTCAATTGCTCCACGGTAAAGTCTGTATCAGCAGCTACACGAATATCGTCAGCAACTTCTACACCTGCGGTAGTATCACCCAGTCCATCTTCAAATGCATTGGAAGTTACAGATTGTGAACATGGGCCACCGCCACCGCCACCGGATGGTGTAGTTCCAAATTCAAA
This sequence comes from Flavobacteriales bacterium, assembly GCA_038215845.1. GTDB lineage: Bacteria > Bacteroidota > Bacteroidia > Flavobacteriales > Flavobacteriaceae > Aequorivita. The sequence goes on along the minus strand of JBBQQN010000007.1, from coordinate 51,700 downwards.
GTTTCCAAAAAGTTCACCCGCATCGGCCGATGCCTGAATTTCAACTCTTCCAATTGCATCGTCTGAAATAATTCCAAAGAAACTTTCAGTATTTGCAGGCAATGTTACCGTAAAGGATTGCAATAAAGCACCCCCTGTATCAAAAACCCTGTAATCTGCAGTTGTTACATTACTAAAAAACAAATCATGACCTACGGCATATGCCCCATCTGGAGCAAAATTTATAATTGTAAAATCAGCAAAAGTATTTGCTCCCATAAGAGTGGAAGTATTGCCTATGGCGCCTGCACCAATATATATAACGTCCAATCCCGAAGATGCAGTAATACTAAAACCATCTTCTAATTCGCCAGTAGGAAAACAACCATCACCGCTACTACTAACGACAGGGCCACACGGTATAATGGCACCAGCCCCCGGGCCTCCCGCAAAATTTTCTATTACAAAAGTTCCGGAATACGCAGCCTCAAAAGCGGTTCGGTCTGAGTAACTTACAACAGCCAATGGACCTCTTTGGTTCTCCGTAAAACTTGTTGGCGTTTTTGGGAAAAAAAATGTTTTTTGTGATTCCACTGAAGGAACAAAAGCATCAAAGCTTTTTGCCCCAACCGGCATTTTGTAATTTACTGTTGTGGAATTTTCAGAACTTTTATATGAAGCTGGATCAAATAAAATTTTAGTGTACTGATCGGCCTTCTTATTTTTTACCAAATATTGGTTTGAATAAATTGGCGCTTCCGCCCTGGAAAATTTAGCAGAAATTTTCTCAGCCTTGTTTCCCTTTTGGGAAATTGGATTTTGATGAAAGTTCTGTTGTTGCTTGTAATTTATGGGGTTACTAATCCCATTTGTTTTCAGATCCCTAGTCTGGCTAAATACAATAGCATTTACTAGGAGTAAAATGAGCATGGTAATTTTTTTCATAATGAAAATAGTTTAGTTAGTAACTGATTTTTAACGAACTAAAGCTATTTCAAAAAATCATATTAACAAAATATTTAGATACAATATTTTCATCATTTTAACAATAAGACAAAAAAAAGCCACCCACATAGCGTGGATGGCTTCATTATTAATAAATAATACTACTATTTTTTAAGAACCTTGTAAGTTCCGATCTGTCCGTTTACAGATACCTTCATAATGTAGGTACCGGCACTCAATGCAGAAACATCTACTTGAGATGACGTGGCCTCAACACTGTTGTTGATTACGCGTTGGCCCAATAGGTTGTAGATCGATACGGAATCAATTGTATCTGCCGCCTCCAAGTTAAGAGTATTGGTTGAAGGGTTAGGATAGAATGAGAAACCAACTATCGAATTTTCTACAGTACCAAGGTTGGTTCCACCTATAACGATGTCAGTAACCGAGCCTGTGTTCAAAACAAACACATAATACGCTTGTCCAGCAACCGTGTTGATGGATGACGAAGTACCGGGCGCACACTGGTTAGTATTCTGTGGCACCAAGGTAAGGTCGGTCTCAACAGAATTTTCATTAGGTGCAGTATAGAACGTTACCGCGCTAGCACCACCAGGAGTAGTAATACTTGCAGTGGCAGTACCGTCCCCTTCAGGAACAAAGTTGTACCAAACTCCATTGGCACCTGTAAGATCACATCCTACAGGACTTCCATCCTCAGTTGTTGCTGCTGGCATAGCCACAGAAGGATCGGTATAAGGGAATCCTATTTCATCAACATCGATTGAATTAACAATCATATCGTTTGCTGGTGGTGGTGTAAAACAAACTACATCTGCCTCCCATCCAGCGCGCGGAACTGAACTATCACTTAAAAATACAAAAGTAAGAGCTCCACTTGGATCAGTTGAAGTAAAAGGACCAGGATTATCGGTACCATAATAACCTCCCGCAGGGAATCCACTGTTTGTGGCAGGGTTTCCACTACCTATTATTGGGAAGGTAGCATCAGGACCATCGTATACATACAATGCATCCCAAGTTGCTTCTACATCAAAAGCTGTAAAAGTTACCATAACTCTATCTCCAGAAAGATCAGGAGTAATTATAGTGGTAACATTTTCATTGTTATCATAATCTGATCCTGGACCACCAGTATCATAATAGTTACCTCCACATGATGGTGGAGTAACCAATGTGTCAAATGTAATTGGTCCTGCATAGGTACTTAATCCATCTGCATTACAATCTGCAACTACATAAAAATCATAGCTTGTAGCATTTGTTAATCCATCGGCAGTTGCTGTAGTTGTTCCTGCAGCAGTAGTTCCTGTTGCTACCGGAGTATCTGTTGTTGGATTTGCTCCTGCTTCAAATACATACCAGATATAACCGCTAGATGCATTAGGCTCGGCATCCCAAGCAAGGTCTGCCGTAGTTTCAGTAATATTTGATACCGTAAGATTAGTAGGTTCTGGACATGGTGGTGGAGGAAGTGTTTCACCTATAGATACCCATGCAACCTGAGTTGTAGCCTCTGAGGTAACAATTGGACCTATTAATGTTGACATTCCTGTAGTAGTATCTACGGAGCGCCATTCGCCAGCAAAGCTTCCATTGTTAAATGCAGACATATAAACCGTATCAGTAAGGGCATCATAAGCCATACCTTGACCAAAGTTTGCGTCAAAACCAATTGAGCCTACTAATGTAGCCGCACCTGTAGTCAAGTCAACAGTATACAACACATCAGAAACCAATTCATAAGTATATCCAACTCCAGCGCCATCAATAGCAAGTGCAATTGGAAGATCGCCTGCTGCAAGACCTAAAGAGCCTACCAAAGTAGCAGAAACACCCGCTGGGTCAATAGTATATAGGCTTGTTCCGGCAATGGCATAAAGTGTTCCACTAGCCTGATCGAATTCCATACCTACCCAGTCTCCTGAAATAGTTCCCAACAATGTATAAAAACCTGTTGTTACATCAAAGGAATAAAACTGACCTCCATTATCAAGCACATATCCTGTTGTTGGATTTGCGGGATCAATAGCACCAGCATTTTCAAAATTAACAGTAACTGGAGAAGTACCAAATACCTCGGTAGTGCTTGGATCTGTAATATCAAAACCAATTAGATCTTGGTTACTGTTATTTACTCCATAGGCAGTATCAAGTACAGCTGGAACTGCAACATTTATTGAATAATCTTCGGCCTGTCCAAAGGAAGTTGCCGTACATGGGTCCAAAAATGCAGTAACCCCAAATTGTTTTTTCACACGCATTCTAGTAGTTCCTGGCAAAGCGTCAGACGGCACATCAATAGTACCTGTAACTTGTTGTCCATCTATACCTGTAGAATTAACCAAAAGCTCCGTCATTTCATAAACTTCTCCAGCATCATCAAGAATATCGTTGTGGTTCCAGTCAATAAATACTACAAATCTGTTTGTGAAATTTCCATCAGTATTACCCTCCAAAGCTATTGGATAGCTCATTCCTGCTTCCATATCTCCACTGATTGTAGTAAAATCTTCATGATCTGGAGTTCCATTTACCGCAGCATCTGTTACATTGCTTATTCCCGCAACATCAACTAGAGTAATTGGCTCAACATTAGATGTAAAATCAAGAGGTCCGCAATAAGGCCCTGGAAAAGTTCCACCGCCACTACCTTCATCAATTGATAAAGAATCTATTCCGATATAATCTGAGTTATTTCCTGATGGACCTCCATCAGTTACAAAATATCTAAAAGCAACCCTAGTATCAGTAGCTCCAGTAAGGCCAGCTACCGTAACGGTAAATTGGGTCCAAACATCTGGGTAAACTCCGGTTACCAAAGTTGGGTTAATTTCCAATAATAGCTCAGTATAAGAACCTACACTAGCAGGACCTGATGGATCAACATTTGAACCATCGGGGCTAATTCTTACTTCCAATCTATCTGGAAAAGTACTTGCTGTAGTAGTACGAGTCCAAAAAGTGATTTCGTCTCCATTTTCTAAATTTAGAACTGGAGTAATCATAAAATTATTTATTATGCTTCCCGCTGTATTATTAAAGTTAGCTCCAATATATGATGTTGGGGCTCCCTCATGTGATGGAAAGACAGCACTATTTCCTTGAAACCAATTAGTGGTTCCTACTACATCGCTTACATTCACAAAGCTATACCCAGCAGCTGGCATGGTAGTAATGTCATCAAAACTTTCTGCCAAAAGCTGTGCGTGGGGCCCTTTAGAAGCAATGTTTTTAGTATTGAAATATGAATTCAACACACGCTGCTCCTTTGGTGTAAAAAATTGCGAAACGCTTCCGCTTTGTGCGCCAATATTATTGTATCTAGCCACTAATTCTTCGACGGAAGTGTTCGGTTTTTGTTGTTTTTCTACATTTGAATTCCGAGAGCCGGTTTCAGATGCAGAAGGTTGAGTAAATTGGGCGTTCATGGCTACCGTGAGCAGACACATGAAGCACCCGAGAAGGGTACTTTTCTTCATAATATTATATATATTTAGTTAATAATCTCATAAAAGTATCCAAATTATACCTTAACCACAAATTTTTAGAGACTTATAAAAGATTAAATTATCTCCAAAAAGCCTGTAAATACATAGGTTCGGCTCAAAAATTACTTTTGAGCCGAACCTATGTATCTGATTATTATTTATTTAGAAATAAAAGCTTCCATTACTCCATCACTCACTCCCATATTAGAAAAACCACCGTCATTGTAAAGATTTTGTAATGTTACCCGTTTGGTAAGATCGCTGAACATAGCTACCGTATAGTTGGCACAATCCAAGGCAGTTGCATTACCTAAAGGAGACATTTTTTCGGCATAATTTATAAATCCATCAAATCCTTTTACGCCTTGACCCGCTGTAGTGGGGGTTGGAGACTGTGAAATGGTATTTACCCGTACCTTTTTATCCTTCCCAAAGAAATAACCAAAACTTCTTGCTATGGATTCCAAATAAGCTTTGTTATCTGCCATATCGTTATAATCAGGAAAAACTCGCTGTGCAGCCATATAAGTCAATGCTATAATGCTCCCCCACTCGTTCATAGCGTCTTTTTGGTAAAGCACTTGCATGGTCTTGTGAAATGATACCGCAGAAACATCCCACCCTTTATGGGTGAAATCGTAATTCATATTTGTATAATGATTTCCTTTACGCACATTTACTGACATTCCTATTGAATGCAACACAAAATCCAGTTTTCCACCTAAAATTTCCGTTGCCTTTTCAACTAGATTTTGGAGTTCTTCCACATTCGTGGCATCGGCCGGGATTATTTCTGAATTGGTTTTTGCGGCCAACTCTTTTATTTGGCCCATTCGCATGGCTATGGGAGCATTGGTAAGAACAAACGTGCCACCTTCTTCGTGCACCCGTTCTGCTGTTTTCCAGGCGATGGAATTTTCATCCAAAGCCCCAAAAATAATTCCCCGTTTTCCTTTTAATAAATTATACGACATGTTTAATTGTTTATGATTTGTGGTTATATAATTGAAAACTCAGCTTTTCATATTGAGCAGTAAAGATACATTTTAATTCAATAATTCCTTGGCATTTGCCATTGCTGCATCCGAAACATTTTTGCCCCCCAACATCTGTGCAATTTCAATAATGCGTTCATTTTCGTCTAAAATTTTCAGGCGCGTGGTGGTCATTTCGTTTTTATCCTCTTTATATACCTTAATATGATTATCCCCTTTTGCGGCTATTTGCGGCAAATGCGTAATGCTCAACAATTGCATGCCGCGGCTCATCTGCTGCATAATTGCAGCCATTTTATTGGCTATTTCGCCAGAAACCCCAGTATCAATTTCGTCAAAGACAATGGTTGGCAATTTCTTATATTTTGCCAAAACCGCTTTTACCGCAAGCATGATTCTGCTCATTTCGCCTCCTGACGCTACTTTTTTCAACGGGCCAAAATTCAATCCTTTATTTGCGGTGAATAAAAGCTCTAAAACATCCGTGCCATTTTTTCTGAATTGGTCCGAAACGCTAAGCTCAAATTTAAATCTAGCGTTGGGCAATCCCAAAGGAAACAATGTTTCCTCCAGTTCCTTTTTTAATATGGGAATGGTTTCTTCCCTTTTTTTATGAATTTTATCTGCAGTTTCTAATGCAACTTTGTGCAACTTTTTTTGTTCCCCTTCCAAAAACATTATTTTTTCATCCAGCCCCAACGTAGCGGTTACTTTTTCTTCCAGATTTTTTTGGATTTCAATCAACTCTTCCACACTATTTACAGCATGTTTCTGTTGAAGTTTGTGGAGCTGTTGCAATTTTTCATTAATCTGAAAGAGCATTTCTGGGTCTGCCTCTGTTTTTTGCGCAGTATTTTCAACTTCATCGGAAAGATCTTCCATTTCAATAATAATACTGTTCAACCTCTGCCAAAAGGCTTCAAACACAGCGGAAAACCCTTTAATTTTTGCCAGACCAATCCGCGCCTCTTTAGCAGCTTCCAAAGATCCTATTTGCTCTTCCTCAAACAATCGCCGCACACTGAAAAGGGTTTCCTGTATAGCCTCTGCGTTGTTCAAGGTTTCGTAGGTTTCTTCCAATTCCTGCTGGTTTACATTTTTTAAACCGGCCTGTTCCAACTCATTATATAGAAAAGTGTTGTAATCCAATTCCTTGGAAGCACTTTCCTTTTGCTTTATTTGCGCTAAAAGTTCTTCCGAAACTTTTTGGAAGTTTTCAAACTGTTGCTGATAAGTTTTAAGAATTTCTCCATTTCCTGCCAAAACATCGATGACCTCCATTTGGAAATTTTCTGAGACCAGGCCCAAGGTTTCATTTTGGCTGTGTATATCTACTAAATGGGGTGAAAGCGACTGAAGCTGCGAGAGAGTAACCGGAGTGTCATTTACAAAGGCCCTGGTTTTTCCTCCAGGCAATATCTCGCGGCGGATGATTGTTTGGGACTCATAATCGAGTTCATTTTCTTCAAAAATGGGCTGCAAGCCATAACTTTCAATAGAAAAATGGCCTTCCACCACGCACTTTTTGGAAGCATCCCGAACACTGCCAATATCTGCCCGTTTTCCCAAAAGCAAGCCCAAAGCACCGAGAAGAATGGATTTACCGGCTCCGGTTTCTCCAGTAATAATGGTCAAGCCCTGGTTAAATTCCACACGGATATCTTCGATAAGTGCGTAATTTTTTATTGAAAGGGATGTGATCACTAAACTGGTTTTTGAAAACTTAAAATTAATGAAAAGATGGTATATAAATGCCTCCTATATAGAATATAAATAGAATGCATTGGAAGTAAACTTTAGGAATAATTGAATGCGGTTAGCAAATCCTTAATACCTAATTTCACCCCATTTGCTCCTTTGCGTAGGTGCCATGCGGTTTAGGTTTTCAATTAACTGGGTAATATCAACTTGGGGCCCACCACTATATATAACTTGGATTTCATCACTTTTTGCATCAAAAAATGTGCGTACCAAATAAGAGTTGGGGCGCCTGTCGTTAATTCCCTTTAATTGGTTTACCGCCATGGCGATCACCTCTTTTGCTTCCTTGGGGTTTGTGGACATAACATCCAATCCCTTACGGTGATACTGATACATTACATCATGAAACTCTTTATACACAGTAGAAATCAAGGCATCATTATAACGATATCTGGACTGGTTTCCATCAGTGGCTTTCCAGCCTGGAAAATTACTGGAGGCTGCAGTATTTGTTATCTGCTTGGCAATTTGAAAATATTCTTCACCCCCGTTTGGAGAATATGTATCCGCATCAAGACCCAAAATAGTGTACACATGAAATGCAATCACGGAAACGAGGTTCGAATCGAAACTATTAATATTAAAATTAAGGGGTTCAAATTCCCTATAATTAAAACTCACCTGCTTGTCAAAATAATTGTAGACAGGACTATCATAGGTTGAATCAAAAGTAGGCCGGGAAGACTGTATCTGAAGGGTTGCAGTAAAATTATCGCCATCAAACTGACTAATAATCATAGTCATATTACAGTCTATCCGTTCTTGGTTTTTGTAGGCTTTATCAGTCCATTTATTATTGTTCACAAATTCCAGGATCTGATTTTCCAAAGTACGGAACAATTGCAGGTTGGGTTGCCCGGTCCGCTCGGCATCTACGGTAACAGTACAATTAAGTTCTTGTGCCTGGGTCGAGGCTACGGCCAGGGTACATAGTAAGGTAAGTATAATTTTACGCATGGATTTGTTCTATAATAAATTTCAAAATATCTTGTGCGACTTCACTTTTAGGTTTAACAGGAAAAGGAAGCACTTTATTGCCTTTTGTAATTAAAGTAATTTTATTGGTGTCCTTCTTAAAACCAGCACCTTTATCTCGAAGCGAATTTAACACAATTAAATCTAAATTCTTTTTTTTGAGTTTCAATTTTGCGTTTTCTTCTTCGTTTTCCGTTTCCAGTGCAAAGCCAACCAGATATTGATTTTTTTTGATTTCTCCCAAAGAAGCCAGAATATCCTTGGTTTTTGTAAGTTGAAGGGTGAAATTTTCTTCCTTCTTTTTAATTTTTTCCGAAGCAATTTCCACCGGACGATAATCAGCAACCGCGGCACTTAAAATGGCAACATCGCAATTGGCAAAACTTTCGTGGGCGGCTTTGTACATTTCTTCCGCAGAAGTTACGCGTACAATCTTCACAAAATCATTTTTAAGCTCCAAACTTACGGGACCGGAAACAAGGATTACCTCAGCTCCCAATTGAGCTGCAGCTTCAGCAATAGCATAGCCCATTTTCCCACTGGAATGGTTTCCTATAAAACGCACCGGGTCGATGGCTTCATAGGTAGGGCCGGCAGTAATAAATATTTTTTTTCCTCTCAGTGGAAGTTTTTTTAAAATATCATTTTCCAAAAAAGAAACAATTTCTTCAGGCTGTGCCATTCTGCCCTTTCCAACCAATCCACTGGCAAGTTCGCCAGAGGCTGCAGGAATCTGAATGTTCCCAAAACTCTTCAATTTATCAAAAACCTCAACAGTGCTTGGATGTTTGTACATATCCAAATCCATTGCAGGAGCATAATAAACCGGGCATTTTGCGGAAAGGTATACGGCCAGCAAAAGATTATCGCTTGTGCCATTTGCCATTTTTGAAAGGGTATTCGCCGTGGCTGGAGCCACTAAAAACAAATCTGCCCAAAGGGCCAACGCTACGTGGTTGTTCCATTGGGCATTCTCGTTTTCTTCATTGGTAAAGGAAGAAAATACTTCGTTTTTTGAAAGGGTGGAAAGGGTAAGCGGGGTAACAAACTCCTTAGCTGAAGCTGTCATTACCACCTTTACGTTTGCTCCTTTTTTCACGAGTAACCTAACCAAAAAAGCTGATTTGTAAGCGGCAATCCCGCCAGTTACGCCAAGCAAGATATTTTTACCGCTCAAAACAGCCATTTTTTCCTATTCAGTGGTCAGTGTTCAGTAATCAGTTAATTGTAAACTGTAAGAAAATTTCTCTATGAAGTCAGGAATTTTCTACTCCTCTATTGCCTCATCGTTGGTATTACGGTAATAGATTTTATTGTCAACCCATTCCTGTACTGCCAAAGCGTGCGGTTTTGGAAGTTTTTCGTAATACTTGGATACCTCAATTTGCTCCTTGTTTTCAAAAATTTCCTCAAGGCTATCATTATAGGTAGCAAATTCATCCAATTTTTCAAGAAGTTCTTTCTTGATATCAGCATTTATCTGTGTGGCCCTTTTTGAAATAATCGAAATTGCCTCATAAATGTTATTTGTAGGCGCATCAATAATGTTTTTATCAAGGGTAACGGTATTGATGGGCGCTTCTGAATTTTTAATATCCATAGTCATTGTTTAAATAGTGGGTTCTGTTTCTGTAGGAGTTATTCGGGTTTCTATCTCTTGATAAATCTTTTCGGCATCGGCCGCCATATCGGTATCTTTATAATATTTCATAAAACTGTTGTAGTATCCTTTTGCAGTTATAAGGCGTTCCTGCACCAAGATGGGAATACTGTTTATTGCAAGTTTATAGGCAGCCTCAAACCTTCGGAAAAAAGCCTCTTTTCTATAAATTGTGCCTGGATTATCTGTTATAAAATTATCAAAAGCCTCAATAGCGGCTTTATAATCCTCAACCCTTAAATACTGTTTTGCCGTCTCAAACTGTTTTGTTTCCAGTTTTGTGCGGAGTTCTGAAACCAAGGCGTTGGCTTCTTCCCGTCTTTCTGAATTTGGATACGTATTTATAAATTCCTGAAGTTTTTCAAGGCCCTTATCGGTTTCCTTTTGATCTAAGGAGTATCTCGGGGACAATTCATAAAAACTTTTTGCACCCTTATATGAAGCTACTTCGGCACTATCACTCTGTGGATAGGCTTGGGTAAAGCGTTCAAATTGATAACCGGCCAAGTAAAAATCCTCAAGGTTATAATAAGTATTGGCGTAAATAAACATCAGTTTTTCTGCCTGAGGTTTTCCGCGGTATGCAGGAACAATTTGTTCCATCAACTTCAAGGCTTTCTTGTATTTCCCCTGCTTGTAAAGCGAATCTGCCATGGCGTATTTTTTTCCCATATCATCCTTACGAAGCACCTTTTGGTACTCGCTACAGGAAGCGAAAATAAAAACTAGGCAGAGGGCAATAAAAATAGGTAATCTCATAGGCTTAAAAAACATCGTGCAAAAATAGGGAATTATACGTGAATGAACAAACTTATTATTGCGCTAAAATATTGCGCTGAAGGCTATTATTTGCAAGCCTTTTGAAATATTTAACTATCAATTTATGAGAACTGCTTCTAGAAATTTTTCACAAAAGAATCAATCTTTCCTCTTAAATCGTTACCAACCCCCACTAATGGAAGCCTTACCGTATCGCCACAAATTCCCAAGGATTTAAAAACTGCTTTTATTCCCGCGGGATTCCCTTCTGCGAAAATATAATCTATGGCAGGTGCGATTTTATAATGAATTTTATAGGCTTCATCGGCTTTTCTGTCCAAGCCGAGTTTTACCATTTTTGAAAACTCCTTTGGAAAACCTTCACCAATAACAGAGATTACTCCTGCCCCGCCAGCCAAAACCATAGGCAACGTAATCATGTCATCTCCAGAAATCACCAAAAAACCCTTTGGGCAACCTGCAATCAATCGCATAGCTTGAACAATATCGCCCGCAGCTTCTTTGATAGCCACTATTTTTTCAAAATCGTTCGCCAAACGAATTACAGTTTCCGGAAGCATATTTGAAGCAGTCCTCCCCGGAACATTATATAAAATGATTGGAAGGGGTGCCGCTTTCGCAATAGCCGCAAAATGTTGGTAGATACCTTCTTGGGTGGGTTTGTTATAATAGGGCGAAACAGAAAGAATTGCTGTAAAGTCTGAAAGATCGCGGCTCTTCATTTCATCAATCACTTCTTGGGTGTTGTTGCCACCAATGCCCAAAACCAAGGGCAATCTTCCCTTGTTTGCAGAGACGATTGTATCGATGACCAATTGCTTCTCCTCTTTTGAAAGCGTGGCACTTTCGGCGGTTGTGCCCAAAACGACCAAATAATCGATTCCCTTTTCAATGTTGAAATTGACCACTTTTTTTAAACCTTCCTCATCTACGGAAAAATCATTTTTAAAAGGTGTGATTAATGCTACGCCTGTCCCTATAAGTTGTTTCATCTTTGTTTTATTTTTGATACTCTTGATGGTATCGTTACATTATTGTGATAGTTTCAGGTATCTCTAATTTAAATCTTATTGAATATTTTCAAATATTTTTTCACTTCAGTCTTTACCGTATCAAAATTAGTGGGATCCACAGCCAACAGTAAATCATAAAGCCTTTCATCATCCCCATTAAATCCAAGTTTGAATTTTGCCTTGCTGCTTGCAACCATAGCCTCCAAAAACTCGTGTTTTCCTTTATATAGACCAATTAGCACATCAAAAGAAAAATCCAAAAACTCTTTCGCGCTTTGATTGTGTATTTCGCCGCGCCAAGTGAATTCCTTATTACTTATTTGATTGTCCCGAAGTGTAGGGATTTTCCGGCTCGTTTCAATAAAGGTGAACACTTTTACATCCTTTCGTTGCAAACCGAGTTCGGTTCCAAATTCATATAATTTTTCAAAATCATCAAAAAAACTTTCATCCACCAAAAAACCCAAATATTTCAAAGGAGTGTTTCGTTCCGAAACGTCCCGATCCCTAAGGCTTTTATCGGTGTGTTTTTTTAAGGAATGATGTTTAACTTTATTCAACATAGTATGCCCAAAATCTTAAAGTGCAAAAATAAACGTTTTCAGCTATTTCTGGGTTTGTATTAGGAAATCATTTGCAAAAAATCGTCTTCCGAAATAATGGGAACGCCCACATTTTCTGCTTTTGTACGCTTGCTCGGGCCCATATTATCGCCTGCAATAACATAGCTTGTTTTTGAAGAAATGGAACTGGAAATCTTCCCGCCGTTATCTTCGATAAGCTTTTTAAGCTCGTCCCGAGTAACTTTTGTAAAAACGCCAGAGACTACAAAAGTATTGCCGTTCAAGGCATTAGTCTGGTTAGCGAGTTTTTCTGCTGAAATTTCCAACTGTACTCCGTAAGCCTTCAAGCGTTCAATTGTAGCAATATTTTCTTCGGAAGCGAAAAATGAAACCACACTCTGGGCAATTCGTTCGCCAATTTCATCAACGGTTATCAATGCCTCTTCCGAAGCATTTTCCAAGGCATCAATCGTTTTGTAATGCTTTGCCAGTTTCTTTGCAACGGTCTCGCCCACATAACGAATTCCCAAAGCGAAAAGAACTCTTTCAAAAGGAATATGTTTTGAAGCCTCTATTCCTTTTATCATATTTTGGGCACTTTTTTGCGCCATGCGTTCCAAAGGGACAATTTGCTCTTCTTTCAAAAGATACAAATCAGCATAATTATTTATTAAACCGTTGTTTACCAAAAGCGTGACTGTTTCGCCTCCCAAGCCTTCAATATCCATCGCCTTTCGGGAAATGAAATGTTGGATGCGCCCAATAATCTGCGGCGGGCAACCTTCGGCATTTGAACAATAATGTTGCGCCTCTCCTTCCGCGCGAACCAATGTTGTGCCACATTCGGGACATTCGGTAATATATTTGTTGGAATTTGAATTTGGATCGCGATGTGTAAAATCCACTCCAATTATCTTTGGAATAATTTCCCCGCCTTTTTCAACAAAAACGGTATCTCCTTCGCGAATATCTAATTTTTCAATTTGGTCTGCATTGTGCAAGGATGCTCTTTTTACAATAGTTCCCGCCAGCTCCACCGGTTCAAGATTTGCAACGGGTGTAATAGCACCCGTTCTTCCCACTTGATATGTTATTTGGTTTAAAACCGTGGAAACCTGTTCGGCCTTAAATTTATAGGCCATTGCCCAACGTGGTGATTTTGCTGTATCGCCCAATTCTTCCTGATGTTGCAAATTGTTCACCTTCACCACTACCCCATCGGTCTCGTATGGAAGTTCGTGGCGGTGGACGTCCCAATAATTTACAAATTCCAAAACCTCATCCAGATTTTTGGCGAGCTTGGCAGCTTCGGGAACTTTAAATCCCCACTCCCGGGCTTTTTCAAGACTTTCAAACTGGGTTTTTATGGGAAGTCTTTCCCCTTTGATGCTATAAAGCAAACAGTCCAACGGCCGCTTGGCCACCTCGGCGCTGTCTTGCAATTTCAAGCTGCCGGAAGCTGTGTTTCTTGGGTTTCTATAAGGTTCTTCCCCGAGTTCCACTCGTTCGGCATTCATCTTTGCAAAGCCCTCAAAAGGCAAAACAATTTCGCCGCGAATATCAAAAAGCGGGGGATAATCTCCTTTTAATTGAAGTGGTACAGAACGGATAGTTTTTACATTGGCAGTAACATCATCGCCTTTAAAACCATCCCCACGGGTAACTGCTTTTTTCAGTTTTCCATCTTCATAGGTAAGGCTTATGGAAGCGCCATCATATTTAAGTTCGCAGGTAAATTCAACATTGCCGTCCACCATTTTTTCGATGCGTTTTTCCCAATCCTCCAAATCTTCCTTTGAATAAGAATTGTCGAGCGAAAACATACGATAGGTATGTAAAACAGTTTCAAAATTCTTTGTGATTTCTCCCCCAACACGAAGCGTGGGCGAATTGGCATCATAAAATTCTGGATGCTCAGCCTCGAGCTCTTGCAGTTGCTTCAGTTTTTGATCAAATTCTAAATCGGAAATGGTTGGATTATCCAGTACGTAATAGTTGTAATTATGTTCTCGGAGCTCATTGCGGAGAGATGTTATTTGCTGTTCAATGTTCATAGAACAAATATAAAATTTTAAACCTCACAGCTTTTTAAAAACTGTGAGGTTTTACAATGAAATTAAAAAAATCAAAAATTAATCATCTAAAAAAATATTGCGAACCAATGCTGCGCAAAGTCCACCGGCAATAGGCGCAACTATGAAAAGCCAAAGTTGCTGCAGTGCCATTCCTCCAGCAAAAAGTGCGGGACCCAAACTCCGGGCGGGATTCACAGAAGTACCCGTAATGGGGATTACAACCATGTGTATCAATGCCAGGGAAATACCAATGGCAAGACCGGCCATCATGGGAGAGGTGTGTTTGGAAGCTGTAGCTCCAAAAATTACCATTAAAAAAAGAAAAGTAAAGACAAATTCTGCAATCAGCGCAGATTTCATGTCGAATTCACCCAAATAGCCTGCACCCCATCCATTAGAGCCTAAACCCCATTCGGGCATTACGAAAGCAGCGCTTCCAGTTGCCAAAACATACAGCAAACCAGCAGCCGCAATAGCTCCAATACATTGTGAAATAACATAGCCAACAGTATCTTTTGCTGAAAGTTTTCCCGCGGCCAACATAGCTATTGAAATAGCCGGATTAATATGGCAACCCGAAATAGGCCCAATGGTGTAAACCATTACCAAAACAGCAAAACCAAAAGCTAAAGAAATTCCCAACAAGCCAATTCCAGCGGGACCAGAGTGTGTTACACTAGCTATGGTAGCGGCTCCGCAACCAAACAAAACCAATGCAAATGTGCCGAGTGCTTCGGCAAAATACTTTTTCGAAGTGTTCATATTCAAATATTTAGAGGTTAGATACTCTAAATTTAATTAAATGAACGGCACAATCATTTTTTGTGAAAAAAGAAGCCAAAAATGTTAATAATCAACTAAGTTCTGTCAGAATTTAGCCACTTTGGAAGAGGCTTCGGTCTAAAATCCTCCATTTTTTTTATAAGTTGGGAAGAATCTGAGTCTACCAATAGAAGTTGATAATTATCTATGGAAAGAAATCCTTTGCGGACCATTGTTTCAAGCATATTTATAAGGTCATTGTAAAAATTATTTACATTCAGCAAGCCAATGGGTTTTTGGTGAAGGCCCAATTGAAGCCAAGTAATTATTTCAAAAAGTTCTTCCAATGTACCCATTCCACCCGGCAGCGCTATAAAACCATCACTGGCTTCCTGCATTTTCATTTTGCGCTCGTGCATGTTTTGTGTTGTAATTAGTTCGGTGAGGCCAAGGTGAACCACTTCTTTCTTTTTTAAAAAGTTGGGAATAATGCCTATTACTTTTCCGTTGTTTTCCAAAACGCTTTGGGCGATGGTTCCCATCACGCCTATTTTTGCAGCGCCATAAACCAAGGTGATACTGCGTTCCGCAAAAATTTCTCCCAGTTTTTTTGCCGCATCGGTTATGGCAAGGTCGTTGCCGTCACTACTTCCGCAGAAAACGCATATTTTATTTAAGGTATTCATTTTAATTCAACTTTAGAT
Organism: Flavobacteriales bacterium; assembly: GCA_038215845.1. Lineage (GTDB taxonomy): Bacteria > Bacteroidota > Bacteroidia > Flavobacteriales > Flavobacteriaceae > Aequorivita. Next base: position 35,976 of record JBBQQN010000007.1, on the reverse strand, counting down.
TAAGATAAACCTCCTTCACCTTTCGTTTGAGGGGGCGTACATTTTATCATCCGGGCTTTTCCGAAGATATCTGGCTTTACTTCAATATTCCCAAAAAATTCTCTTTTTAAAAGCTCGGTAAGCTCCTCACTAAGGTACTCATTAATCTCGAAAAAGAGTTTTCCGTCAGAATTCAAATGGTTTTTTGCCAAGTACGAAATTGAACGGTAAAATAGCAATGGGTCTTCATCGCTAACGTATAAAGCCGAATCGGGTTCGTATTTTAAAACGTTTTGCTGCATTTGTTTTTTCTCCAATTCGCGGACGTAAGGCGGATTGGAAACAATTATGTCATATTGTTTCGGAAGGATTTTCGTCTTTAAAATATCAACTTGGAAGAATTTAACTTCCACCTTATTTAATTCCGCATTTTGTTGGGCAATTTTCAAAGCCTCTTCAGAAATATCCAATGCGGAAACTTTAGAATTGGAAAGATTTTTAGCTAATGAAATGGCAATACAGCCAGAGCCTGTCCCAATGTCTAAAATATTTATGGGTTGTGGGTTGTGAGTTATGAGTTTTTGTTCAGCTATTATGTACTCTACCAATTCTTCGGTTTCGGGACGGGGAATCAATGTGTGTTGGTTCACTTTAAAAGGAAGGCCAAAAAACTCCGTTTCGCCAATTATATATTGAATTGGCTCAAAATCCTTAAGCCGAAACAAGGCCTTAATAAAATTTTCCAAAGCTTGTTCTGAGATTTCTTTTTGTGGATTTAATGCGATCTGGATTCGGGAAAGATTCAAATATTTTTCGGAAAGAATATTAAAGAAAGATTGAATTTCTTCCGAAGGATACAAATTCGAAAGGGATTGCGTGAAATCGGTTTTTAATTCTCTTAAAATCAAAATCTATAGTGTTTTCAACATATGCACCGGGCAGGAATAATGCCCAGTATCTCCCAATGCGGAATCAATATATTCAAACCCCACTTGTTTGTATAGTTTTTGGGCAGCCGTCATGTGTTCCATGGTTTCCAAATAACACTTTTCAAAACCAAATTCTCGGGCTTTCGCCAAACAAAATTCCATCATTTGAGCGCCAATACCTTTTCCACGGGCTTCGGTCAGAAAATACATTTTTTGGAGCTCGCACACATTTCCTTCAAAATTATCCAATTTAGCAACGCCGGCACCGCCAATTACTTTGCCGTCTTCTTCCACCACAAAATAGACGGTTTGCGGTTTTTGATAGGTTTCAAACATACAATCCAACGAAGCATCTGCGTAAGCAGTACCCACTTTTGGAATATTAAAATCTTCCAAAACGCTTCGTATTACTTTGGCAATTTGCGGATTGTCATTCTTTTCTATAAGGCGAATTAATGGTGTGTTCATCTAACTATTTCCTTGTATTTTTACGCTGTGAATATACACGAAAAATATATGATGCGTTGCATCCAATTGGCCAAAAATGGTTTGGGAAACACCTATCCAAATCCTTTGGTGGGCAGCGTAATTGTTCACAATAAAAAAATTATAGGCGAAGGCTGGCACTATAAATCCGGAATGCCGCATGCCGAAGTGAATGCCATAAAAAGTGTTGTGCAGAAGGAACTGCTTCCACATTCCACAATTTATGTAAGCTTGGAACCGTGCAGCCATTTTGGAAAAACCCCGCCTTGCTCCGATTTAATAATTGAAAGCGGCATTAAAAAAGTTGTTATTGGAAGCACCGACCCAAATCCAAAAGTGGCCGGCAAAGGGATAAAAAAATTAATTGAAGCGGGACGCGAAGTAATTGTTGGGGTTTTGGAAAAGGATGCAGAAGATTTGAACAAACGCTTTTTTACGTTTCAAAACAAAAAACGCCCCTACATACTTTTGAAATGGGCACAGACGGCTGATGGTTTTATTGCGCCCGAAACTATCGCCCGAACTGAAAAAGCCCCCGTTTGGATTACCAATAAATTTTCCCGTCAACTCGTTCATAAAATGCGTGCCGAGGAACAGGCCATTTTAGTTGGTACAAATACGGTGCTGCAGGACAATCCTTCTTTAACCGTAAGGGAATGGGCCGGAAATAACCCTGTAAGGATTGTTATTGACAGAGATTTAAAAATCCCTTCACACTTTTCAGTTTTTGACGGAAAGGCAAAGACGATTGTTTTTTCTAAAATTGAGAAGAATTCTACGGAACATATTCAATATGAAACCATTGATTTTTCAGAAAAAATTGCATCTCAGATTTACAGTGTGTTATTTAACAACAACATACAATCTGTTATTATCGAAGGTGGCGCCCAAACGCTCCAAACTTTTATTGATGAAAATCTTTGGGACGAAACATATATTTTTAAAGGCGCGGCAACTTTCGGTACAGGTATAAAAGCTCCCAGTATAACAGGAAAATTAATTGCAGACAGAAAGATCAAACAGGATATTTTACAAATTTTTAAAAACGAAAACATTTGATAGCACTATTTCTTAGCGTTCTTTCGTCCACATTAATCTTTATAGCTTTTAAGCTTTTCGACGTTTTTAAAATAAAAACGCTGCATGCCATTGTGGTAAATTATTTGGTAGCTTGTTGCTGCGGTCTGTTTTTCCAAAGCGGCTCCTTTACAGTTTCGCAAATCCCCCATTATTCTTGGTTCCCATATACGCTGATTTTGGGAGCGTTATTTATAATAGTATTTAATTTAATGGCAATAACCACACAGCGCAGTGGACTTTCCGTTGTTTCGGTGGCCACCAAAATGAGCGTAGTAATCCCAGTGAGTTTTGGAATAATCTATTATGGCGAAGCCCTTGGAGTCCTTAAGTTTTTGGGAATAATGTTGGCATTGGCAGCGGTGTATTTAGCTTCCATAAAATCTAAAGATGGCCTTGTAATAAAACGCAGAAACCTAATCTTCCCCATCTTGGTATTTCTGGGAAGTGGACTTATAGATAGTACCATAAAATATCTGGAAGGTGAATTTGTAGCAAAGGATGACATCCCGTTATTTTCAGCAACGATTTTTGCAACGGCCGCATGTATTGGCGCTGTGATTCTGATTTTTCAGGCACTAAATGGAAATTTTAAGTTTCACTTTAAAAATGTTTTGGGAGGAATTGCTTTGGGTATTCCCAACTATTTTTCCATTTACTTTTTGGTTCAGGCTTTACGTAGCGGTATTTTTGAAAGTTCGGGCATATTTACTATAAATAATGTCGCCATAGTTATGGTTTCCACCTTTACGGGAATCCTTCTTTTTAAAGAAAAATTACTGACAAAAAATTGGATTGGAATTGGATTGGCAATTGTGGGCATTTTATTGATCGCACTTGAAAAATGGTAATGGAAAAGGATACTTACAAAACGATAAAAAAACCTTCAAATGAAACTCTTTTCAAGGAAAAGGGAAGCAAGTTTTATGGATATGCCTTTCCTGTAAAATCTGAAGAGGAAGTTAAGAGCCATATTGAAGATTTAAAGAAAAAACATTACAATGCACGTCATTGGTGCTATGCGTGGCAACTTGGAAAAACATACGAAACCTACCGCGCAAATGATGATGGTGAGCCTTCAAATAGTGCGGGAATGCCCATCTACGGACAGCTACAGTCGTTTGATGTTACCAATACGCTAGTGGTGGTGGTTCGGTATTTTGGCGGAACAAAATTGGGGGTCGGTGGCTTAGTTCAGGCTTATAAAACCTCAGCCCAAATGGCGTTGGAAAATTCAATTATTGTTAAAAGAACTATTAACGAAACCTTTCTTTTAAAATTTGAATACCCAGAAATGAACACGGTAATGCGTATCATAAAAGATGAAAATCTTACCATTTTAGAACAAAAAATGGAATTGAGGTGTGAGTTTGAAATCTCCGTGCGCAAAAAAGACGCGGACAGGATTTTTGAACTGTTTGAGAATACCTATAAAATCACGATAAAAAAATTGGAAGATTAAAAAATTATTCTTCTTTTAATTTTTCCAATAAATAGTCTGGCGCCTTCATCAATTTTTTGGTAGTACTGTTAATAAACACCAAAACGGTGGTCGCCGTGATTAAAAGTTGCTGCGATTCATTGTAAATTTCATAATAGAATTCAATCTTTACAGAAGGCATTTTTTTAAGGCTGGTTTTAACCGTAAGCACATCGTCGTAATAGGCCGGGAGCTTATAGTCTATACTGAAATGTACTACGGGAAGATGCACGTTATTTGCCTCCATCCATTTATAGCTAAAGCCCAGTTCGCGAAGCCATTCGGTCCTGCCCTGCTCTAGGTATTGTGCGTAATTTCCATAATATACCACGCCCATTTGGTCGGTTTCGCCGTAGCGTACTCTAATTTTTGTAAGTGTATTCTTCACAGTTTTTAACTTAAAACAAATTCTTTTTTTGTAGTTTTATCGAAAAGGGAGTATGGGGAAAAAAAAGTAAAAATTCAATACCCTAGTGGTTTTTTTTTTCATTTTTTTGTTCACATATTTGCACTGTTAGAAAATAGCTCGGAAATACTCCCTCCCCTATTTTTTGACCACACCTTTTAAAAAACAAAACTCAAATTTAACCTATGAGCAAAACTGCGGAATCGGTTTGGAACAACTGTTTGGCCTTCATCGAAGATAATATTACTTCGCAAGCTTACAAAACTTGGTTCGAACCAATTAAAGCGGTAAAGTTAGCCGACAATGCTCTTAGTATACAGGTTCCCAGCAAGTTTTTTTACGAATGGCTGGAAGAACATTATGTAAAAATCCTTAAAGTTGCGCTTACCAAGGAGTTGGGCACCACCGCCAAGCTGGTTTACATCATAAAGATGGAAAACACTTACGGTAACAAGCAACCCTTCACAGAAAGAATTCCAAGCTCCAACAGAAGTAATTTACAATCACAGGAAGTTGACGTTCCCTTGAAAAACAAAAGTCCGGAACTAAAAAATCCATTTGTTATTCCCGGTATTCGTAATGTAAAAATTGAATCGCAATTAAACCCAAATTATAATTTCGAAAATTTTCTGGAAGGCGAATCCAACCGTTTGGCACGTTCAGCTGGTTTAGCTGTAGCCAATAAGCCTGGTGGAACTTCTTTTAACCCACTGCTTATTTTTGGTGGGGTTGGTTTAGGAAAAACACATTTAGGCCATGCGATTGGGGTTGACATAAAAGATAAATATCCCGAAAAAACCGTGCTTTATATTTCTGCGGAAAAATTTACGCAACAGTATATAGAATCGGTTAAAAAGAACAACAGAAACGATTTTATACATTTCTATCAAATAATAGATGTTTTAATTGTGGACGACATTCAACTGCTTTCCGGCAAAGCGGGCACGCAGGATGTTTTCTTCCACATTTTTAACCACCTTCACCAAAACGGAAAGCAGGTAATTCTTACGAGTGACAAGGCTCCCGTGGATATGATAGATATTGAACAACGTTTATTATCTCGTTTTAAATGGGGACTTTCCGCTGAACTGAATCACCCGGATTATGATACACGTGTTGCTATAATTAAAAACAAACTGTATCGGGACGGCGTTGAAATGCCTGATGATATTGTTGAATTTTTGGCTAATAATATTAAAACCAATATCCGCGAATTGGAAGGCGCTATTATTTCATTGATTGCACATTCCTCCTTCAACAAAAAGGAAATCACCATTGATTTGGCCCGTAAGATTGTAGATAATTATGTTAAGCACACAAAACGTGAAGTTTCCATAGATTACATTCAAAAAGTGGTGAGCGATTATTTCCAAATGGACGTTGACACTTTACAGTCCAAAACCCGTAAAAGGCATATTGTACAGGCCCGTCAATTGGCCATGTTCTTTGCCAAAAAATTTACCAAGGCCTCCCTTGCGTCCATTGGATCGCAGATTGGGCAGCGGGACCATGCTACGGTGCTTCACGCTTGTAAAACTGTGGACAATCTTTCCAGTACAGATAAACAATTCCGCAAATACGTGGAAGACCTTAACAAAAAATTGACGCTCTAGTTTCTTTCATTCCTTAATTTTGTTCGGAATAAAAATATTTTATTTCCCTAACCATGCGCACTAAAATTTTAATGGTATGCCTTGGCAATATTTGCCGTTCCCCTTTGGCAGAAGGAATTTTGAAATCCAAAATTGACACATCAAAAGTATTGGTGGACTCTGCTGGAACGGGACATTGGCACGTGGGCGATTTGCCAGATAAACGTAGTATTGCTGTGGGAAAAAAGCACAAAATAAATATCACGGATCAGCGAGGCAGGCAATTCAGTGCAAAGGACTTTGATGACTTTGACATTATTTACGTAATGGACAATTCAAACAAGGAAGATGTTCTGGCACTTGCCCAAAGCGAAATTCACAAGAAAAAAGTAAGGCTCATTCTCAACGAAATCTTCCCAGACGAAAATGTTGATGTTCCCGACCCATATTTGGGAGGAAGCCAAGGTTTTGAAGATGTATATAAAATGCTAGAAGAGGCTTGTGAGCAAATTGCAAAGAGACTTTAACTTATATATCCGGCTGTTTTCCTTAAATTAGTGCATTATCAAAAAAAGAAAGCTATGAAAAAATTACTACCCCTATTATTACTTTTTTTTACTTGCACTTTTACATTCGCACAGAATGTTGATGTCGAACTTTTCAAAGATGGTTTCTCCAGCCCATTAAACTTGCAACACGCAAATGATTCCCGTCTTTTTGTCGTGGAACAGGGAGGGAAAATAAAAATAATTCAGGAAGATGGCACTATAAATCCTATTCCATTCCTTGATATTTCTGGGCAGATTTCAAGTGGTGGCGAACAGGGATTGCTTGGCTTGGCATTTCATCCAGATTATGCCAATAATGGATATTTCTATGTGAATTATACAAACCCTGCTGGCGATACACAAGTTTCACGTTTTTCAGTCGATGCTGGCAATCCAGATTTAGCAGACACAAATTCAGAGCTTCCCATTATTGGTTATGCTCAACCTTTTACAAATCATAACGGCGGTAATCTTGCATTTGGGCCCGACGGCTATCTATATATCTCTGCGGGTGACGGCGGAAGTGGCGGAGACCCTGGAAACAGGGCGCAAAATATCAATTTATTATTGGGAAAGTTACTCCGACTTGATGTTGACAATCCATCTGGCGGAAATAATTATGGAATACCTTCAGACAATCCCTTTGTCGGAAATCCCAATGCCCGTGAAGAAATCTGGGCTTATGGCTTGAGAAATCCATGGCGATTTTCCTTCGATTTTACTGACAACAATCTTTGGATTGGCGATGTAGGACAAGGGGAAGTAGAAGAAATTGATCGGGCAGGTACTGCCGAAGCAGGGCTCAATTACGGATGGCGCTGTTATGAAGGTTCACAGGAATATAATACTCAAGATTGTCCGCCAATGAGCGAACTTACCTTTCCCTTTGCTGAATATTCATCTGGAAGCGGTTCCGGCAATTGTTCCGTAACGGGAGGTTACGTTTATAGAGGATCTGTTTATACAGATATTGCCGGTCTTTATTTTTATGCAGACTATTGCAGCGGTTTAATTGCCACCATTGATGACTCTGGAAACGTTATAAACCATGGAGATTTTTCGGGTAACTGGGTGTCTTTTGGAGAGGATATCAATAAAGAACTTTATATAGTCGACATCGGTAGCGGAAGTATCTACAAGATTATTGGAGGGGAAATTGCAGCCAATTCCGATTTTAATGTGAAAAGCAATATAACAATGCTACCTAATCCTACTTCAGAAAATGTTTCTTTCTCTATTACGAATGATAAAATTGGAAGCATAACCATTATTGATTTAAAGGGAAGTATTTTATCTTCTGAAGATAATCTTTCAACGACCCAAAAAACCATTTCGGTTTCCAACTTGAATTCAGGACTTTACTTCGTTAAAATTTCTTCGGAAAACGGACAAAGCACTGTAAAAAAATTAATTGTTCAATAATTAATGTCTAAACAAAAAGGAAAACTTTATTTAATCCCCTGCCCTCTCGGCAATACGCAGCCCTTATCTGTTTTGCCTCTATCAGTTAAAATGGCAATAGAAAGGATTGATCATTATGTGGTAGAGCATGAGAAGGATGCCAGGCGCTTTATAAAAAGTATCGTCCCCGAAAAAAAGCAGGATGTTTTAAAAATACAGCAGATCAATAAATTCACCAATGCTGAGGAAATTCCGCCAATGCTCAACCCTTGTCTTGAAGGGTTTGACGTGGGGATAATAAGTGATGCCGGATGTCCCGGGATTGCTGATCCTGGCGCTACAGTAGTGAATCTTGCGCATGAAAAAGGTATAACCATAGTGCCGCTTGTAGGGCCTTCCTCTATTTTATTGGCGATGATGGCCAGCGGCTTTAACGGACAGAATTTTGCATTTAACGGATACCTTCCCATCGAAAAAGGAGAGCGAAAAGCGGAGATTAAACGTTTGGAAAAACTTTCAAAAGACTTTGACCAATCGCAACTTTTTATAGAAACTCCATACCGTAACAATCAATTATTGGAAAGTTTGCTCGAAACGCTCCACCCAAATACAAAAATATGTGTGGCATGTGATATTACGTTGAGTTCGGAATATATCAATACAGCTTCCGTGGCATTATGGAAAAAAATAAAGGTGGACCTTCACAAAAGGCCCACCTTATTTATAATTCATAGTTAAAAATTCGTTTTAGATAACTCTTGGTCTTCTATTGGGAACCACATGCGAGGTATCATATCCAGAGAATTTTTTCAGGTAATAACGAATGGAAGTACCATTGGCATCCTGAAACCCGTTTTCCCCAGCACTTCTTAGGAATTTTTTTACATTTCCTGCCCCCGCCAAATGTGCGGCTGCCAAGATTCCTGATTCGGTAACTTTCACGCCACCTACGGTTTTGCCAGCATAGCGCTTAATATCCTTACGAAGCACCCACTTGTTCAGTGAAGTGTAAGCAAAAAAAGCAGCTTCTTGTTGCCGTGTGTCATAAAGAAAGTTATCGGCATTTTTAATTCCCATCATTTGAAGGGTTGATTCGGAAAATTGATATTTTCCAAGATAACCAAAAGGATTTATGCTAGTATAATTTCCGCGGGATTCCTTAAACCCAAGCGCTTCCTTAAAACCCAAATAGGTTTTTCCCAAAAAAAGATAATATTTTGGGGTAACCGGAACAATGAAAGAAGAAAGCTCCGCTTCATTGGGTACGTTATAGTTCAACTCCAACCCATCCGTTCTATAGCAGGAAAAATCGAAGCTATCTTTTGAAATGAAACCTGTCCCTACCACCAAGGTAACAACAAGTAAAACTGCAATTAGATATATTTTTTGTTTCATCAGGTTTTAAAATTTGAAAGCAGAATTACTTTCTCGTTTCAGCCGGCAAAGATAGGGCTTTTTTTAAAAATCTGATTTTTAGGCTGTTAAATTAATGTGAAAGAAAAAAGACCAGGTTGTCGACCTGGTCTTTCAATAATTATAATGTCGCTCTGGCATTGTTATCAGGAAGGATTTCAGAAACATCGTAACCAAAAAACGTTTTCATGTAACGTGTTATAGGAACATTATTAGCGTCCTTGAATACAATTTTTCCATTGCTGTCCAGAAATTTTTTCACATTTCCGGCACCTCCCAAGTGGGCTGCGGCCAAAAGGCCTGATTCGGTTATTTTAATACCACTTATAGTTTGTCCGTTATATTCATTTATGTAGTCCCGCAACACCCATTTGTTTTTGGATATCAACGCCTCAAAGGCTTTTTCCTGTAACAAAGGGGAGTTTAAAAACCGGGAAGCACTATAAATGCCCACCCAATTAAGGGCAGAACGCCCAAACTGATATTTTCCCAAATAACCCAATCTGTTGGTGGCCCTGTAATTACCGCTACTTTCGCTAAAGCCGATGTCATAACAGAAACCAAGAAACGACTTCCCAAGAAATGGAATACTGTCCTGGGAATTTATATTTACTTCATATTCATAGGGAACGTATTGAACATCCCCGCTTATTTCTGTAGCAAATATAGAACTGCTATAATCTTCCTTTTTAGAAGAAAACGCCGAAACAATAAATATTGTTAGGGCTAGCAGTAAAGACAATTTCATAAAACTTTTTGTCATGTTTTACTTATTTTAAAATTACAATTATTGCGCCATCACTTTGTGTGAAAGCGTAATGCTTTTTAAAGCAAACACAATTTTTCAGCAAACTATGTTCGCCGCGTCCATATGAAATTATTATGCCAAAGAACGATTCAAAAGAAAATTTTGAACTGATTATCAATGTGTTGCAAAGCAAAACTAGGGCGATTAAGTTTAAATAAGGAAAGATTAACAGGATTTAACTGTCAGATTTTGAAAGGTTTAACGCTATAAAACTATCTTTGGAGCCCCTGGCTGTTTACCCAACGCACATATTCTGCCTTGTTGACATTGTGCTGGGCAAGATTTTTGGAGAATTTGTGGTAGCCGAAGTTGGTTACATCTGCTACAAAATAATAATAATCGTGCTTTTCAGGATTCAAAACTGCGTCAATAGAAGAAATATCCGGCATAGTAATGGGGCCAGGCGGAACTCCGGCATATTTATAAGTGTTGTAGGGTGAATCGAGTTCCAAATCTGCATAAAGCACGCGTTTGATTATTTGGTTATAATCCCCGCTTTCCCGCCTTAGGGCATAAATAACCGTGGGGTCTGCCTGAAGCAACATACCCACTTTTAACCGATTTATATAAACGCCCGCAACCCGTGGACGCTCGTCAATTTTTGCAGTTTCTTTTTGAACGATGGCGGCCAGTGCCATTACCTCTTCTTTGGTTAGGTTTAATTTTTTTGCTTTTTGCATTCTTGTTTCGTTCCAAAACCTTTCATATTCTGTTTTCATACGGTTTCGGAAGGTTTCCGCTGAACTGTTCCAATAAAACTCATAAGTGTTGGGAATGTATAAACAAAGTGCTGTTTCCTTATTCAAACCTTCTTCCTTTAAAAAAACAGTATCCCGCATGGCGTTCACCAGTGAAATGCTGTCCGCTTCAATCTGTTTCGATATATGCCCCGCCAGGTCCTCTACCCGTTCCTGATTATTGAATTTTATGTTGATTGGGATGTTGCGGCTGCGAAGAGCATTAATGATATCGTTATTGGTCATTCCCCTAGTGATTATAAAATGGCCTGGTTTTATATTTGATGTATATTGCTTTTGATTGGCAACGGTATAAAAAGATTTGGGATCGCGGAGTAAAGGCTCCATTTCCGCCATTATATTTTCCATACTGGCATTGGTGGGAATGTAGACATGGGCTTCCTCATTATTGAAAGCCGTGTTCCCAGAAAAAGCGGTATTGTAAACATACCACGCGAATAAACCCATTCCCACGGCGCCCATCAATACTATAATCAGCAATATTTTTTTAATGTACATTTTTCTAGTTATGAGTTATGAGTTATGAAAATTATAAATTATTAGAAGACAGATTCACTGATTCACGGATTCACGGATTAACTGATAAAAAAGCTCGTTTTTATAACTTCCTTTGGAAAAAATCCAATCCATTTTAATGCCTCCCTTTTTAAAGCCAGCCTTTTCAAACAAGTTGATGCTCCCTAGGTTTCCTTCCGTAATTCCAGCAAAAACCTGATGGATGCCCAAGTGGGTATATGTATAGTCACATAGCAATTTTAAGGCTTCCGAAGCAAAGCCTTGCCTTTTATCCTTTTCTGAAAAAACTACAATCCCCACCCCGACCTTCTTATTTTTTGGATCAAAATCAAAAAGGTCAATAAAACCAACCGGAGTGAGCGCTTCGTTTTTACAAATAACCAGCCGCAATTGCTTCACCTCATAAATATCACGGTGGCTATTATCTAAATATTGTTGGAGAATAAATTTTGAATAGGGCGTGGTGGTATTGCTCACTTCCCAAAGCGACTCGTCATTTTCCAAATTGTAGAGAAAATCTAAATCTGAAAGTTCCAAAGCGCGCAGAAAAACAGTGTTTCCTTTTAATGTTGTCATTTCCAGATTCCTTTAAAAACTTGTATTGCCGACCCTTCCAAATATATATTTTTATATCCCGCCTCGGTTTTTTCAAAGCGAACTTGTAATTCACCGCCCGGAGTTTTAAGTGTAATTTTATTTTCTGCAGTCTTCCCCGTTTCAAACATGGCAATTGCAACGGCCGTTACGCCAGTCCCGCAGGAAAGGGTTTCATCCTCTACACCTCTTTCATACGTTCTGACCGAGAAAACTGAATCGTCATTCTGTTCAACAAAATTTACATTGGAACCTTCTTTTCCGTAAGTTTTATTGCGAATACTTCTTCCGTTTGAAAAAACATTAAAATCCTGAAGTTCCGTAACCATTTCAACGTGATGCGGCGAACCAGTATTTAAAAAAGTATGGTTTCCAAAAATTTCAACTTTTTCAACATCGTTCATTTTTAGCGAAACCCAATCTTTTTCAACCGTGGCTTCGTGCATTCCGTCCACGGCTTCGAATGTTGCTTTTTCAGAAATAATTCCCAGAAATTTTGCGAAATGTGAAATACATCTTCCTCCGTTTCCGCACATGGAACTGAGGTTTCCATCACTATTGTAGTACACCATTTTAAAATCTGCTGAAGGATGGCTTTCAAGTAAAAGCAAACCATCTGCACCAACGCCAAAACGGCGGTCGCAGATTTTAGCCACGAGTTCTGTTTTCTCTTTCGGAAAAAAATCTTCCCGATTGTTGATAATCACAAAATCATTGCCAGTACCTTGATATTTATAAAAAGTGAATTCCATAACGGCGCAAAGATATAAAAAGCCGAAGCGAGTTTCAGGAAAGTTTTCACGTTAAATGCAAGTTAAATACCGCTTTGTGGCATACTTTTTTCAATCCATCGTTGTTAAATTTGTGGAAGTATTTAAAAATGTTTCTTCAAAAAGAATTTCCCTCCTCCGTTCTTCTCAGGACTGAAATTCTAAAAACAGTTTAAAAATGCAAAACTTGAACAAAAAGTTTTTGAGTTATTTTAAATCATTATTAATTAAAATCATTACGCAATGAAACAAACAATCCGTTTATTTCTGGTAGCGCTATTTGCTGGCGCAATCACACTTGGGGGCTACAAGTTCTTCGAAGAAAAGGAATACATTTCCTTCGCCCCACAACAAAATTCAAACTTTATTCCCACCAACTTTTCCTCAACGGCCGAGGGTATGAATTCCGATTTTACTGAAGCTGCTGACAAAACTGTCCATGCGGTTGTCCATGTAAAAAACACGACCGTGAGCCGGCAACCCACAAATATTATGGAATATTTTCAGGGTGGCGGCCAACCGCGAGCTATGGTTGGTAGCGGAAGTGGTGTAATCATTTCCCCTGACGGATATATAGTTACCAATAACCACGTAATTGCCAATGCTTCAAATCTTGAAGTTACCTTAAATAACAATAAAACATACACTGCAAAACTGATTGGTACAGACCCAACAACAGATATTGCCTTAATAAAAATTGATGGCGATGCCGATTTTCCCTTCATTCCTTTTGGAGATTCCAATAATATAAAAATTGGCGAATGGGTTCTTGCTGTTGGAAATCCTTTCAACTTAACCTCAACAGTTACTGCTGGAATTATAAGTGCAAAAGCCCGTGATTTAAACCAATTTGACGGCAATCCGCAATCATTCATTCAAACAGATGCAGCCGTAAATCGCGGAAACAGTGGTGGTGCTTTGGTAAATACCCGTGGAGAATTGATAGGAATAAATACCGCAATTACATCTGAGACAGGAAGTTATGTGGGGTATTCTTTTGCAGTTCCTTCAAATAATGCACGGAAAGTGATTGAGGATATTTTGGAATATGGCAATGTGCAACGTGGTATTCTTGGAATTCAAGTTGGTAATTTGAATTCAGATTTAGCAAATAAATTAGGAGTTGACGAAACCCAAGGTGTATACGTTGGCGGCATCGAAAAAGGCAGTGGTGCCGATAAAGGTGGAATTAAGGAAGGTGATATCATTAAACAACTTGATGGTGTAACCGTTAATAAATTTGCAGATTTGGCGGGCTATCTTGGTTCAAAAAGGCCAAACGATGTTGTTGAAGTAACTATAGTTCGCAATGGAAGTGAAAAAACTATTCCGGTAACTCTTGTAAAACTTGAAACTTTTTCAATAGACGATCTGGGTCTAGAAGTTAAAAATACTACTCCCGCAGAACTGAAAGAACGTGGTTTGAAAAACGGAGTGACCGTAACGCGAGCTTTAACGCCTGATGTTGCACAGTACAAATTGGAAGGAATTATAATTACGCAATTGAACGATGAAACTGTAAATGATATAAATGATGTAAAACGAATAATGACAGAACGTGATAATCGTACACCCATAAAAATGACTTTTATGGATACAGCCGGTAATATAAATTCATTTATCTTTAGATAAAAGATACCTATAAATCTTTTAAAGCACCGCTGAAAATCAAAACTTTCAGCGGTGCTTTTATTTTTCACAATTATTTCTTTACAACGATTGAAATAAGTATTTTTGCACCAAATTTAAACCCCTTAAAAATCCATCCTTATGAGTTTTGATGACGTTTATGAAAAAGAACTGTCTTTTCAAACTGACCGCAGGAAAGCCTCAGTAGAATTTATTAAAATCATTAGCGACCTTTGGTATGACAAGTCCATTGAATTGGTGCTTTTCCGCAACCAACTTATAGACCGCAATGTGAGTGAAATTTTGAATCTTCACGAATATGCGGCCGAATTCGTTAATAAGCCAATCTCAATTTTCGACTCTGTTGAAATTGCACAGGCCATCAAAACTTTAGATCTTCCACCAGCAAAATTGGACATAGGTAAACTTACCTATGAGTTCCATTTGGAAGACGATAAATATTCCAACGCTTTGGCATTCGTTTCAGACAAATTGAAAAACGCCAAGGAAACAAAAAGTATTGTTCCTAAAGATGTTGTTCTTTACGGTTTCGGAAGAATTGGACGTTTATTGGCTCGCGAGCTTATGACCAGAACTGGACAGGGTAACCAACTTCGCCTTCGTGCTATCGTGGTTCGTGGAAAAATGGACCAAACTGTTTTAGACAAAAGAGCTTCGTTGCTTCAGTATGATTCGGTTCACGGAGATTTTCCAGGAACAGTCCGTACAGATCTTGAAAACAGTGCCTTGATTATAAACGGAACTACAGTTCATATCATTTCAGCAAACAATCCCGAAGATATCGATTATACAAAATTCGGAATTAACGATGCTTTGGTTATTGACAATACAGGTGCTTTCCGTGATGATAAAGAATTGAGCCGTCATCTAAAATCCAAAGGAGCTTCAAAAGTATTGCTTACCGCTCCCGGAAAAGGAGTGCCAAATATCGTTCACGGCGTAAACCAAAACGAATACGACCCGAATACAGTTGATATTTTTTCAGCAGCTTCTTGTACCACAAACGCCATCACCCCTATTTTGAAAGCCGTTGAGGATTCTTTTGGTGTGGTTCGTGGGCATTTGGAAACGATTCACGCATACACAAACGACCAGAATTTGGTAGATAATATGCACAGCAAGTACCGCCGTGGTCGTGCAGCAGCACTAAATATGGTAATCACTGAAACTGGCGCGGGAAGTGCAGTTGCAAAAGCATTGCCTGTTTTAGCTGGCAAGCTTACTTCAAACGCGATCCGAGTTCCTGTTCCAAACGGTTCTTTGGTAGTTTTGAGCCTTGAATTGGCTGCTCCCACTACGTTGGATGGCATCAATGCAACAATGAAAAAATATGCATTGGAAGGCGATTTGGTAGAGCAAATAAAATATTCTTTGAACAACGAACTTGTTTCAAGTGATATCGTTGGTTCTTCCGCTCCAGCTATTTATGACAGCAATGCAACGATTGTTACCGAAGATGGTAAAAATGTGGTGCTTTATGTTTGGTACGATAATGAATATGGATACAGCCATCAAGTAATTCGTTTGGCGAAATATATTGCCCAGGTTAGAAGATATACTTATTACTAGTATAAAAACCCCTCCTTTTAAATCAAAAAAATCCTGTGGTTTTGCCATCAGGATTTTTTGTTTATATTTGGCATCTCCCCTTTTTTAACATTTTCTTATGAAATTTTCAATCAATCAGCTTAACCATAGGGTTTTACTTGTTTTTGTAGTTTTTCTATTGAATTCCTGTTCAAAAGACAGCGATGATCCTACACCCCAAGAAATCGAAATAACTGTAACGACTGCTGATTTTTCAAAAACAATGGATGAAAATCCTGCGAACGGTCAAGTAATCGGGAATGTAACGGGAAGTACGAATGAAGGAACGGTTACTTTTTCAATTACTGAACAAGCTCCTGCGGGAGCTTTTTCTATTGATGAAACTTCCGGTGAGCTAAAAGTTGCGGATGAAACGCTTTTTGATTTTGAGACCACTCCAACAATCACTGGAACAGTGAAAGTGGCGAATGGAGCTGTTTCTAACAATGCTACTATTACTATTTTGTTGAGTAATGTTAGTGAAGAAAATATTTTTGAAGGGAGTGTTTTTTTAAAAACGCAACAAGAGGTGGATGACTTTGGAGCTAATAATTATACTGAAATCACGGGAGATTTAGTTATTGGAGATGCAAATAGCCTTGGCACAGCTACAGATTTAGATCCCTTGATAACTATTGAAATTATTGGCGGAGGTCTCATCGTAATGAAAAATAGCTATTTAGTTTCACTGAATGGTTTAGAAAATCTTGCATCTCTTGGTGGATTTCTGAGGTTTTATGAAAATAATTCATTGGAAAACATTGAAGCTTTAAGTAATATTCCAGTACTAAATCAAAATTTATGGGTAACTAAAAACCCAAAACTAATTAACCTTAAAGGTTTGAACAATATTACTTCAATAATGGGTGAAGTTAGGATTGACCATAATAATTCTCTGATCAGCTTAAACGGTCTGAACAATTTGTCCACTATAAGTTCAAGCTTATTTATTGAACGGAATCCAGTTTTACTAAACTTAGATGGTTTAAGCAATCTTAATTCAATAACGGGAACCTATTATTGTTGTGGGTCTCTTCATATTAAATTTAATAATTCATTATCTAATATTAATGGATTAGCAAATCTTACGCAGATTGACTATAATATAGAAATTTTTGATAATCCTAATTTGGCTGACATAGATGGTTTCCAAGGATTATCTGGAAATGTTGGGTTAAATATTTCAATAAGTAGTACTGGAATAACATCTGTGGATGGCCTTCGCAACATTACTGGTGTAAACGGCTCTCTCACAATAAGCGGAAATCCATCATTAATGGATGTAGATGGATTAAACAATATTATATATGTAACTGATAATCTTTTTATTGATTACAACTCAAATTTAAAAAACGTTGACGGCTTAAGTAATTTGCAGATGGTAACCTCACTTTCGTTAGAAAATAATACACAACTTCTGAATGTAAATGGATTGGTAAATCTAAAAGAAGCAACTTACTCTTTAGGAATAAAGAATAATCCCTTATTAGAAAATTTAGACAACTTATCGCAGCTTGAGAATGTTTATGACCTGCGCATATGGGAGAATATATTGCTATCAGATTTTTGTGGATTACGATCGTTGCTTTTGGCAGATGGCGTTAGTGGAGAATATAGAATTTATGATAACGCCTACAACCCGACAAAACAAGACATCATAGACGGCAACTGCAGTTTATAAAAAATTAAAACTATGAATAGAATTTTACCTTTCAGATTAATAGCACTTTTTATTTTTTTCTCATTCCTTTCCTGCTCTAAGGACAGCGATGATCCCACTGAAACTGAAGTAACCGTAACAACGGCAGATTTTTCAAAAGCGATGGATGAAAATCCTGCCAGTGGTCAAGTAATTGGAATTGTTTCGGGAAGTTCGAACGAGGGAACGGTTTCTTTTTCAATCATTGAACAATCCCCCGCCGGCGCTTTTTCTATCGATGCCACTACTGGCGAATTGAAAGTTGCAGATGAAATGCTTTTCAATTTTGAAACCAACCCAACAATTACCGGAACCGTGAAAGTGGGTAAGGATTTGTTATTTGAAATTGCTGACGTTACCATTGCCTTAAATGATTTGGAAGAAGATAGCGTGTTCCAAGGCGATGTTTGGCTGCATACACAAAATGAAATAAATGAATTTGGAAATACCGGTTATACCCATATAACGGGAAGTTTAACTATTGCAAATAATCAATATGACGACATGGTGGACCTAACACCTTTGTTAAATCTGGAGAGAATTGATGATTATGTATCAATATATGATTGCACCCAACTTACTACATTTAATGGTTTAAGGAATATTTCATTTATTGGAGGTGGTTTTGGGATAAACTCCAACCCCTCCCTTATAAATATTGATGATTTGCAAGGTCTCACCTCAATAGGCGGGGGACTTTACATTAATGATAATTTTGATTTAAGAAATATTGATGGATTTAAGTCGTTAGAAAGCATTGGCGATATTCTGTCAATAGGTGGAGGTGTGTTTACTAACCTGGACGGCTTTGAGAGCCTAAAATCAATTGGTGGACCTTTATCCATATTTTTTAACCTCAACCTAAACAATATAGATGGATTATCCAAATTAGAAAATATAGGTTCTAGAATAAGTATAAGTAACAACAATAGTTTAACAAACTTAGATGGACTTTCAAATTTAACAGCCACTGTTTCAGAACTGGAAATTAGTTTTATTCCGCTACTTGAAAATGTATCGGGACTGCAAAATATTGATGTAACGGAAAAACTTACCATTTCCAGTAACAGCCATTTAAAAAATATTGATGGCCTTTCAAGAATCAGCAGTCTATTGAATGTTAACATTACTCGAAACACTTCATTGCTAAACTTGGATGGGATTGCCAACCTTAATGATGTAAGCAATGACATTAAGATTAATGACAATGAAAGCTTGTCAAATTTAAATGGCCTTAATGGATTAATCCGTGTTAATGGACTTTTACAGCTTACAAATAATTTATTATTGAGGGATTTCTGCGGTCTGAGTAATTTTATGACCAATGGCACTTTGGGTTCCTATGAGATTTCGACTAATTTATACAATCCAACTAAACAAGACATTATAGATGGAAACTGCAGTATTTAAAATCCTAAAAACTAAATCGATGAAACAGATAAATACCAGTAAAAAATATAAAATCATATTCTTTTTAGCAGGGCTTTTTCTGCTTTCCTGTTCAAGTGAAGACGATTCTCCTGCACCGATCCAAACAGTTATTACTACCTACGATTTTTCAAAAACAATAACCGAGAATCCTCTTCAAGGTCAGGAAATAGGAACCATTTTGGCCAGTACTAATCAGGGCACTCTAGCTTTTATCTTAACGGAACAAAGCCCTGCAGGAGCCATGAGTATTGATTCAGAAACGGGGGTATTAAAAGTTTCAGACCCCGCTATTTTTGATTTCGAAACCAGCCCAACAATTACAGGATTGGTTACCATTGCCAACGGGGAGGTTTCTGAAACTGCCACCATCACTATAAACTTAAGTAATATAAGTGAGGATAAAATTTATGACGGATTGGTAAACCTTAGAAGCCAAGCAGAAGTGAATGCTTTCGGAGCCAATAATTATACACATATTACCAGTTCCTTAAATATTGGAAAATATTTGGATAATGAAGCTTCGGATATTGATGACCTTTCGCCCCTTTCTTCCTTGACTAGTATCGGCAACAATTTACTCGTGGGCATCAACCCGAATCTCGAGAATTTGGCCGGCTTGGAAAACCTAACAACTATCAAGACTCAAATTGTTATTGTTGAAAATGAATCGCTAACCAGCATCCAAAGTTTGGGAAAAGTAAGCAGCGACTATATTAGCATCACCATTTTGCAGAACAATAGCCTTCAAAATTTGGATGGACTGGAGAAGCTTGAGAAGTTAGTCGGTTTAGATATTGTTGAAAATGCCTCGTTGCAAAATATCGATGGGCTTGCCAATGTGGAACGAACCTATTCCATATATATAAGTGAAAATCCTCAACTGACAAACATTGTTGGACTGCAAAACCTAGTAAAATCTGATGGCGGAATTAGTATAGGTAATAATAAGGCCTTGGTAAATATTGATCCTTTAGAAAACCTTAAATATCTGGAAGATCATCTTGTGATATTTGAAAATGAATCTTTATTGAATATTAATGGCGTTAGAAACCTTGTTTTAAGACCTGAATCTATCGTTATTAGAGATAATGCTTCTCTTCAAAGCATAGCAGGCTTACATGGCTTGGAAGCCGCAACATCAGTTGCAATAAGTAATAATCCTTCCATTATTAATCTTGAAGGGCTTAATGAAATAAGGACTGCATCAGATAGGTTAGATATAATTGGCAACTCAATTATTCAAAATATAGACGAATTAAGCAATCTTGGATCAGCGAGGAATCTCCGAGTGAATGGTAATAATAGTTTAAATAACATTAATGGGCTTCATAACCTCAAATCGATAACTAGGGATCTTTCTATCAGTGATAACAATGCAATTTTAAATCTGAATGCATTAGAAAATCTTCAGTACGTGGAAAGAATTCTGACTATTACTGATAATCAATTTCTTACAGATTTATGCGGACTTCGTCCACTACTTATAGACGAAGGTTTAGGGGGCGATTACAGGGTTGACGGCAACGCCTACAACCCAACAAAACAAAGCATTATAGACGGCAACTGCAGTTTATAAAAAAAAGATTCTTTTTGAATCTGAAAAACCAAATTCCCGTCTTTACGGGAATTTTTTTTATGACTTCATTAACTGAAAAATTCCACGGTTTCGTTCAAATTTGTTAAAATTATTAAAGCTTAAAATGGCTGAAAAGAAAAAACGCAGGGCGTACAGAAAGAAAAGGTATACCCTCCCCATTATAATTTTGGTCATCCTTATTGGCTTCAGGTTATATCTTCCCATTTGGGTAAAAAACTATGTAAATAAGGTACTGGCAGATATCCCGGGATATTACGGGCAGGTTGCAGACATTGATATTTCCCTCTATCGCGGCGCTTATGTAATCAATGGAATGTACCTTAATAAGGTTTCGGCCAAAACCCAAACCCCTTTCCTGAAATTTCCTAAAAGCGATATCTCAATTGAATGGAAATCTCTTTTCAATGGAAGAATAGTCAGTGAAATAATTATGTACAGTCCAGAAGTAATTTATGTCTTCGAAGATCAGCAAGCCACTGCGGAAGGCGGCGATGCCGATGTTGAAGATTGGACAAAGGCCCTTACCGATATTGTACCCATAGACATTAACCATTTTGAGGTCTATGATGGGAAAGTTGCCTTTGTTGAAATTCAGGCAAATCCAACCATCGATTTACATATTGACCAAATTCAACTTACTGCAGATAATTTAAAAAATGTCCGTGAAAAACAACGAATTCTTCCATCTACCATAAAGGCTACTGGGGTAACCATTGGTCAGGGAAAAATGAACTTGGAAGGAAACATAAACTTGATCAAGGAAATTCCGGACATGGACATGACCTTGGCCATAGACGGCGGAGACGCCACGGCCCTAAACGATTTTACCAATTATTATGCAGGTATTGATTTCGACAAAGGAACCTTTGGCCTTTATAGCGAAGTTGCAATTGCTGACGGCTATTTGAAAGGGTACGTTAAGCCTTTGCTCACCGATACAAAACTTATCGGGGAAGGCGACAGTTTTCTCGATGTTCTGTGGGAAGGATTTGTGGGCTTCTTTAAGTTTATTCTCGCAAATCAGCGTACCGATACCCTCGCAACGCGCATCCCTTTTGAAGGCGATTTAAATAATGTACAGGCCGGTGTTTGGCCTACAATACTGAACATTTTTGAAAATGCTTGGATAAAAGCTTTCACGGGAAGCCCTGATGGAAGCATTGAATATAAAGATGCTTTTCAGAACGGAAAAGAAATGACTAGGGAACAAAAACGAGAACTTCGCAAAAAAGAGCGAGAAGAAAAAAGACAGGAACGCAAAAAGGAGCGTGAGGCAAAGAAGGGATAAGTTAATTAACAATTGCGTATTTTTGTTTTTTTAAAATAATTCCCAACTGGGTCACTTTAGAAGTTCGCCATTGCATTGCTTGGAAAACCCAATAAACCCAACAGTCTTCACCCCTAAATAAAAGATCTTCTCAATGAGAATAGATATAATAACAGTGCTTCCCGAATTAATTCAAAGTCCTTTTGAAGCTTCCATTTTAAAACGCGCAATTGAAAAAGGACTTGTTGAAGTCCATACCCATAACCTTCGGGAATTTTCCACAAATGCATACAAACAAATTGACGATTATCAATTTGGCGGTGGTGCCGGAATGGTTATGATGATTGAACCTATTGACAAATGCATTACAAAACTTAAGTCTGAAAGAGATTACGATGAAATAATCTATATGACGCCGGATGGTAAAACCTTTAATCAACATACCGCCAACGAGCTTTCACTAAAAGAAAACATGATTATTTTATGTGGGCACTACAAAGGAGTGGACCAAAGGGTGCGTGACCATTTTATTACCCGTGAAATCTCGGTGGGCGATTTTGTTCTTAGTGGTGGCGAACTTGCTGCTGCAATGATTTGTGACGCGGTAATTCGGCTAATTCCGGGGGTTTTGGGAAATGAAACAAGTGCTCTTACAGATTCATTTCAGGATAATTTATTGGCCCCACCTATCTATACACGTCCAGCAGATTACAAAGGCTGGAAGGTTCCTGAAATATTAACAAGTGGCAATACCCCAAAAATTGAGGAGTGGCGAGAGGAAGAAGCTTATAAGCGAACCCAGGAACGAAGACCAGACCTTTTGTAACAATTTTGGAAGAGCAAAGACTGATAGGCTATTCAATCCTTCAGTTATTCTTAAAATAAAAACCTAAAACCACCAAGTATGTTCAGAAATAGTATGTTCATTTTATTGACCGTTTTGATCTTTTCCGCATGTAAAAACAAGGAAAATAAAGAAAATAACCAAAAAAAAGAGAATGGCGTAAGTGCCCATTTCAATCAAATTATGGAAAGTTATTACCAAGAAGGGCTTAAACTAAACCCCATAAATGCTACATTTTCGGGAGATACGCGTTATAATGATAGCTTCCCCAATTTTCTTTCTGATGAATATACTGCAAAACTTAAAGATTATTATTCCCGCTACAAACAGCAGGTTTCAGAAATAAACGACGCAGACCTTTCCGAAACGGAGCAAATGAGCAAGGATATTCTATTGTGGGAATGCAATATAAATCTGGAAACACTATCTTTTAAAAACAGCACCTACTTCCCTATTGACCAAATGTGGTCTGTAAATCTTGTTATGGGTCAATTGGCAAGCGGAAGCAGTGCACAACCTTTTAAAACGGTGGACGACTATAACAATTGGCTGAAACGTGTCTACGGTTTTGTGGTTTGGTTAAATACTGCTGAAGAAAGGATGAAAGAAGGAATGAAAGAAGGATACGTACTTCCCAAATCGTTGATCAAAAAAGTAATTCCGCAATTAAAGGATATGACCGAATCTGATTTGGACAAAAATCTATTTTACTCACCGGTCAAAAATTTCCCCGAAAATTTTTCTCAAGAGGAAAAGCAACAACTTACGGAGGCGTATTCAAAAATGATTTCTGAAAAACTTATCCCAGCATATAAAAATCTTCACGATTTTATGGCGGGCGACTATCTGAAAGCTGGAAGGGAAAGCACTGGAATTGCAGATACGCCGAATGGTGAAGCCTATTACGAGCATCAAATAAAATTGTACACCACTACCGAAATGACGGCAGATGAAATCCATCAATTGGGTTTAAGCGAAGTGGCGCGCATTTCAGCGGAAATGGAAAAAGTAAAGGAGCAAGTGGGGTTTAAAGATGATTTAAAATCTTTCTTCAATTATGTAAGAACCAATAAAGAGTTGATGCCCTATACTGAACCACAACAGATTATTGACCATTTTTATACCATTTATAATACAATGAAACCAAAGTTGGATGTGCTGTTCGACAAAAAACCAAAGACTGAATTTGATGTAAAACAGACCGAGAAGTTTCGTGAAAATTCCGCAAGCGCAGAATACAATCCCGGGAGTTTGGATGGTACCCGTCCCGGAATTTTTTATGTTCCCATTCCAAAAGCTTCAGAATACAATGTTTATTCTGATGAGTCTTTATTTTTGCACGAAGCTATTCCCGGACACCATTATCAAATTTCACTTACACAGGAAAATAACAATTTGCCTATGTTCCGAAAAACATTATTCTATAGTGGCTATGGTGAAGGGTGGGCACTTTACAGTGAATCCTTAGGAAAGGAACTTGGACTTTACACGGACCCCTACCAATATTTCGGGATGTTGGGCGCAGAAATGCACCGTGCGGTTAGGCTTGTTGTAGATACAGGAATGCATTCAAAAGGCTGGACACGGGAGCACGCAATTCAGTATTGTTTGGAAAACGAAGCCGAACCGGAAGCGGGAATCATTTCCGAAATTGAACGTTATATGGCCAACCCCGGGCAGGCATTGGCCTATAAAATAGGGCAACTTAAAATTATTGAGCTTCGCAATAAAGCCCAAAAGGAATTGGGAGATAAATTTGATATCCGCGAATTCCACAACCAAGTTTTGGAAACAGGCTGTGTACCTTTGGAATTGCTTGAAAATAAGATTAATGGATGGATTGAAAACCAAAAGTAGATAATTATTTTTTCATATTACAAAAATTGAGCAATCCCTTGTTTCATAACATAAAATGCTTATTTTTGCACCCACTTAATCCAACCTCTGGCGAGAACCGCGAACGTTGTTTTATTTAAACTATATCAAATAAAAAAAATGGAAGCGTTAATAAAATTTGTACAAGACGAATTTGTTACAAAAAAAGAATTTCCTGCATTCGGAGCTGGTGATACCATTACGGTGTACTATGAAATCCGTGAAGGTGAAAAAACAAGAACCCAGTTCTTTAGAGGTGTTGTAATCCAAGTTAAAGGATCAGGTATTACCAAAACTTTTACGATTCGTAAAATGAGCGGTACTGTTGGTGTGGAACGTATTTTTCCATTGAACATGCCAGCCCTTCAAAAAATTGAGATCAACAAAAAAGGTAGCGTGCGTAGAGCTCGTATCTACTACTTTAGAGGTCTTACAGGTAAAAAAGCCCGTATCAAAGAAAAACGTATGTAGTTTATTCTTTGTTGAAAACTATCAAAAGCCCTGTTTTTACAGGGCTTTTTTTATGAACAATTGTTGACAACCACTGTTCGTAAACGGTGGATTTTTAAAGAGTTACAATCTCTTGGAATTTCAATTTTCCTCTTTATATTAGCACTATCAAAATGATGTAACAGTCATGGCGATACATAAAGAAACGTTCTTTTATATAGTTTTCTTTGATCGTTTGAAAAGCTAATGGTTTTATAACGATTAGTTTTGAGATTGAAAAAATTTTAAAGGAAACGACTTTACAGGCTTTTTTCGATTGCTTGAGGTGCTCACGATCTTTAGATTATTAGTACTGAGATTGAAAAGAGTTTTGGGTCAGTTTTTGGAAACTGGATCAAACTTCACAGTGGATGCCAAAATTACAAAAGCCAAACCCGTGTGAGTAAGTCACGGCCGCAAGCATATAATAAACTTGCTTTAATTCCGATTTTATCGGGATGGCTGGCAAAGGGTTACTTTACAAGGAGCCATATCAACGTATTTATACTATGATATGGCTTTTCTTGTTTATACTGGTAGAGTTTTAAACAAAAGTTAACTTGCCCCCCTTTTTAAACCTTCTCCAAATACGTATATTTGCTATCCTTAAATACAATTATCATTTTTATTTTTACTGAAAAACCAATCATTAAAATGACAAAAACTTCAAAGATTATATATACCAAGACCGACGAAGCTCCTGCCTTGGCAACCCACTCTCTACTTCCAATTGTTAAAGCCTTTACCGCTCCAGCCCATATAGAATTGGAAAGTCGCGACATTTCATTGGCGGCAAGAATACTCGCTGTTTTTCCAGAAAAACTCTCCCCAAAACAACGCGTTCATGACGATTTGACGGAGCTTGGCGAACTAGCCAAAACACCCGAAGCGAACATCATTAAACTTCCAAACATAAGTGCTTCCCTCCCTCAACTTAACGAGGCTATTGCAGAACTTCAAAAAAAGGGATATGATATTCCTAATTACCCAGATAATCCACCCAATTCAGAAGAAAAAGACGTCAAAACCAAATACGACAAAGTAAAAGGAAGCGCTGTAAATCCAATCCTTCGTGAAGGAAACAGCGATCGCCGTGCACCAAAAGCAGTAAAAAATTATGCGAAAAAACACCCACACAGTATGGGCGATTGGAGTAGCGACAGTAAAACACATGTTTCCACCATGCAACATGGCGATTTTTTCCACAATGAAAAATCGGTTACCATGGATGGAGATAATACCTTGAGTATTATACTCACGGATAAAAATGGAAATAAGACCGTTTTAAAAGACAATCTTAAGGTCTTAAAAGAAGAAATAATAGATGCTACAATTTTGAGCAAAAAAGCGCTTCTTGATTTTTTTGAAGCACAGATAAAAGACGCTAAAGAAAAAAATGTTCTTTTTTCCCTTCATATGAAAGCCACGATGATGAAGGTTAGCGACCCAATAATCTTCGGCTATGCAGTAAAGGTTTATTTTAAGGAATTGTTTTCAAAATATGGCGAAACTTTTAAAGAACTAGGTGTTGACGTAAACAATGGTTTTGGTGATTTAGTGAGCAAACTCTCTGAATTGCCTGCCGCACAACAATCCGAAATCAAAGTTGAAATTAAAAGGATCATGGACGAAAATCCAGATCTGGCCATGGTGAATAGTGATAAAGGCATTACAAACCTTCACGTTCCCAGCGATGTGATTATAGATGCCTCTATGCCTGCAATGATAAGAAACTCCGGGAAAATGTGGGGCGCCGATGGAAAAAGTCACGATACAAAAGCAGTAATTCCAGACAGCAGTTACGCAGGCGTTTATGAAACAACCGTTGAATTTTGCAAAAAACACGGAGCCTTCGACCCGACTAAAATGGGTACTGTTCCAAATGTGGGTTTAATGGCTCAAAAAGCAGAGGAATACGGTTCGCACGATAAAACATTTGAAATTGCTTCAGACGGAAAAGTTCAGGTTTTGGATGCTTCCGGAAAAGTACTTATGGCGCATACTGTTGAAAAGGGAGATATTTGGCGTATGTGCCAAGTAAAGGATTTGCCGGTTCAGGATTGGGTGAAACTTGCTGTAAACAGAGCTCGTTCTACTGGAAATCCAACTATTTTTTGGTTGGATAAAAATAGAGCACACGATGCTGAACTTATAAAAAAAGTAAATAAATACCTTCCGAACTACGATACTAAAGGACTTGATATAAAAATTCTCTCTCCCGAAAAGGCTACAGAATATACCTTGGAGCGTGTAAAAGATGGGAAGGATACTATTTCGGTTACTGGAAATGTATTGCGCGATTACCTTACAGATCTTTTCCCAATTCTTGAATTGGGTACAAGCGCGAAAATGCTTTCCATTGTTCCGTTGATGAATGGCGGTGGACTTTTCGAAACAGGCGCAGGCGGTTCGGCTCCAAAACATGTTGAACAGTTTTTGGAAGAAAACCATCTTCGCTGGGATTCCTTGGGCGAATTTCTTGCCATCGCAGTTTCCATTGAATATCTGGGTACCAATTATAACAATCCGCAAGCGGTTGTTTTGGCTGAATGTTTGGACGATGCTACCGAGAAATATCTCGACAATAGCAAATCACCTTCGAGAAAAGTGAATGAAATTGACAATCGCGGTAGCCATTTTTATTTGGCAATGTATTGGGCACAGGCAATTGCAGCTCAAAATAAGGATCAAAAACTGAAGGAAATCTTTACCCCCATTGCAAAAAAATTGGAAGAAAACGAATCGAAAATAAACGAAGAACTTCTATCGGTACAAGGAAAACCAATTAATATCGGCGGTTATTACGAACCGACCGAAAAGTTGGTTTCTGATGCTATGCGCCCGAGTAATACTTTTAACCAAATACTTTCGGAAATAAAATAACATTCAAGGCGTTCTAAAAACCTTCAGTTAAGCTGAAGGTTTTTTTTCGTCCAAAAAACAATTCAGATTGAAAAACATACTTTTATTTTCAATATTACTTTTGGGTTGTTATGCATTTTCCCAAGAAAAATTCACGCTCAGCGGTACTATTTCCGAAAAGGATTCGGGGGAAACCTTGATTGGGGTTAACATTCTTATCCCAGAACTTCAAACAGGAACGGTAACCAATCAATACGGCTATTATTCCATTACGCTTCCCAAGGGCAATTATTCGGTTTATTTCAGCAGTATTGGTTTTGCTACGGAAAAATTCACCTTGGACCTTTCCGAAAATGTAAAAAAAGATTTTGCTCTTAAGGAAGATACCGAAAGTCTGGATGAAGTAGTAATTGAAGCCGACGGGGAAAAACTCAATATCCGCAATGCGCAGATGAGTGCCAATACCCTTTCTGTGAAAACCATCAAAAAAATGCCAGTGGTTTTGGGGGAAGTGGATGTTATAAAATCAATTACCCTGCTTCCCGGAGTAACCAGTGCCGGGGAAGGCGCAAGTGGTTTTAATGTTCGCGGCGGTGCTGCGGACCAGAATTTAATTTTACTGGATGAGGCCACACTTTATAATTCCTCACATTTGTTCGGTTTCTTTTCGGTTTTCAACCCAGATGCCATTAAGGATTTAACGCTTTACAAAGGGGGGATTCCCGCCCGTTATGGCGGAAGGATTTCTTCGGTGTTGGACATTTATCAAAAAGATGGCAATAAACGTGAATACCATGCCAGTGGCGGAATTGGCCTTGTAGCTAGTAGATTATTACTGGAAGGCCCCATTAAAAAAGATACAGCTTCCTTTTTGGTTGGCGGACGTAGCAGTTATGCGCATTTGTTTCTTCCACTTTTTGGAAATGACAACATTGCCTATTTTTATGATTTGAACACAAAATTGAGCTACAACCTCAATAAAAACAACCGTATATTTTTGTCGGGTTATTTCGGCAGGGATGTTTTTGAAATTGCCGACAGTTTTGCAAACAGTTTCGGAAATACAACTCTAAATCTTCGGTGGAACCATCTGTTTTCAGATAAGTTGTTTTCAAACCTATCGCTTATTTATTCAGATTATTACTATGGTTTGGAGCTTAAGTTTGTAGAATTCAATTTTGATAGCGGTATCCAAAATTATAATTTGAAATATGATTTCACCCATTTTATTTCAAACAACATTGACCTTCGCTACGGTTTGAACAGTATTTACTATAAATTCAACCCAGGAGACGTAACACCTACAACAGAATCTTCGGGGATAAATCCGTTTAAGTTGACAGATAAATATGCTTGGGAAAATGCAGTTTATGCAGATGCCGAAATTGAGGTTTCCGATAAAATTTCGGTTCAGGCTGGGCTTCGGCTTTCTACTTTCAACCGTTTGGGACAGGATGAATTATTTTTATATGAAAACGACAACCCCATTCTTTTTAATGAAGATTTGAGTATTTATCAGAAAGCAAAACCTATCGATACGGTTTCATTCAGCAGAAATACCACCATAAAATCTTTCGCCAATCTCGAACCGCGATTCTCGATTTCGTATTTGTTGAACGAAAATGCCTCCATAAAAGCCAGTTATAACCGAATGGCACAGTACATTCACCTAATCAGCAATACCACATCCCCTACTCCTTTCGATATTTATGCCCCCAGTGGAAAATATATTGAACCCCAATTGGCAGATCAGGTGGCGCTGGGATATTTCAGAAACTTTGAAAATTATTCCCTGGAAGTGGAAACTTTTTACAAAGAAGTGAAAAACCGTTTGGATTATGTAGATGATGCAGATTTAATAGCCAATAATGCAGTGGAACAAATTCTGCTGAACGGAGAGGCCCGGGCGTATGGATTGGAAGTTCTTTTCAGAAAAAATGAAGGAAAATTTCAAGGTTGGATTGCTTATACTCTTTCAAAAAGTGAGCAACGAACCCCCGGAAGAACTTCAATTGAGACGGGCATCAATAATGGAAATTGGTACCATTCTCCTTGGGACAAAACACATGATGTTTCAATAACCGCGCAATACGAACTTTCAAAAAAATGGTCATTCGGATCAAATTTTATTTTTCAAACCGGCCAACCCACCACCTATCCGGAAGGACAGTATGAATTTAACGGAGTAGTTGTGCCAGTGTACGAAGCTCGCAATAGCAGTAGGCTTACCACCTATCATCATTTGGATTTTTCTGCAACTTGGACACCAAAACCAAATAGTGAAAAACGCTGGAAAGGAGAATGGGTTTTCAGTATTTATAATGTTTACAACCGCAAAAATGCCGCTTCCCTATCCTTTAGGGAAAATTCTGATATAAATAAAAATGAGGCAGTGCGGTTGTCAATTTTTGGGATAATTCCATCAGTAACCTATAATTTTAAATTCTGATTATGAACAAGCTGTTATTATTATTCATCTTTAGCGGACTCCTTTCTTCCTGCGAAGATGTGGTGGATGTAGAATTGAATGAGGCCCCACCGCGGTTGGTTGTTGATGCCGCTTTAAAGGTTCGGAAAGATGGCAGTGCCAGTTCAACCATAAAACTGACTACTACTGCAGCTTTTTTTGATGACAACGTTCCTGTTGTTCCAGACGCATCCATAAGCGTTACCGATGGAAACGGCAAAATATATCCTTTTGAATATATTGATGAAGGTATCTACTACAGCAAAAGCCTTTTTCCGAAAGCTAATCTTGATTATACACTTTCAATTCAATATAAAAATGAAATCTTTACTGCCACAGCACAATTGCAGTCTACTCCTCCGCTGGATTTTGTGGAACAACGCAATGATGGGGGTTTTACGGGAAAAGATATAGAACTCAAGGTGTTTTTTACCGATCCTGCCGGAGAAGATAATTTTTATTTTTTTGAAGGCTTATCTGATAGAGGAGACATTTTGGACGTTTACAACGATGAGTTTTTTGATGGAAATACCATTTTTGGTTATTATTTAGTTGAAGATTTAGCAGCGGGTGACGAAGTGCAGTTTAACCTTTACGGGATTGACGAAGCTTTCCATAATTTTATGTTCATCCTGCTTCAACAAACAAGTGACCAAGGCGGCGGGCCTTTTGAAACCCAGCCCGCTACAGTGCGTGGCAATATTATAAATGAAACTAATTCTGATAATTATCCTTTGGGGTATTTCAGGATTTCTGAAGTTTCAACACTTAATTATACTGTCCAATAAATTCCTTTTTCAATAACTTAAACCTACCATTGTAAATCGTAAATTTGAATATGCCTTTTATAAAAACAACCGAATCTGACTCAAAGTACAATCATCTTGAAAAAATGAGCGTTTCTGAATTACTTCAAAATATAAACAACGAAGACAAAACGGTTGCCTTTTCAGTTGAAAAAGCACTGCCGCAGATTGAAAAACTCACTGAACAAGTTGTTGAAAAATTAAAAGCTGGCGGCAGATTATTCTATATAGGCGCTGGAACAAGTGGGCGTTTGGGAATTTTGGATGCCAGTGAGTGTCCGCCTACCTTTGGGGTTCCGTACGATTTGGTAATTGGTTTAATTGCGGGGGGCGATACCGCCATTCGCAAGGCAGTAGAATTTGCAGAAGATTCTACAACTCAAGGTTGGAAAGATCTTCAAAAGGAAAACATTTCAGAAAAAGATTTTGTTATTGGAATTGCAGCTTCGGGAACCACTCCTTATGTAATTGGAGCCTTGGAAATGTGTAATGAAAAAAACATTTCAACAGGCTGCATAACCTGTAATGAAGGAAGCCCGTTGTCCACAACCGCACAATTTCCAATTGTTGTAACCGTGGGTCCAGAATTCGTAACAGGAAGTTCCCGGATGAAGGCTGGTACAGCACAAAAATTGATACTCAATATGATATCAACTGCAGTGATGATTCATTTGGGGAGAGTAAAGGGAAACAAGATGGTCGACATGCAATTGAGTAACAACAAGCTTGTGGATCGTGGCATACGGATGCTTATGGCCGAATTAAATATTTCAGAAAAAGAAGCGCAGCAGCTTCTGGAAAAACATAAAAATGTCCGGAATGCTATAAATAATTTTCACAATGGGTAAGGAACATACAGATTTTGATTTATTGAAAAAGGGAATAAAATTTATGGCATTTGCATTACCGCTGCTCTTTTTAAGTCCGTATCTACTTACACTCTCTTTTTTAAACAAGGAAACCTATATGTTTTACATATTTCTTTTCTTTGGAATTGTTGCAGGAGCTGGGGCAATTTATCTTTGTTTTAAAGGGATAAATACAATTTTGAAATCAATTTTTTAAAAGGAAACCCCTATTTAAAGCCCAATGCGGCAAGAACGCTGTCCTTGTAACTACGCCCAATAGGTAAATATTTTCCACTTATCTCGATTTCCTGGGCGTCCACAAAATCAATTTTTTGTTTTGAAACAATGTATGATCGATGGATACGCAGAAAACTATCGGGCAACTTTTTTTCCAATTCACTAATGGCAATGCGGGTTTGAAGAATATTCGATTCGGTTACAATTTTCACATTTTCCCGTTGGCTTTCAATATAAATGATTGAATGAAATGCAACGCGGGCCTTCTTGTTATTTACGGTAAAAAACAATCCGTCGTTGGCAATTTCTTCAAGTGTAATACTTTCCTTTTTTGTTTGGCTTGCCGCCTTTTGTACCGCGACCATAAAACGACTGAATTCAATTGGTTTTAAAAGGTAATCCAGCACATTGTAATCATAACTTTTCAGTGCAAATTCGTGATATGCCGTTGTTATTATAACCATTGGGGGGTTCTTCAAAGTGCTCAAAAAATCAAGGCCTTTTAATTTTGGCAAGTGGAGATCGAGAAAAATTAAATCGATTTTCTTTTCATTTAAAATTTTCATTGCGGCAATGGCGTCACTACAAGTCTTCTCCAATATTAAAAAGGGAACCTGTTTTATAAAATCGACCATTACATCCATAGCCAATGGCTCGTCCTCGATAATGATACATTTAAGGATCATAGTTTTTGGTTAAATTAAGTGAAAGTTCAGCAATGAATTTTTGGTTTTCTCCGTGTATTTGAAGTTCATACTTTCTATACATTAATTCGAGTTGCCGTTGTAAATTTTTTAAACCAATTCCATTTTCCTTGCTATCGAAAGCGCTGGCTTCGTAAGAATTTTCTACCCTATACTTCAATTGATTTTGAAAAAGTTTCAATTCAATAATTATTACTGAAGCCTCGGTGGATTGGCTAGCGCCATGTTTAAAAGCATTTTCAACAAAAGGAGTCAAAATATGCGGCATTATTTGCGCAGTCAAATCATCTACTTCATATTTAAAATCAATCGATAGTCTATTATCATATCGTATTTTATGCAATTCAATATAATCTTTTAAAAAATCCAACTCTTTTGCTATTGCGATGTATTGATGTTGTGTTTCATACATCACGAAACGAAGCAATTTTGATAATTTTAAAACCACTTCCGGGGTTTTGTCAGATTTTTTTCGGGCCAACGAATAGATATTGTTCAAGGTATTGAACAAAAAATGTGGGTTAATCTGTGATTTTAGAAGTGTTAGTTCCGTCTTCAATTTTTCTTTTAACAACAGTTCCTCTCTTTCTCTGAGCCGTTGGCTGTTGGACATTTGTTTGAGCGCAATGGCCAAACAGCCTATAAATACCTTATCCATAAAGGAATTGACAATTCCCTGAAAACCTAAGGTTTCTACTACATCAACATTCTTATAAATAGTCGGCAAAAACACATAAACTATAATGAGCTGTGCCAAAAAACTAAACAAAATAAGTAATGAGCTGAGCGAAAAGATCAATTTCCTCCGATTGGGTTTTATTACTGTATATTTTGAAAGAAAATGAAACATTAAATAAACCATTGGCAGCTTGATAGCCAATAGAATTATTGTCTCTGCTATAAAAGACATTTTAAGGGCTTGCCAGACTGACAATTGATATTGGTTCAACATCCACAAAAAGTCTGTATAGACTTCAAAGGAGTGATATGCCACCCAGAAGAAAATGTGTTTTACCCATCTTTTATGCATCGTATAAAAATACGGTTTTGCATTTAGTTTTTCAGAAGTTGCTACAAACAACCTATTTATGTATACCAATGGAGGAATTCGTTGACTTTTAGGTAACAATCCCCTTTAGCAACCTTTAAAATGCTATGTATTGATTAATAGCACATGTCTGTAATAGGTTAAAATTAGAAGCTTTATAATAATTATTTTTAGATGAAATCTAAAACCATTTATTATGAAGAAAATTCTATTTTATACTGTATTTTTTTTACTGGCCATTCCAAATATGATGGCACAATGGAACTCGGGTGCAGATATTCCGGAACGAATTCGCGCTGGTCAGACAATTGGTTACAGCAAAGATGGGGACGGATATCTTTTTATGGTTTCCGGAAGAAACCAAGATGGTATAATTACACCAATTACGCAGCGGTATCAGCTAAGTACAGATACTTGGACAAACATTGCTCCGCCTCCAACACAATTATTAGGCGGGTCTATAGCTGTTTTAAAAGATTCAATTTATGTTATTGGCGGACTACTGACCACACCTGGGAATGCCATAAAAAAAGTACGCAAATACAATATTGCAACTGATGTTTGGTCTGATATTGCTGACTTTCCTCGAAATATTGTTGATGCCAGAGCTGTATCATATCAAGACAGTCTTATTTATGTAGTGGGCGGTTATCAGCATAAAACCTATCTGTACAATAGCAATTACAATCGTTGGCGCGAAGCCACCCCCATTCTGCCCCCTGGCAATAGTTTAAGTTGGGGAGGTTTTGCAATTCACGGCAACAAACTTGTTTATATATGCGGAAGCGATGCCTTTATGTCCAACAACTACTGGAATACTGTATGGGTTGGAACAATTGATCCTAATGACCGCTCTTTAATTACTTGGGAAGAAAAAACAGCTTTTCCAGGTCAGACCCGAACTTTTTTCGAAGCACAAACGTGGCGTGATGGAGTAATCATGACAGGCGGAAGTACCGATAATACCTTTGAAACTTTTTCAGATGAAACCTATTTCTATAATCCTGACACAGATTTATGGGTTCAACTGCCTTCAAAACCCACTGCTTGGTTAACTGGCAATAGCGGTTCGGTTTTTATTGGCGATACTTCAAAATTGATCTGTGCATCAGGGTTTCAAAGTGATTATCTTTTTGAAACAGAGATTTTCTTACAGGAAGGGAGTCTTTCAATAAATGATTATTCTGAAAACGGTTGCGGTATTAAGAATTTTAAAATTTTGAGAGGAAATGTGATGAAATTAAGCATCTGCCTCACTGAAGATAGTCCGCTAAACATAATAATTAGGGATGTACAAGGAAAGATAGTAGAAAAAATAGAGCGTCTTAATATGTCTGTTGGAAACAACACAGTTTCGTTAGACAGTCTGAACGTATCAAACGGATTGTATTTTTGCACTGTTCTGCAGAACGGAATTTCAAAAACAAATAAAATACTTTTATTTAATTAAAGATTGAGTAATCTTTATTAGAAATTATGCTTACAAACTTCAGAACCGGCTCAATAAGCTGTCGAAAGATTCCACTTTATCCTATAAAAAAAGCCCCCTCCAAATACATGGAGGGGGCTTTCAAGGAAGGCGGCGACCTACTCTCCCACGAGTGCAGTACCATCGGCGCAAACGGGCTTAACTTCTCTGTTCGGAATGGTAAGAGGTGAGCCCCGTCGCTATAACCACCTTAGTCTTAGCTGGGTCCCCGGGATCGGGAGGCGTGCGCGGGGCACGTCGCTCTCGGCCTGGGGCCTGGCGCTGCGCGTCGCGCAGCAAATATCTTGACATATAGAAACAAAGTATAGGGGAAAAGCGA
>JBBQQN010000006.1:0-52259 GCA_038215845.1 Flavobacteriales bacterium | reverse complement strand
TAAGCCTACGTTCTCCAAAGCTTCCTTTATCAAAATTTCGGTTCCTTGAAAATTTTCTATTTTATCTTTATGGCGTCGCAGTGGAAATTCCAAATTTTCACGCACGGTCATAGAATCGTATAATGCACTGCCCTGAAAAAGAAAACCAATTTCAGTTCGAAGAATGTCTAATTCCTTATGCCCCATTGTAATAATATTTTCACCTTTTATACTGATACTGCCACTGTCTGGCTGAATTAAACCAACCAAACATTTTACCATCACCGATTTTCCTGAACCCGATTTGCCCATCACTACCAAGTTTTCACCTTTAAAAAGTTTCAGATTGAAACCTTTGAGGACGTGATTGTCTCCAAAACTTTTTTGAAGGTTTTTTAACTCGAGTACGGGTTTTATGTTTTCTTCAGAATTCATTTCTATTTAAAAAAATATATCGGTTACAAAAACGGCAATAAAATCAATCACAAACAAAAGCATCGAGATATAGACCACAGCGGAATTTGATGCCTCACCAACGCCAACAGTGCCTTTAGAACAATAATAGCCCTTGTAACACCCCACCAAACCAATGGCAAATCCAAAGAAAACAGATTTTACTGTTGCTGGAAGTATATCGCTATATTTTAAGGCATCAAATACTTGGTTGAAGTAAAGCAAGAAGGAAACATCGCCTTTTAAATTTTCTATCAAAGCTGAACCTAAAAGAGCAATCGCATCACCCATAATTATCAACAAAGGCAACATTAAGGTAGTGGCCACAATCCGGGTAACTACCAAATATTTAAAAGGATTGGTACCTGAAACCTCCATCGCGTCTATCTGTTCCGTAACCCGCATAGAACCAAGCTCTGCGCCAATTCCTGAACCAATTCGTCCTGCACAGATTAAAGCAATTATTACCGGCCCAATTTCTCGAACAATAGAAAGACTAACCATAGAAGCCATCCAAGATTGTGCGCCAAATTGCAATAAAGTGGGTCGCGACTGTAGCGTAAACACGAGCCCCAAAATAAACCCCGTAACCCCAACTAATAGCAAAGAACGATTGCCCATATTATAACATTGACGAAGCAGTTCCTTAAATTCAAAAGGCGGACTGAACACTTCCCTAAAAAAGCGTCCGGCGAATAAAGTCATATCACCAATTTCGGCAAAGAATGATTTCGTGCGGGTTAATATGGTGTTTGAACTATTCATAAAGGAAAAGGAAAGGCCAAATATAATGTTGACCAGCATCATTTAATATGACATAAATCAGCATATCAGCTTTATTAGCTATGTACTTAGCAATCTAATTATGAAAAGAAATGCCCGTAAAGATGATCAATGTCATACCATTTTGTTAATTAGATTCCTACGTTTGATTCATATTAAAATAGACATTTCCATAGCGCATAATTCTATTTTCAATCTTTTACGGAACCGAATTACAGCGCTGAAATAGGCTTTAAAAAATAGTATAGATGAAAAATATTTTATTGATAATTATAATTTTCAGTTGTATAAGTTGCGTTAATAAACATCAAGTTAATAGCACAGAAGAAGAGAATATAAATAACGTAACTGATGTAGTAGTAGATACTTTAAACCAAGAAATAACTACAATTCCCATTGAAATAGTAGTTAATAAAGATATTCCTATTCGTTCCTACTTTAAATGGATGGACAGCATAGTTGCAGAACATAACCAAACCCACAATTATCTTATTGATGAGTATATTATCGTACATAACAACAAGTGGATTATGGACACGCTGGCACATACAGATTATTATTACTCAATGGATAAGGGGGTTTTTAATGAAGACCCTCAAGCACTAATAGCTTTAAAAAAAGATCAGGTTTTGACTATTCCAGATTCGATTGAAACCAAAAAAATACAAACGCAATTATGCAATACTTCTTTAGAACTCAACATTCCAGAATTTAGGCTTCGAATAATTCAAAATGGAAAAGAAATATATAAGTTTCCGGTAAGAGTGGGAAAAGTGGGTAAAAGATATTTGGCTATGGCCAAAAACGATGTGGATATGAGGACAAAACCCGGTATAGGTGAAATAATCCGAGTTAATAAAAAACCGGTATTTATGAACCCACAGAATAATCATAAATACACAAAAACATATCGGGATGATGGAAAACTAACTGGTCTCCCTGCTATTCCTTGGTTGGAACCTTCAATAAATGGCCGCAGTGTTGGTCAACTTATTCATCCTACTACTAATTTGGCTACTTTGGAAAAAACCTCTTCCAATGGCTGTATTGGATTAAGGGAATCTGACGCATGGATTGTTTATTATTACGCACCACTTGGAACTAAAGTGGTCTTTAAATACGAATTGCAGGGAAAAAATGATAAAGGAGAAACTGTTGAATTCAAAAATATCTACCCCGGT
Source organism: Flavobacteriales bacterium (assembly GCA_038215845.1). Taxonomy (GTDB): domain Bacteria; phylum Bacteroidota; class Bacteroidia; order Flavobacteriales; family Flavobacteriaceae; genus Aequorivita. Next base: position 49,863 of record JBBQQN010000006.1, on the reverse strand, counting down.
TTTGAGAATATAAATTAAGCATTTCCTTTCTTCCCTACCCTGCCCGAAAAACGGGGCAAAGTAATCGACGTTCGGGATGTATTTATAAAGTATACGCCCGTTAACAAAACCGCCGCCGCAATTATGGATTGAAGTGTAATCTGTTCGTCTAAAAAATACCAGCCTAAAAATAATGCGATTATGGGGTTTACGTATGTGGAAGTTGCAACCTTATCCGGGGAGACTACTTTTAATAAATAATTAAAGGAAGTGAAGGCTATAATACTTCCAAAAAGCACCAATAGCAACATGCTCAATTGTACAGGTTGTTCCCAAGTAGTTGGGGCCGTCCACTCTTCCCCAAAGAGTTGACTGGCAATGGCAAGGGTAATACCTGCTGTAAACATTTGGTAGCCCGTATTTACAAAAAAGTTTTTGGGAAGATCTGCCTTGCCTACAAAAATACTACCATATGCCCAACTTAGCATACAGGCGAATATCATGCACATTCCCACAATGGAGCCTTCTTTAGTGATAATCTGTTTTTGACTTACCAAAAGAAAGATTCCCAATATCCCCAAAGTGACACCTACCAAGGACATTGGTTTTATTTTTTTTCCCTGCAGCATCCACATAAGAAATAGTACCACAAGAGGCTGTGCAGAAATTTCGAGGGCAGTAAAACCGCTGTCTACATATTTTAAGGCCCAAACCACTATGCCGTTCCCAAAGGAAAGAAACAACACACCCACGATAAAAGCATTTTTAAATTGTTTGCGGGTGATGGCTAGGCTTTTGCCCATTGCTTTGGCAATTATAAAAATGAGCAGCCCCGCAGTAGTAAAACGTATTGAAGCCAAAAAGAAAGGGGGTAACTCCCCCACTGCTACCTTATTAAGCATATAAGTAGAACCCCAAATAACATAAATGGCAAAAAAGGCAAGGATTATAAGGGTTGGATTTTTCGGTTGGCTCATTAAATTTTTGAGGTTGTTTTTGAAGTTGTGAAGATACCGTTTTTAGTAAATATAATTTTTCTATAAATTGAATTTATCCTAAATAAAAAAGTGGGGTATAACCCCACTTTGATACTAAAAAAATATATTATGCCTTACAACTCTTGTTCCTGTTCAATTGTTTCATAATCCAAATATCCCTTTTCACCTGTTGTATAAAAAGTATCTGCATCCCAATCTGCCAAGGGGGCATTATTTTCAAAACGTTCTACTAGGTCTGGATTGGAAACATATAATTTCCCAAAGGCAACCAAATCGGCATCTCCATTTTCAATTACCGCGTTTCCTGTTTCTTGATTAAAATTGGCATTTATTATAAGCGTGCCATTGTATAAAGGCCTGTAATGTTTCGCTATATGGGGTACAGCAAATGGAACCTGGGAAACATCATTAAAAGGCTCAGATAAATGTACGTATGCCAAATTGTAATTGTTGAGCTTTGTAATAATATAATCGAAAGTTGGAATGGTTTCCTCATCCATGGTCATTCCAAAAATTCCATTTAGGGAAGGGTTAAACCTTGCCCCTATTTTATTTTCGGGTATTTCTTGCTTAATGGCTTCCAGCACTTCAAAAAAGAAACGTGTTTTGTTTTCTATACTTCCACCGTATTCATCTGTCCGATGATTGGAAGTTCCGTTAAAAAATTGATGAAATAGGTATCCGTTTGAAGAATGTATTTCTACCCCGTCAAAACCAGCTTTCATGGCATTTGCAGCAGCTTTTTTAAAATCGGCTACAGTGGTTTTAATATCTTCAACTGTCATTTCCTTTGGAGTAACGGTATCTTTAAAACCAGAGGGGGTAAAGGATTTTGCATTTGGGTTGATGGCTGAGGGAGCCAAAGGCAATTCCCCATTATGGAAATCAGGATGCGATATGCGTCCCACGTGCCATAACTGTACAAAGATTTTCCCTTCTTTTTCGTGAACACTTTCAGTTACCTTTTTCCAGCCTTCAACTTGTTCCTCAGAATATATCCCCGGAGTATTTATATATCCAACTGCCATTTCAGACACTTGAGATCCTTCGGTTATGATTAGCCCCGCAGAAGCTCTCTGTTCGTAATAAATATCGTGTAGTCCTTCAATAGGAACGTTTCCGGGATTGTTTGCTCGGCTTCGGGTCATCGGGGCCATAACCACTCTGTTTTTTAAGTTTAATCCGTTTTTGCTATAGGGTTGCAGTATTGATTGTATTTGTTTCATTTATTTTTCTTTTATAATAGCACAAAACTAGAGTTTACTTATTTCAAATCAATTGATCTGTGATAAGAATGCTTGATAGGACAATTTTATAATTCTAATGGGTTTTTGTAATTTTACATATTTTATTGGAAATTAGACATATAGTTGACTTTCAATTCGTAAATTAGTACAATCATTGCCCCTCTCCTCTCATTTTCTTAGCTCGTAAATAAATAATTTGTATGAATTATTAAATTGTTATCCTATGGCATTAATTCCTGGTTATGAATACGACATTTTTATAAGTTACGTCCATGCCGATAATGAATCGGAAACCTTTGAAGAGGACGGCTGGATAGACCAGTTTTATAAATATTTGGATACCAAGCTCAATAAACACTCCAAGCATATTAAAATTTGGTGGGATTCAAAAAACCTGGACCGCAGTGAGGTTTTTGATAATTCAATTGCCGAGGCAATTGACAAGTCTGCTATTATGATTTGTCTGTATTCCCGACTCTATCCACAATCTGACTATTGTTTAAAGGAATTGGAGCATTTTTACAAAAAAGTTGAAAAAGAAAAAACGGGGTTGATTGTAGGCAATCGTTCTCGCATCATTCCTATTTTCATGTCGAATATTCCTTATTCCGAATGGCCCGATAAACTAAGCGGAACCAGTGGCTTTCCTTTTCATGATGGCAACGACTATGGCGATCCCCTAAAAAATACAAGCCCTGAGTTTGGAAACCAAATGATACAGCTTCGGAATGCCTTGGTGCATATTTTTGAAGATTTTTCAAAGGAGGTTGATATTAAGAAAGAACCCCAGCCAATTGCCGTTAATGAGAAAAATGAGAAAGACTTTACAATTTATTTGGGAGAGGTAAACGATTCCTTAATGGATAGACGTGATGGCATTATTGCCGAATTAAAAGAGAAAGGATATAACATTATCGTGGGAGATCCTTCTTCCGCAGATGAAGAAACACATGACAGTTCCACAAGGGAAGCCTTGGTAGCTTCACAACTGGCAGTTCATCTTTTAGGAGAATTTCCGGGAAGGAAGATTCCAGGAAATAGCGGGCACAGGTATATTCAGCGGCAAGCTGAAATTGGTCTGGAATCGGAAACACCACAATTAATTTGGGTTTCACGGGACGTGAATTTCAATAATATTGAAAATAAAGAACAACAGCTATTTTTAAAGGGACTGGAAGAGGCTACCCTATCTTCAAAAAAATATGAATTTGTCCGTGGCAACGAAGGAGAACTTGCCATGCTTATAAACGATTATGCGAAACAATTAAAGGAAATCCAATTGCAAAAAACCTTGGAGAAAAAAATCACAAAAGGCGATCCAATAAAGGTTTTGTTGGATACCCATACAGATGATTTCAAGCAGGCTTTCAATCTGAAAAAAATACTCAACGATTACAATGTCGATTTAATTTTTAACCCCGAAGATGGCGATCCGCAGGAAAATATTAAATCGCTCTATGGAAACATTAGCGCGGCCAAGAAATTTATTTTTTTATATGGCAATGAAACCCATAAGGATTGGGTGGATATTCGGGTGAAGAACACTTTAAAAAAATTGATGGATTACGACCGGTATGGGCAGGATATCTTTATTTATGTGGCCCCGCCCGAAAAAGCAGTGGATGCGATAAAAGTGGCCCAAAACCCCATGGTAAAATTGGTAAATCAAAGCAATAAACCTGCACTTGACGGGGAACTACTGGAACAATTTCTTAACGATCTAAAAGCTGAAAATTTATGAGCAATAACAGCTTTAACCCCTATGTTGGGCTCCGTCCGTTTCGGGACGACGAAAATTTATTGTTTTTTGGTCGAGATGAACAAACATTGGAGTTATTGCAGCGCCTGCATTCCAATCGTTTTGTAGCCGTTGTTGGCAGCTCGGGCAGCGGAAAGTCCTCTTTAATCCGTGCCGGCCTTATCCCAGCTCTAAAAGGTGGTTTTCTTGTTGAAAATAGCAGCCAATGGTTAATTGCCATTATGAAACCGGGACAAAACCCCATGTACAATTTTGCGGCAACAATTTTATATCAAATAGACCCACAAACTGCATCCCCAGAAATTTTAGCGCTTGTAAAGCGAATAAAAAAAGAAGGCGTTTCTGCAATTTTAGATATTATTGAACCCCTTCGCGAAAATAAAAACTCCAATTTCTTTTTATTGGTGGATCAATTTGAAGAATTGTTTCGCTTTGCCATGAAATTGAAAAACGCTTCCTATAAAACTGAAGCCATCGATTTTGTAAATTTAATTTTGAACCTTTCCCAACAAAAGAAAATTCCATTTTATGTGGTATTGACCATGCGGTCCGATTTTATAGGGGATTGTTCCCAATTTTATGGATTACCGGAAGCCCTTAATAAAAGCCAATATTTGGTACCAAGATTAAACCGTCTGGAACTGAAAAAAGTGATAGAAGGCCCGGCAAAATTGTACGGGGGAAAATTCAACCCTGCCCTTACCTCTCAGCTAATAAATGATTTAGGAAATGTACAGGATGAACTGCCGCTAGTGCAGCACGCCTTGATGCGAATGTGGGAATATGAGAAGAATATAGACAAGAACGGCGAGCTGGATTTGGAAGACTATAAACAAATAGGGGGGATTGAAAAGGCACTTTCCAAGCATGCTGATGAAGCCATAAAAGAAATGAAACCGGAAGATGTGCCGCTTGCAAAAGCCCTTTTTCAAGCCCTTACCACAATTGATGAAAATGGTAGAAAAACAAGACGCCCAGCGCTACTTAGTGACCTGAAGACACTGACCAACGCCAGCGAATCCAAGCTACTGGAAATTATCAATAACTTTATTAAAAATAACCGCTCCTTTCTTATTATAGATAATGTTGGTGATTCTGGTGATGAACTTATTGATATTTCACATGAAAGCCTCATCAGGCATTGGAAAACCCTTAACTCTTGGGTGGATGAAGAAAGTGAAGCCGCGTTGCACTATATGCGCCTTTGCGATGCGTATGTAGCGAACAAGGAGGACCGAAAGGATTTATTGTCCGGACGGGAATTTGAAATATCGCAGGAATGGTTTGAAAAGTTTAAGCCCAATAAAATATGGGCGGCCCGCTATAACGACAGTTTTGACGAGTGCATGAAATATCTAGCGGACAGCGCTAAAATATATAATATAAAAAAGCGAAATGCGAGAAGGATCAGGAGAATAAAGAAAGGGGTTATTTATTCAATAATTATATTGGCATTTGTTAGTGTTTTCATTATTTTTCTGAGGCCGAGTGTTGAGGAAAATGCTTGGAAGGCAGCCAATACGGAATATACCATGGAAGCATATACGGCATATTTAGAGACCTACCCAAAAGGAATATATGCCTTGACCGCCAAGGATTCCATAAATTCAATGAAATATTTAAAAAGCCTAGAATTAGCCTGGAAGGATGCAAAAAAGCAAAATACGATTAAAGCCTATGACAACTATTTAAACCTTGCCGCAACGGAAAAAGATTCTACCAACCGTATTTTGGGGTATTCAAAAATGGCAAAAGACACGTTGATAGCTTTAAAAAAAATAGATTCGCTAAAGAAAGTCGGATCCGCTTCCAAACTTGATGAAGCTGCGTGGGATTTGGCAAATAGCAAAAGAACGGTGAGTGCTTACTTAGAATACATTCAAAACGAAAAAATAACAGGGATCAACGATATGTTAGCCGTGGTAAAGTTGAATGAGATAGGCAAAAAAGGATTTCTATACTGTGGAAAAGTAAAAGGAAATAAAATAACCGACGCTGTTTTCGATTTGATATACCGAAATGAAAGTGGTTTTAAAGATGATGATATGCTTCGCGCCAATGATATTGTTCGCGCACTGAAACCTCGATACATTTACAGCGATCTTTCTGTTACCCGAAAATCTGGACACACCCTTGAAGTAAATGAAATCTATTTTATAAAAAGCGTGGTTTTACAGGCCAATGCGGTTTTTGCTGAAATAATTTATTGAAAATTAAATTAAAGAAAAGGTATTGGAAAATGTCATTTTAAAATCTATTTACCTTTTTTTTTGTTCTTGTTATAAATTTTATCGCCCCGGGTTTTAGGCTTTTTGTATTTCTGTTTTATAATCCGCTTATAGCTTCCGCCTTCGTTTACCTTGGTGTTTTTCTTCTTTTTATCATGAAAAGCGGGTCCTACTTCATCTTCTTTATTTGGATTGTTTATTTCCAAAATTTGGGGTTGCTCTTCTGCAGTAAGCTTTTCCGAAATTTCAACTTCTGCCGGAAGCCCTAGCGTTTCAAGTTCCAAATCCATTAAAGTTTCAATGGCTTCCTTGGAATCTTGTTCTTTTTCTGTATATAGCAAAATGGAAGTCCCTACCTGCTCTGCCCTACCCGTTCGGCCTATTCTGTGCATATAATTTTCAGGGAAAGCTGGCGTGTCAAAATTTATAACGTGTGATATTTGGTCCAAATCCAATCCCCTCGCCATAATATCAGTGGTAACCAATATGCGGGTTTTTTCAGCGTTGAAATTTTCAATGGATCGAATTCTGTAATTCTGCGTTTTATTGGAATGGATTACGGCCACTTCACTTCCGAAAAACTCATCTAGTATTTCAAACACCAAATCGGCACTTTTTTTATTGGGAACAAAAACCAATACTTTTTTATACAATTCACTATTCTGAAGCAGATGCAAAAGCAAATTCGCCTTGGTGTAAAAATTGGGAACGGCATATGCGTATTGTGAAATATTATCCAAGGGTGTACCGCTAACAGCCACGGAAACTGTAGTAGGCGCAATAAAGAAATCGTGAATAAATATATTCACTTCATCGGTCATAGTCGCGGAAAACATAATGTTTTGGCGTTTGTTTGGCAGCAATTCCAAAATATTGGTAAGCTGAAACCTAAAGCCCAAATCAAGCATTACATCCACTTCATCGATCACTATTTTTTTAATTGATTTCAATTGAAGGGTTCGGCTAATAAGTAAATCATACAGTCGCCCGGGGGTGGCTACAACAATATCCGTACCCTTGGACACTGCTATTTTTTGCGGATTTATATTGGTGCCACCATATATCCCAAGAGCCCTAACGGAGGAGTATTTTCCAAACTTTTCAATTTCCTCAACTACCTGCAAAACCAATTCCCGGGTAGGGACCATAACCAAGACCCTTGGGTGAATCTCTTTGGAAAACTTCAGGTCTTGGAGTATCGGTAGCATATAGGCAAATGTTTTTCCCGTACCTGTTTGCGCAATTCCCACCATATCGGTTCCTGACATGATAACTGAAAATGACTGCGTCTGAATGGGCGTAGGTTTTTCAAAACCCAGGTCTGCTATCGCGTTTTGTAATTGATTGTTGATAGCAAACTCGCTAAATGATTCCATTGTAATTTCTTTTTTGCAAAAATAGGTTTTTATAACACAAGGATTCTGCTGTTATTGAATTATATAAGAAAGAGCAACATCCTAATGAATATTGCTCCTTGTGTATTTGATTAAAAAGAGTTGGATCAGAGGGAAGCTGGGTTCATTTTGTTTAATGCCTTTGCCACATAATTTGCTCCAAAATTCGAATCCAAATTAAGGGATTCTTCCCTACCCAAGGTATAAAGAACATGATCTACTCCCGGTTTAGAATAACATACTATCAAATCAGCCAAAACATTATAGGCACCTTTTGTTTTTTTGGAAGACGTATTAAGCTGGCTATAACCGGACGATGCAAACGCAGAACAATCAACCAATTGATTTTGGTTATTGATGTAGTTTTTCCCCGCAATAACTTGACAACCCGCTGACCAATTTGAAATTCCCATTCCAGACCAGTGAATGTTGATACTATTGTTCACTTCAAGACTGTTACTGCCTTTAACAGTAAGATCATGTGGGGTTAAGGCATTGTCTTTATCCAAATCGCGCAAGATAATTACGCCTGCAGGATTATAAGGTTTTAGAGCGCGATAAATTTTTTGTTCCTCAGATACTTTATGCCAGCCAAATCTATACTTGTGTTGCCCTTCCACCAAGGAAGGTGCATTCAAATTTCTGTTGACCATATTTCGGCTGGGATCTGTAGAGCCCCAAAATTTGAAGACCATTCCATTTACCAAGAGTATAAAAAAGTCATCATTACTTCGCTTTACTGCTGCGGCTGCGCCCTGTTTCCTGCGAATTCCTATTAAATGAATTTCATCCGTCGTGAAATTCCAATCGTTTACCTTAATGGTAGAATAGGTTTTGTCCAGTGCATTTACAGCTTGCATAATAGGCCCCGGATTATTTTTATAATGTTCCTTTGCCTCTTTCAGCAAATTGATCCAATTGCTATATTCCTGTGTGGGGTTTGAAGCTGTGGCCTTTCCCCATTCGGCAACCTTACCTTGGTTTTGCCAACGTTGAACGTGTGCCATACTTCCATTACCCACAATCCCGTCTGGCACTATAGTTTTGTCTCCTTCGGGATCCATGGTCCTTATATATTCCTGAAACAAGCGGGCGGCGGACTGGGTAACATAATCAAAAATCCCATCAATTACCCCTCGGGGCATGAATCCAGCTTTAAAAAAAAAATGCTGAAGCTTTGAAACCTCATCGGAGCTTTCCTCCCTAAAGGAACGCCACGTAGTTCTATCATCATCCCGAAAGGTAACAGCGCTAGCAGTAAGGCCATCTTTATGATAAGGGGAAAGAAATTTTTTGCGATCCACAGGAATTTTTCCTGTATCACAACTACCAAGAAATAAAGTGCTCATAAAATTAGTATTTAAGTTAATATATATTGAAATAGGCCGAATTTGTAAACCGGTCAATTTTAAAATAACTTGTGGGCATTCTTTATTTGGGGAAACAAATTTGAGAGGAGATATTAAAATGCAAATGTACTTACTGTTCTATAAGCCATTTCATTACAAATGAAATTTTGCAGAAATAAAGATAGGAAATTACCTCCAATAAATCACTTTGATTGTAACTTTTGGCTCAGAAAAAGGGAAGTAATGGGAAATTTAAATATTATTTTTAAGAATATTACGTCTAATCTTCGGGTGGATGACCGTGTATTTCCTCAAAAATAGTATCGAAGTTATCTCTAATATAGGTTCTGAGTTTTAAACGGTAGTCATCCCGTAACCAACTTAAAAAGTTATGCGTGCTTTTGCTGATGCACTTGGTATATACGTCCAGCCTGCTGTTTATATCGTCGCCTAGTAATTTGGCCAAGCCAAGGGCATCATATACATCTTCGCTGTTTTCGGTACATATATAGGCATGCTGGGCAATGGAGCGTTCAAGTACTACTTTGGAAGATTCGCCTTTATCCACTGCATGAATGTAGGTATGTTTTATATCAAAATAAACATCTTCAGTCTTTGCAAATTCAGCCCTAACTTCTTCTGGCATTTCATACCTAAAAGTGCTTTCCAGATCTTCATCATTTAAAAGACGGTCCATATAATAGTCCGGCGATTTAAAAATGGCCTGCCAATTTAAATCTGCACCCCAAGGCCCAAAGCGTTGGCAGTTATTTCCCAAATCAATTACCGAAAAGGTAGATTTATTGTTCAATATCCGCGAACCACGGCCGATCATTTGATAGTAAAGGGTTAAAGATCTTGTTGCCCTGTTCAAAATTATAGTATCCACGGTAGGTTCATCAAAACCGGTCGTTAAAATACTCACTGAGGTTAAAATGGCATCCGGGGTTTCCTTAAACCATTTCAAAATTTGTTTTCGCTGTTTTTTGGATGTTGTATTGTCCAAATGCGCAACGGGAAGACCTGCCGATTTAAAAGTGTAATAAACCTGAATGGAGGTATTTATCCCATTATTGAAGATAAGGGTTTTTTTTCCGTCAGAATGCTTTCTGTAAGTTTCCAAAAGCATATCCTGCATGGTATTGCTGTTGTAAAGATCTTCTGAAGATTTAACGGTATAATCCCCACTGGAACCCACTTCTAAGGAAGTTAGCCCCATATTGTATTGAAACATTTCGGCACGCGCCAAAAACTCGTTTTCAATAAGTGCTTCAATGGTTTCTCCAACAATCAATTCGTTATAATTATCCTTCATGGGAGTTTCCCTGTTTGAACTTAAGGGAGTGGCGGTAACACCGAGAATAAAGGAATTTTCGAAATATTTGAACAGTTTTGTAAATGAGTTGTAATGCGCTTCATCTATAATAACCAAACCAATGTCTGAGATGTCAAGTTTATTATCGTTCAAACGGTTGTTCAAGGTTTCAACCATGGCCACGAAACAGCTGTATTTGGCTTGGTCGTCCAAATTTGCGGTGCTGTTTACAACCTTATTGATTACCCCAAAACTTGTAAGCATTTCAGAAGTTTGCTTGCTAAGCTCCACTCGGTGCGTCATAATGAGCACTTTTTTATTGTGGTTTTTTAGGTATTGGCGAACAATTTCAGAAAAGATGACTGTTTTTCCTCCCCCAGTAGGAAGTTGATATAACAAATGATAATCATCGGGAGCCGTCTCAAATTTATCAAAAATCTGATTAATTGCTCCTAACTGGTAATCATACAGTTCTTTATCGGTTTTTTTTTCTTGAAGTTCTATTGTTGTTTCCGTCATAATAATTCCCTCCTTCGGGTTTGCAAAAATAACCACTTTAGTAGGTTTAAAACGAATTATTTCCAAAAGATATTCATCTTTATGAAAATCAATAGGTTATAGTAGGTTGTCGCGTAATTCTGTAAATGTGTTATTTCTTTTTCAACATTTTTAAATAAAGGGTTTCAACCTTATCCCGTGCCCAAGGTGTCCTCCTCAGAAAAGTGAGACTGGATTTAATGGAAGGGTTTATCTTAAAACAATTAACGTCAATCTTTTGCGAGAGAACTTCCCATCCAAAATGGTCAACAAGCGCTTCCATAATTTCGGCTAATTTAACTCCGTGCAAGGGATTATTGGGCTGTTCTGTACTCATATGCTACCAATCTATAGGTCTATAATCTTTTAGAAATTTACCGCTCCAGTGTTTTCCGGTATTAATACCATCAATCAAAGGATCCATTACACGGGCGGCACCATCTACAATATCCAGGGGCGGTTGAAAATCATGAAGTTCAATTTTTCGCTTCGAAAGTTCTATCGGGTCTTCATCCGTAACCCAACCTGTATCCACGGCATTTATATATATACCATCTTTCGCCAAGCTTCCTGCTGCAGTATGGGTCAACATATTAAGTGCTGCTTTTGCCATATTGGTATGTGGGTGGCGATCTTCCTTAAAAAAGCGATGGAATTTGCCTTCCATGGCCGAAACATTGATGATATGCTTTTTCCCAGTATTTTCCTTTTTCATCATTTCGGAAAGACGATTACAGAGCACAAATGGCGCTACAGAATTTACGAGTTGCACTTCAATCATTTCCGTAGTTTCAATTTCGCCAAGCCTCAATCGCCAGCTATTGGTTTTTCTAAGGTCTACCTGTTGCAAATCTGCATCAAGTTGGCCTTCCGGAAAAACTTCGTTGGCGCTCAAGGAATTGTCAAAACTATAGGGTATCTGTGAAAGTTTAGCCGAGGCTCGAATTCCAATACCTGGCTCGGGGCCATGCCAAGTAACGGGCAGGGAATTGTTCTGATTGTTAATGCCCTTTTTTGTGAAGGAATTCAATTCCTGTAAGCAATTGAAATGATCGTTCAGCAAAAGAGCGGCATTCTTAGGCAAAGAATCTGCGGCCATTTCCTCCTTTGCCATTAAATGTTGATAGAATCCAGCGGGTCTTCGTACTGTTTGTGCGGCATTGTTTATGAGAATGTCCAACTGGTCGTATTTTTGTTCTATATAATTACAGAATATTTCCACACTGGGTATATGGCGAAGATCTAAACCATGAATATTTAAGCGGTCTGCCCATTGAAAAAAATCGTCTTCCTGAGAAAAACGAAGTGCCGAATCAACGGGAAATCTTGTAGTTGCTACTACGGTTGCCCCAGCACGGAGCAACATCAACGTAATATGATAGCCAATCTTCAATCTTGAGCCAGTTACCACAGCTACTTGACCTTTCATATCTGCGGTTTGAAAACGTTTTGCATAATTGAAATCACCACATTCGGTACACATGGTATCGTAAAAATGGTGAAGTTTTGTGAAAAGGGCTTTGCAGACATAGCAGTTACGGGGCGATTCCAATTCAAGATTCTTTTGGTTTGAAAGGTCCGCCGCCGGAAGCAGTTTTGGAGCTACAAAGACAACATTTTCACGTGCACTTCGAATACCGGTTTCTTTACGGGCAGTTCTGTCCTTGGCGTCAAGTTTTCGCTTTGCTGCTTTTTTACCGTCTTTTTTTCTTCTTGAAAATTCATTTCTATCCGGTCTTGAAAGCATTCCGCTAGCTTTTATCAATGCTGTTCGCTTTTCTTTTGGAATTTCAAAAATCTCATTGGTATTGCTGTTCAAATACTCCAAAATAGCAATGCACTTGTCTATTTCGTCAGTGCTAATCGCATTAATTGTAGTAGCGGTTTCCAGTTCAGAAAACTTCTGTGGCATAAAAAATTATTTCGGCAAAGATAGTCACTCTTTGGTAGCGGAAAACACTTTGTGGGATATTGTAATAGTTTATAAGAAAAATATTACTGTTTCACCAATTCCTTCTGCACATTCGTCGGAACTGGTTGATATGATGAAAACGCCGATTTAAAGGTTGCCCTCCCCTGTGTTATCGACCTTAAATCTGTGGAATATCCATACATTTCGGCTTCAGGGGTTATGCATTTTAAAATCTGATAATTGTTGTTGCTGTCTATTCCCTGGATCATGGATCTACGCGCTTGCAGATCGGTCATTACATTTCCAACCATTTCCTCGGGTACCTTTACGGTGAGTTCTACGGTAGGTTCCAACAACTTTGGATTGGCATTCAAAAAAGCTTCCTTGAAAGCGTGTGCGCCAGCAATTTTAAAGGAAATATCGTTGGAATCTACAGAGTGCATTTTACCGTCATAAACCATTACACGCACATCGCGAATGTATGAGCCAGTCAATGGACCTTCCTCCATAACTTCCAAAACGCCTTTCATAATTGAGGGTAAATACCGTTGGTCTATTACTCCCCCGACTATGCAATTATAAAACACGAGTTTTCCGCCCCAGGACAGATTCACTTCTTCCTTACCCCGTATGTTGAATCCTTGTGGTTCATCCATATTTTCATACCAGGGTTCAATTTTTAAATGAACCTCCGCAAACTGCCCGGAACCACCCGATTGTTTTTTATGCCTGTAAGTGGACGAGGACGATCTTTGAATGGTTTCCCGAAAAGCAATTTTTGGCTTTTCGAATCTTGCCTCTACTCCATATACATTCCGTAAGATCCAGTCTACAGTTGCCAAATGTAATTCTCCTTGGCAGGATAAAATTAATTGCCTTCCTTCCTTTGAAAAAGAAACGGTTACAGTGGGATCCTGGCTGTGGATTTTTTTTAATGCTTCGCTTAATTTTTCTTCATCCTTAGTATTTACAGCAAAAACAGCTTTTTTAATTCTTGCGGGTGGATATTTAATAGGTTTAAGCGCAATCCTATTTTCTGAAGCCGTTAACGTATCATTGGTTTCGGTATATTTCAATTTTAATGTTGCACCAATATCCCCGACCGCTAATTTGGTAACGGGTTTTCGGTCTTTGCCATCCATTATAAACAGTTGATTGATGGTTTCAGTTTCGTCATTTCTGGAATTGACCAATTTATCGTTTAACCTTACCTCCCCTGATTTCACTTTAAAAAAAGTAATTTGCCCCAAGTTAGGTTGGTATACCGTTTTAAAAACAAATAAGGCCGTCGGGGCCTCTTTTTTTGGGGTAATTTCTTTTCCGTCAACACTTTGCTCGGACTTTAAATCGGCTGCTGCGGGAGCAACATTATCGATAAAGCCCATTAGTCTACCACTTCCCATATCATTGAGTGCTGAGATGCAAAATACCGGGAACAGTTCATGGTTTATCATTCCTGCCTTAATGCCTTCCCGCATCTCATCTTCATTTAATGTTCCTTTTTCGAAGAACAATTCCATCAATGCCTCATCATTTTCTGCTGCTTTTTCTATCAATTCATTGTTTAGCTTATCTGCTATTTCTTTCTGATTATCAGGTATTTCCAATTTTTCAGGTTTGCCACCTTCGGGAGAAAATTTATACATTTTCATTTTAAGAACATCAATAATGCATTGAGCCCCATCAATCAGCAATGGATACTGAATTTTCACGGCATTATTACCCACCAAAGTTTTTATACTCTTAAAGCTTTCGTCAAACTTGGCGTTGATATGGTCTATTTGGTTTATTACAAACAGGGTGGGTTTATGGTATTTATCGATGTAATTCCAGATAATCTCGGTTCCAACCTCTACCCCTTGTTGGGCGTTTAAAACTGTAACTATTGTATCTGCAACGCGTATTGAAGAAATTATTTCGCCTATAAAATCATCAAGACCCGGGGTGTCTATAATATTGATTTTATAATTGCGCCATTCGGTATGGAGTGGGGTTGCAAAGATAGAATTACCGCGCTCGTGCTCAATGTCGTGGTAATCAGAAATGGTATTCTTACCATCGATAGTGCCCCTGCGGTTAATGAGACCAGCCTCAAAGAGCATAGTTTCGGCCAGGGTAGTCTTTCCGCTATTATGGGCCCCTACAAAGACTACATTTTTAATGTATTTCTCGTCATATATTTTCATCTGTATATAATTTTTGTTAGATATTTTTCAGATGTATACGCCACACATTAGCTAAAATCAAGCACATTAATTCCTGTGGCCCAAATAATTACAGTGTATTTTATATATTTAAATATATGAAATTATTGCAATAAAATTTTACTATTTCCACGTTTACTTGCCGATTTAATAGTAATAAAATATAAGCCTGTTGATAATTTTACACCTGCAGTATTGGTTCCGTTCCAAGAAATACGATGGTTACCTTGTGCATAACCATCAAAAAGCGTGTTAAGTTTTCGTCCTTGGATATCAAAAACTTCCACTGTAATTTTTTCTTCGGAAGCCACATAAAATTCAAGGGTTGTTTGATCGGTAAATGGGTTTGGATAACTTTTAAAATTAAAAGAATCTGTTATACCAAAGTCATTACTGCCAAGAGGGATGCTTGGAGTTATTTGTGTATAATAAACATCTTCTCCTCCATTGAGCGTATTGGCCCAAGCCAGATGAGCATATTCATTATCTGAAACCATATGGAAATAATCTCCCATTTTATTCTGTTGCGGATATCCAATGGAAGGATTGAACTGTTCTGAAAGAGCCTCATTTTCGGACCATGTCTCCCCTTGATCAACAGAAAACGAATAATACAATACAGAATCAATACCATTGGAAGCGTCACGAGTATCCAACCAAACCGCATCAATACGGCCGTTGGGAGCAACGGACATTGTTCCGAACCATTGATAGGCATTAGTTCCTGAATCAGTATTTATTCTTACCGGAGGTGAAAAAGAAATCCCACCATCTGTGCTTTTGGCAAACATGACATCGCCGGGATCACTATTGGAAAATCTTTCAACGGATGCGAGTACATAAACATTTCCTCTTCCTGGGCCATCTGAAATATCAACATTTACCCAAGCCTGCCCCATGAGACCTTCTGGATTTACTGGAGTTGAACGGCCTAGCTGGCCATCTAAATCTACCGTGTTTGCACTATCCCAACTAATATTACTTTCTGGGTCTTTTGCTGTAGTCGATTTAATTACCGCAAGTCCAATATTGCTGTTGCCGGTTAAATAAAGATTACCTTCGGCATCTACAGCTAAGGTTCCCCAGAAAGGGTCTTGATCTACAAAAATACAGTCCTCAAAAGTATTGCTGCCATCGGTAGAACGGGTAAAATTCCCAGAACAGGTTGAAAAACTGGAATTCCAATAGGAATAATTATTGCCATCGCCTATTCCTCCAGAACGGTCGACAACCATCCATTGCTTATCGCCTCCTTTTGCGGGAAAAGGTGCTCCCCAATCTTCACCTCCATCAGTTATTTTATAGACATCGCATTCAAAAGTTTCCTTTAAACTGTTGTAATAAAAATTTCCTTGGGCATCAAAATCCAATACTGGGTCTGACCGAAAAACACCTGGATCCAATACTCCGGGAAAGGTCCAAGTTAATCCCCCATCTGTGGAATAAGCATTCCCTGCTTGTCGGAAATTGCTGGTAACAGTATCAAACTGTCTCCAGCCAATTACAATTCTATTGGGGTTTGTGGGATCTATTGCAATGGAAGTTTCGTTACCCGCGTCGCCAATTATATTGTCGCCATTTTCATCGACATTTACCTGTCTTGTAAAATAAGTGGATGTAGTAGCTTTATATGCTGGGCCTTTGGGCATGCTTTCACGGGAGACAGCCACGTAAGGATCGTCCGCTTCTTCATGGTACTTTTCTCTTAATTCGCTGGTTTTGCTTTTTTGTGCAAATACACTGTTTATACTAAGTAATAATGTGAAAATGAAAAGATAGCAGTTAAAACCCTTAAGCATAGGGTGCATTTTAGAAATAGTAACCATTGTATATGAAGTATTTAGATTCCATCTAAAATTACAACAACTTACAATAGATACCAAAAAGGAATTTGGCATAGAGAAACAAAGTGCCTAAAATATTTACGCCCTAGGCGGAATGGGTGCAGGAACAATATTTTGTACAGGTTTTATAGTCTATAAATATGCAAAAATTGCTTTTAGGTCCTCGTCTGGCAAAAGTGAAATTGATTGCCACGGCATTGGGGGCATTAATGGTCTGCTATTTTCTTGTCCTTTATATTTTCCGTGCTTTATTGCGATTAAAAACTGGTCTTCGGTCCAGGCACCTATCCCTGTGTCATCTGGCGTTAGATTAGCGGCAAAAGAAGTTCCCCAAGGGCCAATAGCTGCAGTTAATCCAGGTGTAAACAACAAATAGTGTTTTGAGGTTTCTAAGTCATAATTACCTAGTTTTTCATCGGCGGGATGGCCGGAAAGTAAACGATCCGGATCGGGAATTGGGCCTCGTTCGGTCATCTTTTTAGGAGAATGACAGTCATTACAACCAATGGCACTTACTAGAATTTCTCCTCTTTTTTCTGGAGAAATGGCAGCGACTTCTGCAACGGGTTCATATAACTTTGGATTGTTCTTCTCCTTTTTAGGAGAATCACACGCACTTACCATAAAACAAAGTGCAATAATGGATAAAAGTCTTGTTTTCATAAGGTTGATTAGTTTTAAAATGATTGATAGTTGTCCATTTAAATTCCTATACTAATTTAATAAATAATTTATTTCGTTTTATAAAAGAAGCTTCTTTTTTACTGGTTGCTAGTTAGTTATATAATTATAAAAAAATTATAAATAAAAAAAGCCATCATTTCTGATGGCTTTTTTTAAAACAAGAATGCAATTGTTTATTTTATAACAGTAACCTTTACTGCGTTCATACCGCGTTGTCCTTTCTCAAGTTCAAAGGATACATTGTCATTTTCAGCAATTTTATCTATCAAACCGCTTACGTGGGTAAAATACTTTTCATTGTTTTCATTATCTATGATAAATCCAAATCCTTTTGAGTCGTCAAAAAATGAAACCTTTCCTTTTCTCACAGGATTGAATGCTTCCCGATCTCCTTCTTCCATTTTTGGAATTCCCAGAATTATATCATCCGCTTCAACTTCCACCTTCATGGAGGGATCTGGCGGAGTATCGACTAGATTGCCGTTATAGTCCACATATACAAATTCTACTCCCGGAGTTTTATCGGCCTTGCGAGCTTCCTTTTTCTTTATTTTGTCCTCGCGTTTTTTTAACCGTTTTTTTTCCTTTTCCTTTTTACTATACGTCTGTTGTGATTTTGCCATTTTTATTTTTAAAATACAAAAAGCCATCCGCTATGGGCAGATGACTTTTTTAGGTTATAATATTGAATATGTTGCTTTTATTAACTTAGCTACTTGTAAATTTTTAATATCTTGGCAAAGATACAGTAAATAAAGTGATTGCAATCATAAAATGAGTTAAAGTAAAGCTGTATTACTTAATATCTTATTCTATATAATAGTCCGTAAAAGAACTATCTATATTAAATTTTTAATATTTTATCTGGCCAAAAGTTTATTTGAAACTTTATAAGTAGCAGAATAGGAAAGTCCCGCTTGGCGACTTTTAAGGGTAAGAAAAGCCTTTTTGTACCACTTCGGGTCTGTTGCCTTCTTTTTGGAATCTTCATGTACGGAAATATCAAAAGGCTCTCCATTAAGCAAAGTTTCAATTTTGTACACCCCTATACCAAAATGTTCTATTCGTTCAAGAACGATCTCGAAATCCGATTCACTAAAATAGTAATTACCGTCTTCTTCAAATTGGTTATTTAGGTTTTTCAAATCCGTAAATATATGTTGATCTAAAAATTCAGTTTGTTCCATGTTTTGTGGCAATCTGTTTTTATTGGGTTGTTGTTTTGTCTGCGGGAATGATTAAAAATTGCGGTTAAAGTATTTCTCATCAATCTGTAAATCGGGAAAATTTAAAGGGCAAGCAAAATGTTATTTTCAAGATGCGAAGATACTTAATTATTGGCTATGAATATAATTATGGCAATGGCCAATATATTAAACTGACTTCCCTCTTATCTAAACTCCAAAGTTGATCAATTCTTGTAAAGATTTATTACATCACATATATTGTAGTAAGAAGTTAAGAAATATATAAATTCTTATTTCACCGAATAATTGAATTTGGTTTTTATTTATCTTTAAAAGAAAAAACCATGAAAAAACAGAACAAGACCACCTCCAAAAAAATTGATGACCTCAAACAAAACAAAGAAGATGGTACAGATCACTTTCTGACTACCAATCAGGGGGTCCGAATAAACGACGACCAAAACTCCCTTAAAGCTGGAGAACGGGGTCCTTCCCTACTCGAGGATTTTATACTTCGTGAAAAAATAACCCACTTTGACCATGAGCGCATCCCAGAACGCATCGTTCATGCAAGAGGGTCAGGTGCACATGGTTATTTTCAAGTTTATGAATCTTTTAAAAAATATACAAAGGCAGGCTTTTTGAATGATCCTGAACGCAAAACTCCAGTTTTCGTTAGGTTTTCGACGGTTGCTGGCTCGAAGGGTTCAACCGATTTGGCACGGGATGTTCGTGGATTTTCAGTGAAATTTTATACAGATGAAGGAATTTACGATTTGGTTGGAAATAATATGCCTGTATTCTTTATACAGGATGCCATGAAGTTTCCGGACCTTATTCACTCCGTAAAACCCGAACCGGATAAAGGTTTTCCGCAGGCCGCATCTGCCCATGATACATTTTGGGACTTCATTTCTCTTATGCCAGAATCTACTCATATGATTATGTGGGCAATGAGCGATCGTGCCATTCCTCGTAGCTTGCGAATGATGGAAGGATTTGGGATACATACCTTTAGATTTATTAATGAAGCAGGAAAATCACATTTTGTGAAATTCCACTGGAAACCGCTTTTAGGAACCCATTCCGTCCTTTGGGATGAGGCCGTTAAAATTTCTGGCGCAGACTCAGACTACCACAGACGCGACCTTCACGATGCTATTGAAAATGGCGATTTCCCTGAATGGGAATTTGGCGTACAAATAATTCCCGAAGAAGACGAACACAAGTTTGATTTCGATTTACTGGATCCTACCAAGCTTATACCCGAAGAGGAAGTTCCCGTACAGCGAATCGGAAAAATGACGCTAAATAGAAACCCCGATAATTTCTTTGCAGAAACGGAACAGGTAGCCTTTCACCCTGGGCATGTGGTGCCGGGAATAGATTTCTCCAATGACCCATTATTACAGGGCAGGCTTTTCTCTTATACCGATACGCAATTGTCCAGATTGGGAAGTCCCAATTTCCATGAAATACCAATCAACCGTTCTATAGCGCCCATTCACAACAATCAGCGTGACGGGCATATGCGTCAGGAAATCAATAAAGGGCAAACCCATTATCATCCAAATTCCTTGGGCGGGGGTTGTCCCTACCAAGCAATGATAAGTGAGGGCGGTTTCAGCAGTTATGGCGAAAAGATTGATGCCAATAAAACGCGTGAACGCAGTGGTAGCTTTAAAGACCATTTTAGCCAAGCTACTATGTTTTTCAATAGTCAAAGTGAGATTGAAAAACAGCATATCATCAATGCCCTGTCATTTGAACTTGGAAAGGTTAAAACTGTAGCTATTCGCGAAAGGATGGTTGGAAACCTTTCTATGGTGGATGATAGAATTGCCAAGGAAGTTTCAAAAAACCTGGGAATGAAAAGTGTTCCGAAACCAGCGAAGCCAATAAATATGGGCGTACCTGCGGATGCCGATCAAAAACAGTACGAACCAACCAAGAGCAACCCGAAAACAAAATCATCAAAAGCCTTGAGCTTGTTTTACGATAATCCAAAAACCATCAAAACAAGACAAATAGCATTTTTATGTGATGACGGGGTGGACGACGCTTCCTTAAATCAGATGAAATCAGCTCTTGAAAAGGAAGGTGCCATGGCAAAAATAGTAGCAACCCATCATGGGGAAATTAAATCTGCGGATGGAAAAATGATTGCTGTAGACGACAGTTTCCTTACTGGGGCACCTTTTGTATTTGACGCTTTTTATGTGCCAGCTGGAAAGAAAAGCATCAATACATTGATGAAAGAGCCCGCAGTTATTGAGTTCCTAAATCAAGGATATAAGCATCTTAAACCAATTGCGGGTGCAGGAGAAGCCAAAAACCTGTTTGAAAAAACAGATTTCTCGGGATCTATTAATCCTAAAAAAGATGATAAGGCAGGAATTGTTTTCAGTGATAAAATTTCAAAAAACAATATCTCTACTTTTATTGAACAATTGGAAGGTCACAGGGTTTGGTCACGGGCCGAAATGATGTAATTATTTGTTTAATAGTTTCCCTTTTTTATTTATTAAATATTTAAGGGAAACTATTAAATATATACTAAAGTAGCGGTAGAAATCTTTAAGGAGAGGAATTTATTTTACCTTCACAGTCAAATAACTAAAACAAAAAAATCATGAATAATAAAGGAAAAGGATTATTGGCATTATTAGGTATTGGCGCAGGTGCATTTGCATTTTGGAAGTACAAAAACCTAACTCCACAGGAGAAACAAGACCTAAAAAATAAAGTGTCTGACACTGGCAAAAAAATTAAAGATACTGCTCATAATGTTGAAACTTCAATTCAAGATAAATACGACCAATTGAAAAATTCAGCAAAACAAGAAGTAGACAATTTGAAAGAACAGACTAAGTAATAAAATCTGTTATATAAAGTAAAATCCCGCAACTAGCGGGATTTTTTCGTTTAGCATTCTTATCAATTAATCTCCTTCTTCCAAAGAAAAGAATTCGTTTACCTGTTTTCCGAAAATTTTCGAAAGTTTTAAAGCCAGTAAGGTTGAAGGCACATATCTATTAGTTTCAATTGAATTGATAGTCTGCCGAGAAACTCCCATTTTCTGTGCGAGCTCATCTTGGGTAAGATTGAGGATGGCTCTTTCTACCTTTAGTGTATTCTTCATGAATTTTTTCTTTTTAAGGACCAAAAAGCAGTAAGATATACTACTAGCAAAAACCATAATACCTGAAAATCGCCCAAATCTTCAAAATTGGTGTCATTTGGTTCTATCAATATGCCCACCCCATAGTTTACCAATGGCTGTATCAAAACATATAAAACGCCGAGTATAAATGCAATGGAAAATGCCTTGCTCCTAAGGCTCTGTACAAGTTCGTCCTCTATTTTTTCCCTGGAAATAGTAATAACCAATAGTCCAACCAACATAGCTTTCTGTAAAATAGACCTCACCCATTCCGGCTCCCCTTCAATAAATTTAAAAGCAATAAGGAATAAGAAAGAAATAAGAATGATTGCCAATCCTATCTTTTTATAATAATTGGGCAGTTTAAAGTTCAATAAATAATGAAGTCTTCGTTCTTCGGCTTTACAAAATGATTCTTTGCTCATATTAAATTATTTTAATTAATGTAAGTTTGCTTAACTATATGACAAACATAGTTATTTTTTTGTAAAACAAACTTTACATTTCACTTTATTTTAAAATTTTATTTAATAATGAAAGATTTAAAATGGATAACCAATGGCAAAGTTTAGCACGGGTTTGCTCACGTTAAAGTCAAAACCCTTGTCATTAGAGGGATCGTGGAATGGAGCTGCAAGATCCAAACGAATTACGAAGCCCTGCACATCAACCCGTAACCCTACTCCCGCGCCCATACCGAGTTCATTTATAAAGTTTGAAGTAAATTTTCCACCGGGCAAAGTCACATTTTCCTTGGAGTTCCAAATATTTCCGGCATCCGCAAATACTGCACCTTTTAGATAGGAAAAAAGAGGGAACCTGTATTCTACGTTGGCTTCCAAACGAATGTTTCCGGTTTTATCAAAGGTTCCGTCCGAACCTTCGTCATCGTATGTGCCAGGACCCAAAGAACGTATTCTAAATGCTCGGACACTATAAGGTCCGCCTGAGTAATATTGTTTTACAAAAGGCAGGACATCGGAATTTCCATAAGCATAGCCGTACCCTCCAAAAAGTCGTGTAGCAATAGTGTTGTCTTTATTTCTTCCGAAGTTAAAGTGATATCGCAAGTCCACATCTGCCTTTGCGTATTGGGCATATTCCAAGCCAAGGAAAGTCTTCCTTCCGCTGCCATCATCCTTTCCAAAAAGACTGATGGAGTTTCCGGCGATATCTACCGTACTATTTACAAAAAACTGATGTGTTTTTTGGGCATCCACCATTCCATTATAGGTAAAGGAATAGTTAAGACCCGATATAAACTGTTGGTCAAAACTTCTTCTTAAAAAGGGATTTGCTGTGAGTATGTCCTCAAATTCTTGGGTGGTATTTGAAAGCTTAGTGTAATTGATTGAAATTGGTATTATCTCGTGTGTTATATATCTATTTGCCTGCCAAACATAGCCAAATTGGGCTGTTGCAGAAAGCAAGGTGTACAATTGACTTCGGCTCAGATAATTTACCCCAAGACTTGTTTTTGTTTTTGGGATTGAATATTCAAAAAAATTATTGTTTATTTTGATTGGAAATATTACCCGCGGAAAGATAAGTTCCGTCTTTAATCCCAAATCGAGACTGCTCTTCCCGGAACTTGGACCTCCCCCAGCTTGTACTTCGTAACCCACATTTGAACTGATGTTCAAGGTTTCACCACCCATAAAGAGATTTCTGTTGGTAAAAGTGAGTGCTAAGTGTGGGCCCGTAAAGCTATTTGATTTTGTAACAGCCTGCAGTTCTGCGCGGATAGCACGCTTGTTTAACGGAGAAAGAAAGATGTTTGCCTCCAGAATTCCCAAACTGTCCGTTGCCAAGGTATCCACTTCCTTATATTGAATATTTACAAATTTATAAGCCCCAATTGTTGAAAGCCTGCGAGCGGTATTTCGGGAAGTTTCTGGATTATAAAGTTGCCCTTCTTCCAACGTAATATAAGCATCGAGGTATTTTGGTTTAAATATTTCTTCCTCGCTTATAAAATTCTTGTCGTGGAAACGAATACCTTTATTTTGTAAAGTATCCTGCTGTAAATCGTAATTTGAATATATATTAAGTTTTGAAATTTTGTAGGGCACAGTAGCCTTCTGAGGAACTTCTTTTTTTAACCTTAAAAACAGATCGAAGCGTTTATTTTTATATTGATTGGTATCGGCTTCAAAAATTAGAAACAGTGGATTGAAATTAAAATATCCTTCCTTTTTTAGGTCGCTGTCAATTCGCTCACGCTCCATTTTTAAATTTGAAAGATCAAAACGCATTTTTGGTTCCAATTTGGTATCGGTAACGCTCGTTTTGATCGCCCCATATAAAGGCTCTGGGATGGAATCCAATTTATAGGTTGCCATAGTATATGGTGTGGGAACCTTCACTGTATATTTTATTGAAGCCTTCTTTTTCTTTTCGTTTTCCTCAAATTCTGAAGTGGCCTCGCTGTAGAAAAAACCTCTGTTTTCCAATCTGTTCAAAAGAATATCTTCCACTTCATAAGGCTTGACATCAGATTTGTAAACGGGTTTTTCACCAATTTTTTTGTAGAACCATTTGTTTAAAAATCCAGGTTTTTCTCTTTGGACTTTGTAGTAATAATAGAGTCCGGGGTACATTCCCAAGAATTTTTTATTTGGAGTTGGCCGTAATGCAGCTTCTAATTCGGTCTTTAGAAAAGTTTGGTTGTTGATAATGCTGTCAGACTTTATTTCAACTTCTGCCTTGGTAAAAAGGAGTTCATCTTCGGGGATAAATTTTTGTACACTACAGGAATATATTCCAAAGATGAAAGGAACCAATATTAATCCGCGATATATTTTTCTAAAACTCACCTTTTTAATTGATTTAATTGGTTTTTTCTGCATCGGCATCGGCCTTTTTCTTGGCTTCACTAGCGGCATTTCTAGCTTCCTTTTCCTGTTTTGTTTCACCTCGCATTATTGCGTTCCAGAGTTCATTAAATTGGTTGAATTCTTGCGTGAAAATTAAAGCAATTCCACTAACTATGGTCTGTCCGTCTATTACGTTTTCAAATTCATTTCTTCGGAAACCTCTCAATCTATATCTGCCATTTTCAGTAAGCAGATATTCCAAGCTTACATTTCCAATAAGAGGTGTGGCTTCACCGGTGGAATTACTACCCTGTATATCCACTTCACTTCCTACCCGTACTATTACCCTATCATTAAACAATTTTTTTTGTGCAGCTATGTCCAATTGCGTTCTATCTTGTGGCGAATCGCCTTGATAATCGGTATAACTGTCTAAACCGAAATCCAATTTCACGCCCGTGTCACCCAATAATTTATCCGAAAACACATTCAATTGATCTGAAAGGGCATCGTTAATATTATCCCGTGCCACTGAAGCAAATCCACCACGACTACCATCACTTCCAGGTTCTGGATAAAAACGGTTGAGTACTAAAAGCGAGAATACCTGACGGTTAAGCTCGTCTTCCTGTTGGTTTACCTGCTGCACTCTTCCGTAAACCTGCCCGCCAATTGCACCCTGTTCATCCTTTGGCATATCGAGGTTAAAGGATATTTTTGGTTGCATCAATTCCCCATCAACATTCAGGTATACCAAAAAGGGCAAAACCTGCCGATACTTGGTTTTAACTGCCGGATCTGATCCTGAAATTTGTGGTGCCATTAAGGGAGATGCAGAAGCTTCCAGTTTATAAATTGCCCGTACATCCAATTTGGCGTCAAATGGATCTCCGGACCAGCTTACCCTACTTCCGGGAGCTAGTTCGAATTTACGGTTTACGAGTTTGTAAAGATTCATTTCATAATGGCCGCCCGCAATTTCATAAACCCCGGAAAGGCCCATTCTTCCATTGGGATTCATACTGAAGTTAAAATCGCCCTCGCCATAAACTTCAAAGTTGTCTCCTGTTTCTTCATCAATAATTACTGTAACTTTTGCGCCTTTTCCTATTTTCATTAAGGCTTCAATATCGAAACCAGTAACGCTTGCGGTTTTTTCTTTGGTTTGGGTAAGGATGGCGTCCGGATTTTCACGATTTACAAATATTACAACTCCGTCCCGTTCTTCAATATTTACGCTTGCGGAAGGCATTACATAGGTAACGTCGGTATCTTCTGAAACGGTCAGATCCATATCAACTTTCGGGATATGTAGATCGCCCGTTATTTTGGCATCGGCATCAAACGCCAATTTCCCATAGAGAAAATCATTATCTTCCTGCGTAGCATTGAGTACTTGGAAATTATGTGCTTTTACGCTAAGGTCAAAAGTTGGATTTATAAAACTTTCGGTTCCTATTTTGCCCGACATTACAAAGGTATTGCTGTTTTCATCCCGAACCGTGAAGTTATCCATTGATAGCCCTTCATTGTTTATGGATAGTTTTTCACTGGCCAAGGTAAAGGCGGAATTGAATTTCTTTATTTTAAAATCGGCATCATTAAAATTGAGCTGGCCTTCATACTTAGGTTCCGCTACTGTTCCACTTACCTGAAACTTCCCAGAAAAACTGCCGTCCGTATCAATTATTTCACCTTGTGAAAATCCTTCGAGGGCTTTCATTTTAAATTCGTTGATGTCCAAGTCAAGATTCAACTTGGCGCCACTTTCGGCCGCCGCGTAATCACCCGTAAGGTCAAGATCTATATTTCCTTCTTTTAAAGCGAGATTGAAATCATAGCTGTTTCCGCCCAAGGATTTTGCATCAACCTTTAGGGTTCCCAAATCTGTGTCCATCACATTGAATTGCTGTACGTTTATATCAGCTAAAATTCCTGTAGCGGTAAAAGGTTCGATAATAGTCAAGTTGCCATTAAGATTTCCACTCGCCAGCTTTTCTTCGGGATTCAAATAATTAAGAAATTCATTTAACTTGAAATTTTCAAATTCAATAGCTACGTGATCCTTTGAAACATTCGAAGCTTTATCTGTTATTTCAACAGATTGATTTTCTCTTCTGAAAACAAAATCATTAAACTCTAATTTATCGCCCGTATAGATTATTTCATTGGTTTCGGGGGTTTCCCATGGGGAATAATTCAGCAGTAAATCTGTAGGCAGCACATGAAAGCGGAGTCGATCCCGATCTCCGGTAATTTGCGACTCAATATTGATCATTGTACTGTCTTTGTTATAGGCAGTAAAATTGAGCGCGAGTTCATTATTGGACTGATTTCCGGTTATCGTGGTTTTTTGGATATCGAAAGGTCCAGCTTTTATATTGTTGAACCCCAGATCGAAAACAAACTTTTCCTTATCGGTATCCATTGAAAAGGCGAGACTGTCTAATTGATATCCACTATAATTTATATGGGGTGCGGTAACGTTGGCCTTCAGTTTTCTTGCCATTTCATCAAAATCTACTCCTATTTTTATTGTATCGAGCTCTTTTACATTTACCAGAAAAACTTCATTTAAAATTGGTCCCTCAATTATTTTTCCCTGGGCGCGTAATTTTACAGGATTTGTCAATGTATCGGACACTTTGGTATCTCTATAAAAGTAACTGGCAATATGTCGTTGAATGGCATTACTGAAAGTAACAGGATCTGTATTTGACTCCAATTCCACATGAAACAACTTATTATCCAGCCAAATTGAAGTTGTGTCTTTTCGCACCAACGCGGTGGCCAAAACATCGCCCAACAAATAGGTTTTGTTGTCCGAAACCACTACCCCATCTCCAATGGTGGCTATTACATCATAACTATCGGCATTTCCTTTAAAATCGGCATTCAGTTTTAACCCAGTCCGAACATCGCGCTGCATAAGGCCGAAGGATTGTAGATTGGCGCCAATTACATTAAGCGCTACCGAAACTTCTGGGGCTATGGAATCAAGAACCACATCTGCGTTTAAAGTCAAGTTTAAGTTTTCGTCTTTATAATCTGAAACTACATTCCCTTTACCATCTTTTATATCGCCTTTAATGGCAAGGTCTTTAATTTGATAATCATTGTATTGAAAGCTTGAAACCACAGCATCCAATTTTGCATCGAGATTGTTAATATCTGTACCGCTACCACTGGTTTTTACAGTTAAACTTAAACTCCCCAACTGTTCATTTTTCAGAAGTTCATTCAGTTTATATTCCTTTATTTCTAAATCAGCTTCAAATGCAATTTGAGAACCATTCTTGAAATGACCATTAATGGTCGCGATACCCTGTGAAGTATTTAATTGGGCTTTCGCATAAACGTCTTCCAAATTCCCTTTTGCATTTCCTTTAAGGGAGATATTTTCCGGAAGGCTTACGCCCAGGTCGCTTTCACTAACAAATTGAATTAAATCGCTTCTTTTGGAACGTGCAGAAAACTGGGGAATATTAAATTTTAGATTTTTTGTATCTGTGGCATTTTGAAGCAATCCACTTGCGGAAATCCTGGTTGTATTTCCCCAAGACACATTTACATTTGGAATTTGAATGGAAGAAATATATCCAGAAGCATTCACGTTTCCTGTTATATATTTTTTGCTGAGGGTTGCCAGATATTCATTCTTTTTAAGTTCTGGTTGAAACTTGAAAACATCTTTTAAATCCACTTGAAAAGAGGGAAAATTTAAATCAACCTTCGATTTTTCAGGCGCTTCTACCAAAGCAGAAAGGCTTGGGTAATCCAAACGAAGTCTTCCTTCTAATTTATTGTTGTTCAGAAATAGGTTTAGATTTTCAATTTCCAAATCCGTATCTGTGGCGTCTAATTTTAGGGCGAGGTTTTTTAAATCCAATCCGGAAGCTTCCTTAAAGTTGAAAGTATCAATTTTAAGACCTGCTTTTTTATCCTTTAAAAAAATGTCGCTTCCTTTTAAAGTCAAATCATTAAGAACGATTGCGTTGGGATTAAACACATCTTTTTGAAGTTTTTCGTTTCCAACAAAATAACTGATTTTGTTTTCCTGCAAATCCAAATTAGCAATGGCAATTCTAAAGTATGGCCATTCGAAAGCCTGAATGTCTTGTTTTACAGTTTCTACAACTTCCTTGGTTTTTTTGGTAATGGCATTGTTTTCAGTTTCAGTTTGAATTGCAATTATTGAATTTTTCAGATCAAAATCCCCAATTTCAAAAGTGTTATTTACTAGATCAGCTTTTGGAATTTCCGCATATAAATTAATTATATCAAGTTGGGCAGCAATCCGGTCGCCATAGGATTGATACTCTACAAAAACATTTTTTAAAGATAATTCATCAACAGAAAGAAAAGGAAGCGGAACCGGCTCTGCATTGGGATCAATAGGAACTGGCTTTTGAAAGTATTGTATTCGGGAATTGGAAATTCGGGCTTCTGAAGCTCGGAAATCCATATTTTCTAAATCGGTTTTTGTCATGCCAATTTCTAAACTTCCAATGTTGAACTTGCTATCGATGCCCAAAACGGCATCGTTGTAAACAAGATTTATATCCTTAAGATTTAGATCGCCGAGAGTTATTTTCATTGGCGCTGAAGAAGTATCCTCCCTAACTGAAGTGGTATCGGCAGTAGCAAAAGCGTCAATCAAAAACTGAAAGTTGTAACCTGAAATAGAATCTTTTCGGACTATGTTTGCCTTTACTCCTTCCCAATCAAGTTCATATACTCCAAATCCATTTCCACGGATGAGAGGCATTAAGGGCATGTTTGCCTCGAGGGATTTTGAATAGACAAGGGTATCGCCTTTTTTGTCTTCCAGATAGAGCCCTTTTAGCATTACGTCGCCATCAAAGGTTATAAAGAGTTTCTCAATTTCAACTTTTGTATGGGTTTTATCGGAAACATAATTTACCGCATAATCAACAATAATACCCTGTCCCCAAGGGCTGCGGATAAAAAGAACAACCAAAAGGAAGAATATTATTAAGCCTACGATGATTCTCGCTAGTATCCTAAGGAAACGGTAAATCCCTTTTTTTAATTTTTGATTATCAGGCTTTTTCAAGGCAATATTTTGGTTGCTTTCAAAAGTAAGAAAATAACGCTACACTGAACATTTATAGACGCTTTTAAGAATGGAGGTTTGCATAAATTTTTGTTAAGATATATTAAAAAAAACCTCCCAAAAAAGGAGGTCTTTGCAATAACTAAATTGGGGAAAATTATTCTTTTAGGATAAATTTTAATGCGGCGGAGTTAATGCAATATCTTAATCCTGATGGTTCAGGTCCATCGTTGAACACGTGACCCAAGTGCAGGCCAGTAGATTTTTCTATCACTTCATCCCGGCTCATTCCTAAACTGTTATCCTTTACCCATATTACTGAATCATCGTTTAGAGGTTTAGAAAATGATGGCCATCCTGTACCGGATTCAAATTTATCCTCGGAACTAAATAAAGGTTCACCAGTAGCGGCACTTACATAAATTCCTTTTTTATGATTGTTGTAATAATCATTTTGAAATGCAGGCTCAGTTCCCTTTTCGACCATAATATAATATTGATCTTTTGTAAGTTCTTGTTTCCACACATCGTCGGCCTTTGCCTTCGGAAATTTATCATTCATAGCGGTTTCCGAGTCCATATCCATACTTTTCTCGGTATCGCTACTCATAGCTTTATCAGTATCTTTTTTATTATTGTTTTGGCAGGAAACCTGTGAAAAACTAATAAATAATCCAAATGCCAATGGCATTAATTTTAAAAAATATGCTTTCATAATTTGTTTGTGGTTAAGAGATTTATACTACTATTTACGTTGTTTATGTCGGAATGGATTTCAAAGGCTTGCGCAGTAAATGGTAATATTTTGCCAAAGTTTAAAAAAAAATCCTTTGAAGTCTTCTTCAAAGGATTTTATAACGCTGAAAGGTATTTACTCAATTTACCAATTTTCCTTTTTTAATCAGATCTCCATATTTTTGTTGAAAATCAACGGCATCTATTTTAAACTCTTGCATAAGCATCTCTGGATCTTGGCCTTCTCTCAGACTATTACCATTATATGAGGTATAGCTTTTTCCGTCAGCGGTATAAACAACTGTGTTTAAATTTGGCACATATATTATGGTCAAATTTTTAAAATCGTTTTGCTTTGCTTCCGCAGGGAGCATATTCAATTCATTTTGATATTGTTGATTAATAACTTCAGTTACTTTATAGCGTCCCTTTCCTTCCTCTGCAATGCTTAAAGTGGTAACTACGTTTGTGCCATTCACTAATGGCACTACCAGTTTTTGGGTTGGGGAAAGAATTGCGTCCATCCCTTGTCCGCTATATTCAAGTAGTTTTTTGAAATCCATTTCTCTGTAAGGAATTCCTGCCACTCCCCTGGACTGTTTAACTGCTGCAGGGTCAATTCCAAAATCGAAGTCCTTTCCGGTTTTCATCAATACTTCTATCAAATCGGCCTTTCCTTTTTCAATAGCCTTTTGCATATCGTTCTCTTGTGCATTCATAAACAAGCTACAGCATAATGCCAGTGCGGTTATATATTTTATTGAATTTTTCATTGTCATCTTTTTAAAGTTACGAATTATTTTTTGCTGATATCAAACCATGTGTTCCAGTGGGTCGATGTGCCAGTAGGATTTACATATTCATCGTAGGTAATCATACGCTCTTGGCCCATACATGGACCCCATGGGTCGTTTAGGACAACATAGTTGGTTCCAGCTACGGTAACATATCCTTTAATAGCAACTACATGCCCCACTACGCCGTCAGTGCCATAAGCAAACCCAAGTACATTTTTACTGCAGTAAATATTTTTTTTCAGTTTGTCCCAAGTAAGCGCAGTTTCAGATTCGCTAAACTTTAATCCCGAATAATCAAGCTCCAACCATCCGGGCGAATTACAATCATTTGTTTTTGGACAGCTTTGGCCGCTGTTTTGAAAATCGCAACAATTTGTTTTTCCAAACCGATGGTTTGCAAGATCGCATTGGGTTACGGTTATTCCTTCATTTTGGGCAATCATCTGGGTTACACCGGCCCAACACCAGTTATTTGTTTCCTGAGGATGCAGTGTATTGTTTACACTTCCAATTACTTCACTTGGTTTACAGCATCCTTGCAGTACAATTAGGAATAGTGCCATAATACCAATAACTACAATTTTTGTCTTCATAATACATTTAGATTAATATTTTATGAAGCAAATGTAGTTTTGTGCAGCGTATTAACAATCAGATAATTACCTTAATTTTTAAGGTATTTTCCCTTATGAAAATTAAAGGGTTTTACCCCTTAAGGAATATTAAGTTTTATAAAATCGTTCTTTAAATATTTTTATTTGACTGATGAATTTTTCAATTTATCGGCATGCATTTTACGGAGCTTCGATAATTTTGGAGTAATTACCGAGCTACAGTAGCCTTGGGACTGATTATTTGCATAATAATCCTGGTGATATGCTTCAGCAGGATGAAATTTTTCAAGCGGGCTGATTTCAGTGACAATAGGATTATCGTAATAGGATGCTATTTCTTTAATAACCGCTTCAGCAATTTCTTTTTGTTTTTCATCCTGATAAAAAATAACCGATCGGTATTGCGTCCCTCTATCTGCACCCTGTCTGTTTAAAGTAGTTGGGTCGTGACTGGTCATAAATATTACCAATAAATCTTCGTAACTAACTACGGATGGATCAAATGTTACTTGTATCACTTCGGCATGACCTGTTAAACCGGAACAAATTTCACGATAGGTAGGAATTCCCGGAACTTTCCCCCCGGAATATCCAGATACTACTTTTTCCACTCCTTTTATTTCATTAAAAACAGCTTCGGTACACCAAAAACATCCTCCGCCTACTGTCATTACTTCTACATTTTTATTTTCCATTTTTACTTTCTTCTTAATATTTATTATGGTTGGGTTTGTCTACAAAGCTACTATATTCTTACACTTTAGTTTGCCGTTTTCTTATCATACATCAATGCAAGGATTTTATTCTCACCCTATTTTTGTTGTTCAAAATAATAATAACTTTTAAATATTATAAAAATGGAAAACAACGCAAAATCCACTTGGAATATCGATTCAACTCACTCAGAAATCACCTTTAAGGTAAAACATATGATGATTTCTACCGTTTCCGGTAGTTTCGAAAAATTTGATGGAAAAGCTGAAACAGCTACCGATGATTTTAAAAATGCACATTTCTCTTTTGCTGCAGAGATTGATTCGGTAAACACCAACAACAAAGACCGCGACAATCACTTAAAATCTGATGATTTTTTTGGAGCGGATAAAAATCCAAAATTGACATTTACCTCAAAATCCTTTGATGGTGAAAAAATGGTTGGCGATTTAACCATTAAAGGTGTTACAAAAGAAATAACATTAGATACTGACTATAACGGAACAGCTGTAGATCCTTACGGACAAACTAAAGCCGGTTTTGAATTTGAAGGCCAGATAAATCGTAAAGATTTTGGGCTAACTTGGAATGCAGTTACCGAAGCCGGAAGTGTTGTAGTAAGCGATAAAGTGAAATTAATTGCTTCACTTCAATTTGTAAAACAATAAATTTTAAAGACTTTACTGTTCCCCTTTTGAGTATCGAGAGCTTCGTTTTACAAATGGAGTTCTCGATTTTTTTTAATTTTTATACGGTTCACTAAAACTTACCATACATCAATGGAAAACAATGTTTTAGGACGTAATTTTATACTATAAAAATAAAAACATTTTACAATGAAAACACGACAAATAGAACGCGTATTAACACCGCCGCAACCACATATGGTTGGGGATGGGTTTAGGGTTCACCAATATATTCCTTCCACTTTGGGAGAAGGGTTTGAAAGAATGGACCCCTTTATAATGATGGATTACAACAGCAAGTTTTACTTCCCTCCTACAGATCAGCCACGTGGCGTGGGCGTGCATCCCCACAGAGGATTTGAAACCGTTACCATAGCCTATAAAGGAAGTGTAGCCCATCACGATAGTTCCGGCAACAGCGGAGTAATTGGCGAAGGAGACGTACAATGGATGACGGCCGCTTCAGGAATTCTGCACAAGGAATATCACGAGGAAAACTTCAGTAAGGCTGGGGGTTATTTCCAAATGGTACAGCTTTGGGTCAACCTTCCCGCAAAGGATAAAATGAGCACTCCAAAATACCAAGGCATCACAAATGCCGAAATGAAAAAAGTGGAACTTCCCGATAATGCAGGTATTGTTGAAATAATTGCCGGGGAATACAATGGTGAAAAAGGTTCAGCCTATACTTTTACTCCGGTAAATCTTTTAAACGCAAAACTGAACAAAGGCGGAAAGGCAACTTTTAGTTTTCCTAAAAATTATAACACAGCTGTTTTGGTGATCGAAGGAAATATTATTGTAAATAATTCCGAAGCGATAAAAACAGACAGTTTGGGCTTATTCGCCAATAATGGTGAAGAATTTACAATAGAGGCAACTGATGATGCCGTGGTTTTAGTATTGAGTGGCGAACCCATTAACGAACCAATTGCAGCCCAAGGGCCGTTTGTGATGAATACCCGAAGTGAACTTGTTCAAGCAATAAGCGATTTTAATATGGGAAAATTCGGATATTTGGAATAATGCCCACCCTAATTTTAAACGAAAGGACTAATTTATGATTAGTCCTATTTTTTGCCTAAAAATCAGCTCGGTTTGAAGTTTTTATGGGCCAGTTCCTTGCGGACCCTGCTCAAACTTTCGGGGGTAATTCCCAAGTAGGAAGCTATCATCCATTGTGGGACGCGCAATAACAAATTTGGATACATTTCAATAAAACTCAAATAGCGTTTTTCTGCAGTAGCTCCAAGCAAAAGATTAATACGTTTCTGCATTTGCCGAATATGGTTATGTAAAAGCTTATCATTATATCTGCCAAAAATGGAGCTAACTTTCGCGGCTTGGCACATAAAGTCCTCCCCGATAAAAACCACCTCGGTATCTTCAATGGCCTCAATATAACTTTCTGAGGGATCGTTAAAATACACGCTGCTCCTGTCAACAATAAACCAGTTTTCCGGCGCAAACTGAATAACGTGCTCTTTTCCATCTTCTTCCAACATATACGACCGCAACAGCCCTTTTTCAACAAAAAAGGAATGTTTGCAAACCTCTCCTCTCTTTAAAAGTATAGCTCCTTTTTCATACTGCATACGCTGAAGTGGAAAAGACAATTGCTCTGCCTCTATTTGTGGTAAACCAACAGTGTTCATTAAATAAGACGTGAAATCAGTTGGCGCTGTATTGCTTTCGCTCTTTATCATTTTTAAAGGTTCAGTTTATACTGCTTAAAATTAAGGTATTCTTTTGAATTGTATTTCATATTTAGGATCGTAAAAACTTTGCAACCTTATTGCACTTCCATTTTCCTATATTTGCTTCTTGAAAATTTTGGCAATCATCTTATCCGCTTACTTTTTGGTGCTCAATTTTGTGCCCTGCAGCGATAGTGAATCTGCTTCAGAAAATCTACAGATTGAAAAACTTGTAAGCTACGATAACGATCACAGCCATGAAGCTGCAGATCTTTGCTCTCCTTTTTGCATTTGCCAATGCTGCCAAGTTCCCACAATTGATATTACTGGAATCGTTTTTGAACCATTGTTTCAACCCGTTTCCAAAGAATCCTTCACACATTTCGAAAGTTTTTGGGAAGAAATTCCCAACGCCTTTTTACAGCCCCCTCGAGTTTAATTCAGTTTTATAGGATAACTACATCCTGTTGTGATTTTTTAATCCTCACAACAAAGTTGCTTGGCTTTAGCCATTTGCACTTTTATGTTTAACTGAATTAAACCAATATTCATGATCAACAAAATCATTGATTTTTCAATTAATAACAAATTTATTATTGGGCTGCTCACCCTAGCCCTCATTCTGGGCGGTATTTGGAGCATGAAGCAAGTGCCCATAGATGCCGTTCCCGATATTACAAACAATCAAGTACAGGTAATAACACAATCGCCAAATCTTGGTACTGAAGATATTGAGCAATTTGTAACATACCCGGTAGAAGTTGCTCTAAGTAACCTTCCAAATGTGAGAGAAATTCGTTCTGTTTCACGCTTTGGACTATCGGTGGTTACTATTGTTTTTGACGATGAAGTGGGAACCTATCTTCCTCGGCAATTGGTTTCGGAAAAACTTCCCGAAATCCGTCAACAAATTCCCGAGGGTTTTGGAGAGCCTTCCATGGGGCCTATTTCTACTGGTCTTGGCGAAATTTATCAATACACTTTGGAAGTGAAGGAGGAGTTTAACGATAAATATTCGTTAACCGAACTACGCACTATTCAAGATTGGATTGTGCGTCGGCAAATGGCTATGGTGCCAGGTGTAGTTGAAGTAAATGCTTTTGGGGGAAATAAAAAGCAATATGAAGTTACAGTAGATCCCAATGAACTTTTGGCAATTGGAATCACCATTTCAGATGTTTACGAAGCACTCGAAAATAACAACCAAAACACCGGTGGTGCCTATATCGAAAAAAATCACCAAGCCAACTTTATTCGTGGTGAAGGGCTTGCAAGAACTGTTTCGGATATTGAAAATATAGTAGTTAAAAACAGTAATGGCATTCCGATAAAAGTGAAGGATATCGGTGAAGTTACTATTGGTAGCGCAGTTCGTTATGGTGCTCTTACAAAAGACGGAAAAGGAGAAGCTGTTGGCGGAATGATTTTAATGCTGAAAGGTGCCAATTCCAATGAAGTTATTGAAAAAGTTCGGGAACGAATGGTGCAAATTCAAAAATCCTTGCCCGAAGGAATATCCATTGAGCCTTTTTTGGATAGAAGCGAACTCATTGCGGAAACAACAGGCACGGTTAAAAATAACCTTTTGGAAGGTGGTTTAATTGTAATTTTTGTTTTGGTTCTCTTATTGGGAAATTGGCGCGGGGGGTTGATTGTTGCTTCTACAATTCCTTTGTCATTGTTGTTCGCTTTTATTTTGATGAATATTTTTGACGTTTGGGCAAACTTGATGAGCCTTGGAGCAATAGACTTCGGAATAATTGTGGACGGGGCTGTTATTATTGTTGAAGGAACCGTCTTTTTGCTATATAGCTATGTCGCAAAAAAGAAAACTATTTCCACAGAAACCCAAAATGAAATTGCAGCAAAGGCTTCAAAGAAAATGATGAATACCGCTTTCTTTGGGCAGTTGATAATTTTGATTGTTTTTCTTCCCATTCTTGCTTTGGAAGGAGTTGAAGGAAAAATGTTCCAACCTATGGCGCTCACATTCATCTTTGCAATGATTGGTGCAATGATTCTTTGCCTTACCTACGTACCAATGGTTTCAGCACTTTTTCTTCGCGCTCCAAAAAATAGGGAAGACCAACATAAAGGCTACGGAAATCGTTTTGTCCATTGGACGGAACGCAAGTATGAAAATCTTTTAATTAAATCACTCAAGAAAGGAAAGCTGATAATTGGTACTGCAATAGTGCTTTTTGCACTTGCCGTTTTTGTTTTTATGCGAATGGGCGGCGAATTTATTCCCCAATTGGATGAAGGCGATATTGCTTTTCACGCACTTCTAAAACCAGGAAGTTCACTCACCGAAACTATTGAAACTACCACAAAAATTGAGGGAATTATAAAAGCGAATTTTCCCGAAGCTGAACATGTTATAAGTAGAATTGGCGTGGCAGATGTGCCTACAGACCCCATGCCAATGGACATTGCAGATGTTTTTGTGATTCTGAAACCTTCGGATGAATGGACTTCGGTTAAATCAAAAGAAGAGCTTCTCAATAAAATGAAAGAGGCTATTAGCATACTTCCCGGAGTAAATTATGAATTTACCCAACCCATTGAAATGCGTTTTAACGAGTTGCTTACAGGCGTTCGCGAAGATGTTGCTATCAAACTTTTTGGGGAAGATTTAGATATTCTAGCTAGCAAAGCAGAAGAAATGGGCCGTCTAATTTCAACAGTTCCCGGAGTAGCCGATATGAAAGTAGAAGCTACGGAAGGACTACCGCAAATTACAATAAATTATAACCGTAACAAATTGGCTCAGTACGGATTGGAAATAAACAATCTCAACGGCATTGTGCAAGCCGCTTTTGCCGGTGGTCAAGCTGGGGTGATTTTTGAAGGTGAAAAACGTTTCGATTTGGTAGTCAGATTAAAGGCTGAAAACCGTGCGAGCATTGAAGACCTCCAAAATCTGTTTATCAATCTTTCATCCAATGCACAGATTCCACTTCGTGAGATTGCGGAAATAAGTTATGAACCCGGCCCGATGCAGATAAGCCGCGACAATACAAATAGAAGAACGTATGTGGGAATCAATATTCGTGATCGGGATGTAAAATCGGTTGTTGAAGATATTCAGAAAAAATTGGATACAGAATTTGAATTACCGCCCGGCTATTATATTCGTTACGGGGGCGCATTTGAAAATTTGGAGCGCGCCAGCGAACGTTTAAAAACAGTAGTTCCGATTGCACTGCTTCTTATTTTCGTGCTTATTTATTTCGCTTTAAAATCCTTCCCACAAACGCTGATGATTTATTTAGCGATTCCCATGGCCACTATTGGGGGAGTTTTTGCGCTTTGGCTACGCGATATGCCTTTCAGCATTTCTGCAGGGGTTGGATTTATTGTGCTTTTTGGCGTTGCAGTTTTAAACGGATTGGTGATGATTAGTGGACTAAATGAACTGAAAGATGAAGGAGTAACCAATTTAAAAGACCGAATAATTCAAGGAACAAAAAGAAGGATTCGCCCCATTATGCTTACGGCATTTACAGATGTATTGGGATTTCTTCCCATGGCAATTTCAGCTTCGGCGGGAGCAGAAGTGCAACGACCGTTGGCAACCGTGGTTATTGGTGGTTTGCTCACTTCTACCCTACTTACGTTATTTATATTACCAATATTTTATCAATGGGTTGAAAGGCGTTCTGAAAAATTGAAAGTGAAGAAAAAGTGGATTACTGTAACATCTGTTTTTGTATTGATTTTCTGTCTGCCTTTTCAAGGTTTTTCCCAGCAAAAACAGGATTCTATTCCCATGGTTTCTTTAAATGAGGCGGTAAATATTTCAAAGCAAAATTATCCAATGTTGAAAAATTCACAATTGGAAATTGAAAAACAACAAGCCTTAAAATCTGGAGCCTATAATTTTGGAACCACAGATATTTTCACTGGGGGCGAAGAAATAAATAATGATAATGGAGTTTACACCACTATTGGCATTGGCCAATCCAATATCGATATTTTCGGGATTGGTGCCAAAAGAAATTTACAGGAAAAACGCATTGCGCTTGCAGAAGCATCTTTCGGACTTTCAGAAATTCAAATAGAAAAAGAAGTGAAAAAAGCATGGGCAGAAGCTTTTCAGAATAAAAGAAAACTTCAATTATATATTGAATTGGATTCCATTTACAAGAAATTCAGTAATTCTGTAGAACTGAATTTTGAAGTAGAGGCTATTTCAAAATTGGAATATTCCGCTGCAAAAAACCAAGCCCTGCAAGTTAAAAACAAAAGACAGCAAGCGGTTAGCGACTTTCAAGTTTCATTACAGCAATTGAATCTTTGGCTAGGTTCTGAGCTTTTTTACAGTGTTCCCGATGAATTGAACGAACAGGATCTTTCAACATTCAATAATGATTTCGAATTAAAAAATCATCCCGAGAACGTCCTTTCGCAAAAACAAATAGTTGCAGCTGAAGCAGATTATAAAGCCGCGAAAGCAGATTTATTGCCGAAAATAAATTTACAGGGCGGTTTGCAGCAAGTGAATGGCGAAAGTGGTTTTTACAGTTATCAAGCCGGCCTCTCCCTTCCTATTTTGGCCGGGACAGGAAGAAGTCGTAAAAAAGCCGCAAAGTTGGAGATTGAAATTGCCCAAACAAACGCTTCGTTTAAAGAAAAACAACTAGCCTCGGAATACAAACAGGCATTTCAAAATTACCAAAAATGGCAACAGACTTGGATTTTTTATGAAAATGAAGCCTTGCCTTTGGCGAAAGAACAGCGTAAAGGCACATTGCTCGCATATACAGAAGGAGCCGTGGATTACGCCACCTTTACGCAACTAATCCACGATGCCATACAAACAGAAATAGAGGCGCTCGGCTCGTTGGACAATTATTTAAACGCACTATTTGAACTTCAATATTTTAAAAACCAATAATTATGAAAACTTCATTTATATATAAAATACTTGCCCTCTTTTTGTTCTTTGGAATTATTTCCTGTGGTGAAAAAAAGCCAATTGACGAAACCTCAGGAGAAGCAATTGTGACAGAGGAACACTCTGAAAACGAAATTATGCTGACAGCAAAGCAGTTTGAGGCTCTTCAAATGAAAGTGGATACTTTAGCCAAAAGGCCTATGAGCGGATACGTTGAAGCTAACGGCGAATTGGAAGTGCCGCCACAAAATGAAGCAATAATTACTGCTGTTGTGGGTGCAAACGTTGCATCTATTGAAGTAATAGAGGGCGATAAAGTGAAAAATGGTCAAGTTGTGGCCTATTTATCACACCCAAATATTGTTGAAAAACAGACGCAATATATGAATGCTTATAGCAATAGCTTATTTTTGAAAAAGGAATACGAGCGTCAACAAAAATTGTATAATGCCGGAGTAGGTTCAGGAATGAATTTTCAAAAGGCAGAAGCAGATTATCAAGCTTCACTTAGCATGGCAAAAGGACTGGAAGCGCAATTACAGCAGTTAAATATAAACACCTCTGGAGTTCGCAATGGTACAATATACCAACGTGTTGGTCTGCGAAGCCCTATCGATGGGTCAGTTCAGTCGGTTTCTGTAAAAATTGGTCAGTTTGTGGAACCACAAACCAATATGTTCGAAATTATTGATACCCATCACGTGCATGCAGATTTAATGGTTTTTGAAAAAGATGTGAGTAAAATAAAAGAGGGGCAGACAGTGAATTTTATTGTCCAATCTCTTGCTGGAAAAGAGCTTTCGGCAACTATTTATTCAATTAGTCAAACTTTTGAAAAAGGTCCGAAAGCGGTACACGTACACGCCGAAATTGAAAACAAAGAAGGCGATTTGATTCCCGGAATGTACATTCAGGGTAAAATTGCAGTTGAAAATACTGTTCCGGTAATTGCAATTCCGGAGGGAGCTATTGGAAAGGATGGTGATAAATTTTATGTATTCACAGCCAAAAAAGAAGGCGATGCCTGGAGTTTTGAACCCGTTGAAATTTTTAAAACATCCCAAGATGGAGAATGGGTTGGAATCAATTTTCTAAATCCTATAGCCCCCAACTCTAGATTTGCACATAACAATGCGTATTATTTACTTGCAGAAATGAAAAAAGGCTCTGCCGAACACAGTCACTAAATTTATGGGCGAGATAGAGAAATTATTACAGAAAAACAATGTGAGGCCAACCGCAATGCGGATTCTTATTTTTAAATTCCTTTCAGAAAAGCAGGCCGCCGCTGCATTGACCGATATTGAAAATAACTTTGCCAAGGCAGACCGTACCACGCTTTACAGAACCATAAAAACCTTTGAAGAAAAAGGAATCGTCCATCAAATTGACGACGGTACCGGCATTGCCAAATATGCCCTCTGCGAGGAAGGCTGCAACTGCGAAATTGAAACCGATCTCCATCTCCATTTCCATTGCAATAAATGTGATGAAACCATTTGTCTCACAGATCATAAAATACCGCAAATTAACCTTCCCGAAGGTTTTGTAGCTGAAAATGCCAATTTGGTAATCAAAGGTATTTGCGATAAATGCTCCAGTTAATGCACTTCCATTGCATACTTTAATTGAATAACTTGTGCTTTAAATAGACCACGATGGATTGGACATTTGAAAACTTTAAAGCAGATCTAGATGACCTTAGCCCTCCCGTCCGGGAAAAAGCTTTGGAAATTGCCCAAAACCTTATGGAAGAAGGTAATATTTCAGAAGCTAAGGCCATTAAGGAAGCAATTAAAAAAGCCGAAGAATGGTTCTATAATTCTGAAGGCTAATTGAAGAAAAATTGAATGAAAAAAGAAAAATTAAACCTCCGCAATTTAACTACGGAGGAAGGTTGTTGTAGCCATTCCGATCAACAAAATAACGAGAATAAAAACGAAGGATTAAAAACCTATATCCCAGCTATTGTCAGTTTTATAATGTTGCTAGCGGGCATAACGTTGGAATATTTTGAAGTTGCCCTCTTTACTGATTGGCAACGCCTCATTTGGTATATTATAGCATATATTCCTGTTGGATTTCCTGTGATGAAGGAAGGATGGGACAGCATTGTAAGAGGTGATTTTTTTACAGAGTTCCTTCTTATGACCATTGCTACCATCGGTGCCTTTGCCATTGGCCAATATCCCGAAGGAGTAGCGGTAATGTTATTTTATTCCGTAGGGGAATTATTTCAAAATTCCGCAGTAAAAAAAGCTAAAGGAAATATAAAGGCCTTGCTGGATGTACGTCCAAACACAGCATTGGTTTATAGAAAAGGGACTTATATTTCAGTAAATCCTGAAGAAGTTAATATTGGCGAAAAGATTCAAGTACGTGTAGGGGAGAAAATTCCTTTGGATGGAAAATTGCTTTCCAACAAAGCTTCTTTAAATACTGCAGCCATAACGGGCGAAAGTAAACCTGACAGTATCGAAAACGGAAAAACAGTTTTTGCCGGAAGCATCAATCTTGACAAGACTATTGAGATAGAAACCACTAAATCTTTTAATGACAGCTCTATAGCAAGGATATTGGAGATGGTACAGCATGCAACTTCCCGCAAATCAAAAACAGAACTTTTTATTCGCAAATTTGCGCGGGTCTATACGCCCATAGTTGTCTTTTTGGCAATTGCCCTCACCCTGCTCCCCTATTTTTTTGTTGCAGACTATGTATTTAGGGACTGGTTATATCGCGCGCTGATATTTTTGGTAATTTCCTGCCCCTGCGCCTTGGTAATTTCTATCCCGCTGGGTTATTTTGGTGGCCTGGGAGCAGCTTCGCGAAATGGAATTCTCTTCAAAGGAGCTTCATTTTTGGACACCATCACCAAAATCAATACGGTTGTAATGGATAAGACTGGGACGGTGACAAAAGGAATTTTTAAAATCAAGGAAATCAAAACATACTCCACTACCGAAGCTGAAATGATGCCTTTTTTATTGGCTTTGGAAGCACAATCTACACACCCCATTGCCCGCGCCATCATGGGTTACGAAATTGAGGGCAAAAAAATGGAGGCTACAGATGTCAGTGAAATTGCTGGTAAAGGCCTTCGCGGAACAGTAAATGGAAAAACAATTTTGGTGGGCAACAAAGCATTAATGATTTCAAATAATGTTGAAGTTCCTTCGGAAACTGATACTATTGTTGAATCTATCGTAATGATTTCAATAGATGGAAATTTTGAAGGCTACGTAACAATTGCCGATGAATTAAAAGAGGATTCGCATGAAGCCATTAAACAAATGCGGAAAGCTGGCATATCAAATATTATTATGCTTTCTGGGGATAAAGTTTCCATTACCGAAAAAATAGGTACTGAACTAGGTTTGCAGCAAGCAAAGGGCGGATTGCTTCCCGAAGACAAACTCAACGAAGTGGAAGCTCTTAAAAAGATATCCGGAACAAAGGTTGCTTTTATAGGCGATGGCATCAACGATGCTCCTGTAATAGCCGCCAGTGATGTGGGAATAGCCATGGGAGCGCTTGGAAGTGATTTGGCTATAGAAACAGCCGACATAATTATCCAAACCGACCATCCTTCCAAAATTGCCAGAGCTATAAAAATAGGACGTTCCACCCGAAAAATTATTTGGCAGAACATTGCCCTCGCCTTTGGAGTCAAAATTATAGTACTCACGCTTGGCGCTGTTGGCATGGCAACCATGTGGGAAGCTGTGTTT
The DNA here is from genome assembly GCA_038215845.1 of Flavobacteriales bacterium. Taxonomy (GTDB): domain Bacteria; phylum Bacteroidota; class Bacteroidia; order Flavobacteriales; family Flavobacteriaceae; genus Aequorivita. The sequence goes on along the minus strand of JBBQQN010000006.1, from coordinate 6,296 downwards.
GCCGATGTAGGAGTAGCATTTCTGGCCATACTTAATGCCATCAGACTTCAGTGGATGCAATGGTCATAAATCACTCAATACTTAATACTCGTTACTAAATACTTTTATAGAAATGACAATCAGAAATGCCACCCCAAAAGATGCCAAATTTATTGCCCCATTGATATTGTTGGTCATGAAAAATATGGTTTATAAATTCATAGATGAAACCGACTATTCTAAGGCAAAATCATTTTTGGAGCTATTCATAAAGAGGGAAGACAACCAATATTCCTACCAGAATTGTTGGGTTGCAGAAGAAGAAAATGATATAATAGCAGTAGTAAATGTATATGATGGTGCAAAACTCCAGGAATTTCGGCAGCCCATTTTGGAATATATTAAAAAGCATTTCAATATAACTTTGCAAATTGAAGATGAAACCCAGGCCGGAGAGTTTTACATAGATGCCATCGGAGTGCGTGAGGACTTTCAAGGAAAAGGTATTGGCTCTGAAATGTTGAAGTTTTTAATTGATCTTTATGTAAAAAAGAATGACGAAACTTTAGGCTTATTGGTTGATGAAATAAATCCGAAGGCTAAAAAATTATATCTAAAACTCGGATTTAAAAGTGTGGGAAAAAAAACGCTTCTTGGGCATAACTTAGACCATCTTCAAATTAAAGGTTAGATATTTGCATCAATTAAATCAAGTTGTAACATTTTACTTCAATTAAACTCTCATAAATATTTATATGAAAAATATTATCAAAGCTTCTGCCATTTTGTTGTTATTGATTTTTGCTGCATGTGAAACCTCCGAATTCAATAAACCATTACTGGGCACGTGGACTTCAATAGATACTGATTATACACCCATTCAATTACAATTCTATAAAGATTCATTAGTTCTAACGGGACTAGCAGGAGACTTTCATTCAAACTCACAGTGGAATGCCGATGCCGCCAATATATATCTCAAAAATGTAAAGGTGAAAAATGCTGTTTCTAAAAAAGGTTCAACAACGACAGATGAAATAACATACCGCTACACATTAAGTGCGAACCATGACACCTTGGAAATGAAGGTGCTCAATGACGCTCCAATAAAAATTTTCCGACTTGTAAAAATGAAACCGGGAAAAGAATAGGATAAAAGCTTATTGCCGTTCGTGCTCTTCCAAATCCTTTCGCAAATCCAATCTCCGAAGTTTTGGAAAGAAGAATCCGGTGCCAATTACTGTAAGTATTGTCATTCCGCCACCAAAAACAACGGCGGTTACCGTTCCCATTAATTTTGCGGTAAGACCACTTTCAAAAGCACCCAGTTCATTTGAAGAACCAACAAACATAGAATTCACGGAAGCAACACGTCCACGCATAGCGTCCGGGGTTCGCAGCTGTAAAATAGTAGAGCGTATAACCATGGAAATACCATCGGTGGCGCCACTTAAGAAAAGGGCAATTACAGAAACCCAAAACCACGTAGAAATCCCAAACACAATAATACAAATACCAAAACCGAATATTGCGGCAAGCAATTTCATACCAGCATTTTTGTTAAGCGGAAAATGTGCAGAGGTAAACATAATCAGCAAAGCGCCAACTGCAGGGGCTGCGCGAAGTATTCCGAAACCTTCCGGCCCCACTTTAAGGATGTCCTGGGCATAAATAGGAAGCAAAGCCACCGCTCCCCCAAAAAGCACTGCAAACATATCTAAGGTAAGAGCGCCCAAAATCACGCGAGTGTTCATCACGAACTTAATCCCTTCCTTTAAACTTTTCATTACAGGTTCTCCTATGTTGGGGTTCATAATAGGCTTTTTAGGAATCTGAAACAACAATAGCAAAGCTATCAACGAAAAGGCAAATACAAAGCACATGGACCAATGTACCCCAATCCAATGAATAAAGAAACCTGCCGTTGCAGGACCTACAACCGAACCCATTTGCCAAACCGAACTACTCCATGTAGCGGCGTTTGGATATACTTTTTTCGGAACCAATAAAGAAAACAATGAAAAAATGGTGGGTCCCAAGAAAGCTCTCACAATACCCCCAAGAAATACCAAAAAGTAAACGGAATATAGAACAGTATCGGTGGAAAGGTCCCCCACTACTCTGGGCCAAGTAAGCAAAAATAGACCAAGACTAACAACCGAGAACCCCAAAATACATTTAACCAAAAGCCCACGCTTCTCCATCTGATCCACTATGTGCCCAGCAAACAAAGCCATGGAAACGGCCGGAACAACTTCCATTAAACCAATGATACCTAAAGAAAGTGGGTTTTTGGTAATGCTGTATACTTCCCATTCAATGACTACAAACTGCATACTCCACGCAAAGACCATCGCGAAACGAACTAAAAGAAAAAGGTTAAACTCCCGATAACGTAAGGCGGCATAGGGATCAGTTTTCTTCATCAAAAAATACTTGGAATTTTAAAATGTAAAGTGGTTCTTCCGGAAACGTAATGTTTCGGTAGAGCAAAAGTACTATACCAAACTGAATATGGCAATGGCATAAAGATAAAAACGCACAAAACGAAGCAGACCAAATAATAAATAATTCCTGAATTTATAATTAATCGTTCCTGCTGCCATACTGGTCATTGAATAAGGAATGGGCAATAAGGCTCCTACCACGATTAAAAAGCCACCCCACTTTTGTATTTGCTTAAGGTGCTTTTTCATTTTAACTTCTACATAATCATATACCCGTGGTATACGAAGAATCCACTTTCCAATGAAGTATGAAATAATACCCCCCAAATAAGAAAGGCTGGCCAAAATGGTTAAATACAGCATAGGTTGCGGCATTTTATCGCTCCAAGCTATAAAGATTTCTGGAGGAACCAGTCCAAAAAGAGACTCCGAGGCAAGAAAAACAAATAAAATGTTTAGAGGTGCGTAGGTTTCGGTTACATAGGTAAACACATTGCTAAAATCAATCACATAAAGATCCAAAACTATCAGTGCGACAATAACAAGGATTATGGGAATTATGGCCTTCTTTAAACTGTGGCCCACAAATGAATAAAACCCCGTGTATTTATAATACAAATGGGCGCGCTTAAATTTATTTGTCTCAGATTTTCTAACGGTGTTCATTTTAAATATAGGGTTCTAAATACTGCAAAAGTGTGATTTGAGGATGCAAATATATAACGAAAGCAGCTATCCAACAACCATTTGGCAAAGCCTTGAGGGTTAATGCTGTGTTAAAAAAATTTACTTCTTAATTATCAGCAAAATATTCCCCCAAAAGTTAATTTTTTGTTAAATCATTACTTTGCATTGCATAGTACTGTAACAGATTTATGTTTCCTGCGTCTTTTAAGTATAACCCTAAAATAATATAACAATGAGAACTTTAGACAGCAACCTGTTAACACAAAAAATGAAAACATCAAAAGCATATTCTTGGAATATGAAAAGAAGATGCAGATAGTTTTAGAATTACTAACAATTAAAAATTTAAAATCATGAGAACTTTAGACAGTAACGAGAACTTACACAGACCCAACACCTCAAAAGCGTATACCTGGAATTCAAAAAGACGTTTTAAATAAGCGATACTCCAAACACGCAGAGTTAAACAAATTAGCATAAAACCAAAAACCATGAAAACCTTACGAAATCTTCAAAAAAGAATAAAATGCGGATCGCAGAAACAGCATACCCTTAACTATCTTAATGGAAATCAACATTTATTTGAAGACCCAACAATTAGAAGAACATGCAGATACATCTATTGAAACTTATAAAACAGATAAGGCACTAAAGCTGGATTAAAGAAATTTAATTCAGCTTTTTTACTTTTTGGAAATAGGTTTGCTTTTTGGAATGTATTGGTCTTTTGGCGCAGATTTTCCATTTGTCTCAGTAGCAGCTTTAGGTTTTGCAGCCTGCTTTGCCGGCATCGGCCCCCGCAGATGGATTACCAATCCATTGAGAAAATTTCTTAAAAATTGATCCCCACACTCCATATATTTTTCGTGGGTTTCGTGTCTAAAAATAGCTCCGAGCTCACTTTTACTAACGCTAAAATCAACAAGCGAACAGATCTTAACGATATCCTCGTCCCGAAGTTTGTGTGCCACCCGCAGTTTTTTCATTATATCGTTGTTGGAAAGAGCCATATTTTTATTTAAAAGAATTAATTGCGAAGGTACCAATTTACGGGCAAATCCTTAAATGACTGTTATATTTTATTTATAAATTGTTAATTTAGGGCGCACTCTTTTCAATATTAAATATCTTTAAACACAAACACACCTATGAAAGAGTCAGAAAAAAATACTTCCGCTTCCAAAGAAAAAAAGACCGAAAAAGGACTTCCCTATAATCCAAACGTTACAAAACACGATAGAGATATACTTTCCCAAGAAAACGTTCATGGGGATGGCAGGGACGACCAACAACTGCGCGATCGCAAAGGAAAAGTTGATTTTGAATGTACAAATCTAGATGTACCTGGAAGCAACCAAGCCAAAAAATCAAATGGAAATGGACTTCGCGATGAAGAAAACAAACTTTTCAGTCAGGGTGGAGAAGACAATGAAAATCTGGAGCAGAATAAGCCTCTTTAAATTTTAAACTACTTTTCTGTCGGCACCATATAAACTGGGATTTTGGTATGTTCCAAAACCCCCGAGGCTACTGTTCCCAAAAACAATTTTTCCAAGGTTCCATGCCCGTGTGTACCCATAACAATAAGGTCTGCCCCCCACTCTTTTGAATATTCCAAGATTGTTTTGGCTGTATCGCCTTCCGCAAGGTGGGTAGATATATTGGGACCATTTAAATGGGCCGCAGTTTTTTCAAGATAATCTTGGGCTACTTTAAGCATTTCATCCTGTATTTTATAATCAACCGGAAAGGCATACCCTTCATAACCCATAAATGGTTCGTATTGCATCCCATAGTAACGCACATCTGCCAGTACATGAAATAAGCATACTTCTGCTTGCATCATTTGGGCCAGTTCATATCCCATAGTTACCACTTTTTCGGAATTGGGATTGTAATCCAAAGCAATCATCACTTTTTTCATAATGAGCTATTATTTTTTATGCGTTAGCGCGTTCTAAAGTTATTCATTTTTCAGATATTCCCCTAATGGAATACTAGGATAAATTTCCTCATAGCATTTTATATCTCCCTCAATCTGTTTAAATATGAAATTTCTATTGAGTTGCGAAAGTTCTGTACAGCCCGCCGCAGCAAATAGTTCAAGAAAATCATCCAGAGTTTCATGATGATAGTTTTTTACGCGTTTCCATTTTTCCTCTACTACCAATCCACGCATCAATCTAGGGTTATTTGTAGTAACTCCCGTCGGGCATTTATTGGTATCGCAGCGCAAAGCCTGAATACACCCTAAGGCAATCATCATTCCCCGTGCTGAATTACAGACATCAGCTCCTAAACATAGTGCTTTAAAAATATCGAAAGCTGTAAATATTTTAGTGGCTGTCACTACTTTTATATCGTCTTTAAGGCCATAGCCGTTAAGGCTATCTACCACAAAAGCCAACGCTTTTTCCCACGGCATACCCACGTAATTTGAAAAATCTATCGGAGCAGCTCCCGTGCCACCTTCAGAACCGTCAACAGTTATAAAATCGGGTTTTATACCGGTTTCTACCATTTTCTCACAAATTTCTATGAACTCTGCTTTGCTCCCTATGCACAGTTTAAAACCAATAGGTTTACCATTGGAAAGCTCCCGCATTTGTTGTACAAATCGCAACAGTCCCTCTGCATCTGAAAAAGCACTATGCCCGGGAGGTGAAAGCACGGTAGTGTGTGGTTTTACCCCCCTAATTTTAGCTATTTCCTCATTATTTTTTACTGCAGGCAAGACCCCACCGTGCCCAGGTTTGGCACCTTGGGAGATTTTTATTTCAATCATTTTTACTGCGGGTATCGCTGCCTTCTCCCTGAATTTTTCTGGTGAAAAATTGCCGTCTTCGGTACGGCAGCCAAAGTATCCCGTGCCTACTTCATAAACTAAGTCGCCACCTTTTAAATGATATTCAGCAATTCCCCCTTCCCCAGTATCATGAAAAAAATTACCTGCCTTCGACCCCAAGTTCAGCGCCATAACCGCATTTTTGCTCAAAGCACCATAACTCATTGCAGAAATATTGAAAATACTGGCACTATATGGCATCTTACAAGTTGGTCCCCCAATCAGAACGCGGTAAGGTTCCTCCAATTTTTTAGCGGGATAAATGCTGTGCTTCATCCATTTATAATTTTCTTCTTCCACGTTTAATTCCGTCCCAAATGGATGGGTTTCATTTTGAA